>NZ_CP097843.1:343858-687717 GCF_023611505.1 Streptococcus oralis | reverse complement strand
CAAAGCAAGAACATCTGGTTTCACTTCTTGCAAGCAATATGAACCATGCTGAATCATATTTGCCACTTCCTTACGGACCTTGATTAATTTCTTCATGAAATTCAGCATATCATTGTCCCCAGACACACGGTCCCAAGGCATGACACGACGGCAGTCGGGATCTGGTCCACCTATTAATGCAAGCTCTGTTCCGTAATAGATACAAGGAGTCCCTTTTTGAAGGTAGAGGAAGGTTAAAGCAGCCTTGACATGTTGCACATTGCCTTTGGCAGTTGTGAGGATACGCTCTGTATCGTGAGAATCCAGAAGGTTAAACATCACTTCTGAGATTTGTTGCTTGTAGTACATTGACTGGCTATTGATTTCTGAAATAAACTGCTCTGTCTTTTTATGCTGACGCAAGAAATAATCCTTGATACTTTCAGAGAGCGGGTAGTTCATGACAGCATGGAACTCATCCCCTTTTAGCCAAGGTTGAGACGTATGCCAGATTTCACCTAAAATATACAAATCAGGCTTTTTAGCGAGAACTGCCTTTCTAAAATCTTTCCAGAACTGATGGTCAATTTCATTGGCAACGTCCAAACGCCAAGCATCGATATCAAAATTCTCAATCCAGTAGGTCGCAACACTTAAAAGATAGTCTTTGACTTCAGGATTTGCTGTATTTAACTTAGGCATATAGCTAGCAAAGGCAAAGGTATGATAAGGTAGTTCTCTCGCGTTTTTCAGTTTATCCTCTGTAATTGGGAATTCTTGAATATGGAACCAATCTTTATAAGGTGACTTTTCTCCATTTTTTAGAACATCCTGCCATTGGGCAGACTGGTCGCCAATATGATTAAATACCGCATCTAGCATGATCTTGATACCACGTTTGTGAGCTTCCTCGACTAGAGTAGCAAAGACTTCCTTGTCTCCAAAGTGACGGTCGATTTCAAAATAATCCGTCGTATCGTACTTATGATTGGTTGTAGCTTCAAAAATCGGACATAGATAAAGTCCAGTGATTCCCAAATCTTTTAGATAGTCCAGATGGTCGATAATCCCTTGCAAGTCTCCACCAAAAAAATCATCCCTGTTAGGCGCAATGGCAGAATCCCACTCTCGAGCTCCATCAGGAGTTAGATTAGGATTTCCATTAGAAAAGCGTTCTGGGAAAATCTGATACCAAACGGTATTTGAAACCCAGTCAGGAACTTGACAACCGTCAATTTCGTGAATATAAGGAAGCTTAAAGCCATTGCCTTCAGCATCCAAGTTTTCTTGAGTATGTTCTACACAACCCTTATCACCGTAGAAAACACCCTGACTCTCCTCATCAAGGAGTTCAAAGAGATACTGAATCCGTGCAAAATCAACAGAGACCGTAACCTGCCAATAATCAAACAAGGCGTCTGAAGTTACTTTAGTCATTTCTTTCTTGGCTTCATACTTATCCTCGATAAAGATAAAGGGATCTCCATAATGTAAAATGACTTGCTGGACATCATTTTTCTTGGTTCTGATTCGGATATGTAGCTGACCTTCTTTGTAAAGATAAGCATACTCTGATTCTGGTCTATGATAAATGGCTGTTAATTCCATATTTTGTCTCCTAAATAATCATCATCAACAAAAACGCAAACGTTTTCATAATTGCTATTTCTAGTATACTATTTTAAGATTCGATTTGCAATACTTGGTCAAATTTGACAAGAAAACACCTCAAAATAAATATTGCAGACTAACCAAGAAATTTCAGCACCTATCTATAAAAAGCTCCCAAACTCAGCCTCACAGCCTAGTCAATCCGACAAAGGGCAAGTTCTTTTAATCCTCTGTCGTAAAGGAAGGTTAAACAAAAGTTGTCTGTCATATTTTGAAGCTTGTGTTTACTCATTCCTCTAGGCAAGGCTATATCGCACCATTCTCTCGTTGCCAGAGAAAATAGCTTTTGCTTACCCTTCCAGTCATCATTCTTAAATAAGGGGCTCAGGATAAGATAAGGCGAATCCGTAAAAATTCCATTGACACCAGCTTTTTTGCCTAAAGCCTTTAAATGTTCAGATTCTAATAACTTTTCGATAATACGACCATCACTAGAGATTTTAACAAGAGCATAATAGTCCATGCCCCATTTATTGACAGAGGTTTGACTTTCTCCAGAGCTAAAGGCATAGAGCTCTTGCTTCCAAGATTTCATACTATCGATTTTAGGACAAAAACTTGAGTTCGTGTCGTGGTGATTTAACTCTTTTTTATCAATATGCGAATAAGTGGTCCACTTCGCCTGCTTTTTCTCTCGATCAAATTCTAAAAGGGCAAAGTTTCTTGCCTGATTTGTATAAACTTGATTTTCAAAACACACGGGTATCTGGTCGCTATCTGATACGATTTGAAAATATCTCTCTTGTGCCTTTTTAGGAAGTATACTTTGCGGATCCTTTATGGCAATGATTTCTGGATGAGAAAAATCACCAGTATAATAGACTATTTCCTTGCCAGCCTTGATGATGCCAATATTTTGTCCATCTGTAAAGAGTAGAGGCTCTTCCTCCCAAACATGGTCACAATACCAAGCATCTATCTCCTTCACACCCAAAGGAGATACTTCTAGCAGACAGTAGCGATTGCAAGCTTCTTTCTCACTGGTTAAGACAAAGGCTCTACCATCAGGTAACATGACAGAATTGAAAACACTATTGTAGTCCTTGTCTAGTTCCCATTTATTCAATAGACTTAACTTTAACTTCCCCATTTCCTCTCTCCTAATCCATCACCACTCGTTGATGGCAAATAGAATGGCTGATCTAATATTTCTTAGCAATTGATCTGAAAGTTCATCGTATACTTGACCCAGTCCCTTGTCTTGTGCCAGCCATCCAGGTTCATCATTCCAGGAGCCCATTCCTCCAAAAACATCCGCTGCACTTGCAGCTCTAAATATGCTTAGATGTTGCGGTGGAATTTGAGGTTCTGCCAGTCCTTTACCAGATTCTGGGTCTAGCAAAAAGTTTCTAGCAGAGTGAAAGACTTTGGCAAAGTTGTCACATTCAATTTTAATTGCTAAATCTTCTATACGAGCCAATATGTCCTTAAATTCTTCGATATTATTTTCATAGTGGGGAATGTCTTGAGAAGACCTTTCCCATTCATACTCGGTGTAGGTAACATCCCAGCCCCTGCCTGCGGAAGCAGATTTCCAATTTGGTAGGAAATAACTTGCCTTCCCATCTTTATAAAAACAGAGAATTGAACTCTGTGTCGTATTGGAAAAACCTAAAATACCTCTGTCATTTACTGAGATAGGGCAAAATAATTGTAAGTCCTTCAAACCCTTTTCCTTAAGATTTTCAAACCAATCAGATACAGATAGTTCTATAACTTCCCCTTTTTCTGACGGCAAAATTTGAAAGCTCAACTTATTTGTATATTTTTCAGGCTTATAGCATATTTCTTTACCACTTTTTAAAGCCTTCCTAGCTGCTGCCACGATACAGGCAATCTGATACATTTGTCCGTTCATATGATCTCATCCATTATCCCTTCAATCAGATTTGTAAGGCTTTCAGCCGCATAGATCACCTGATCAGGATCATGGATGTAACAAATAATCTGCCCTTCCTGACCCTCCTGGTCTGGATCAAAATCCAGCATAAGATAACAAGAGTCACAATACTGGGCAAAAGGAAGCCATTTTTTATTAAAAAGATAGGGCTTTATTCTACTATCACGCATGTTTTCTAGGTCTTGACTAGAAAAATAGTCGGGAAATTCTGTTAACAAAGCATCCCTATTTTGAAAGTACTTTTTACAAGTCTCAATTTCCTGTAGACTCATGAGAGAAAAAGTCAAATCTCTCTGGTCAATTACACAAGGTAAAATAGAGAGGTATTTACTCCCATTTTTATAGCTATAGAGCTCTTTGAAGTCACTAGGTAGACGAATGCCAAATATTTCCTCAAAGGCTTGAAGCTCTTCCTCAGAAGCACCAGAAATGCCCTGATAATCTTCCAGATATCCTTCCTCTACAGGATCATCCAAATCCCAGTCTTCAAAACACTCACAAATATAAGTTTCTATTTTTTTAACTTGGTCAATTAGTTGCATCATTTCACCATGATTTCTTTATTTTAACTAGCTTAAAATTTCTTTCAACGATTATAACTTGGTTCTTCTAGATGAATGGGGTTAGGATTTTGCTTAATCCAAGCAAGAGCAAATTGGCAGAGACGGTCCAGACTTGCTTCATCATCATTCTCTTTGCTGTGGATTTGCGCAATGACTTGCTTGATTTCTTCTAATTCTTGATCTGAAAGAGAGCTTCCTAAAGACAGGTATTGAGGGAGAGCTTGAAGCATTTTTCTATAGTCTCTGTCCCAGTTGGCCCCACCATTGCGATCCAGTTCATCTCGAACTCTGCCTGGTATACGGATAGCTTCTCCCTGAACAGTTTTGGCTGGCCCACTCGAAGGGATTAAGAAGGACCAAAGTTCCTCATATTGTTCCTCCCAGGATCCTTCTACTAGCTTAATCGGTGAAACTCCATCGTGGGTTATTCGTTTGGCTACAGGCTTAACATCAAATATCTCATAGAGCTTCGTTAAGCCTTTATCTGCAGCCTCTATGTAGTCAGGATGGATACCTTCTCTGTGAAATTCAAAATCCTTACCAATATTTTCAACCTTTTCTTTCATAGCAGAAGTTTTCTTAGCGCCCGCCTCTACCAACATGGTGGCAATTTCAGCTGTTTGGGCAATATAAATCCCCCGACAAACCATCAAGACTGAAGCTAGAGGAGTTCTACCCATATCATTTTTGGCATTAACATCTGCTCCTTTGTCAATCAGAAGTTTGACAGTCTTAGGATGGAAAAACTCAGCTGCTACATGTAGGGGTGTCTCACCATAGGTATTGGTTTTTTCAATGTCTGCACCCAATTCGAGCAAGAGTTTTACAGTATCTCTCCCCATGGTTGCCTGACGATACAAAGGAGTTGCTCCATAATAATCAGGGATATTGATATCTAGGCCCTTTTCTACCAGCCAGATAACCAATTCATCCGGGACTCCTCCCATATGCAGAGGTGTACATAAGCTAAATCTTCCATCATGAGCGGTTAATTCACAACGATCATAGACTGCTTTAAGGGCTTCAATATTTCCTTCATCCATTAAATCCTTAAACTCTTTTGGTAATGTAACTCTTTTCTTTGCCATTTTTAGTTCCTTTCTTCTGATTCAGCATCTAGGGCAAGCCAATGAAGTTTGTCAACCGTTTTCAAAGTCAGGACTTGTCCATCATAATCATTTTTCAACTCAAGACCGTTTTGCTCAATAGATATATGATTGTACCAGTGGTCTAGGCTGGCGTATTCCCCCGTATGAATGTTGATGAGCATGCTCGTTATGGGATTCCAAGTCCCTTTCTTAACTGTTTCTGCTAATAGGTAGTAAGCATCTAAAAATATGAGATTTCTCCCATAGATCCAAAAGGGCAGATCAAGCCCCAACAAAGGCAACTTGGCAGAAAAAATCTCATCACCGTGTGGTGGAACGGTTTCATAATGAAATTCTATCTCACTGCCATAATAGGCAATCAGGGCTCCGTGACATCCGATATTTTGAGGAATCCCTTCCTCAGCTACAATAAATTCCATGACCTGCTCCTTCTATTTTCAATCATAAAACCCGACCAGACTCTGCCAAAATATCAAACTGGACGCATGACCTATTCTAGTCATCAAGCGGATGAAGTCACTTTCACAACCCTTCCAAACTGCAGATTGGGCCGTTCCCATGGCTCTAACAAATGCTAGAAAATCTGGTGTCAGCCATATTTTTTCATCATAGTTCATCTCTGCATCAAGAGCATAGACCGCCCCAGATTGCAATGATGATCAAGCCTCTTTCTTGTAGAGTCGAGTAATCGTGGTATTCCAAATTGCGATTGATCAGCCAAGTAAGACTAGTGTCGTCCCCATATCCAAACTGGTAACTTAAAAAACCGACCTGCCCCCAGTTATAGACCAGAATATACTTCCTAAAAATCGGATCCAAATCTTGTATTTGTAGTTGTTTTTTCAAACGATCCAATTCAGACACAGGCACTTCAGTATGGCTCAGGACAATTCCTTCTCTTATCTCAGGGTCAAGCCCTTGTATCGCTTCCTCAATAATGGAAATAATTTGGTCAATTGTCAATAATTCCATTGTCAACCTCCGGCTATACATAGGGCATTATCTAGGGTAAGCTAGCTGGTTTGGGACTTCATTTATCTAATGAACTTTCTTATCTCAATTATACTCCAAAACTATCAAATAGAGATAAACTACCAGTATTTTCAGGGATTATTTTTGATCAACAACTTCTCCTTATTAAAGCAAAAAGCCATTCCTCAAGGGAACAGCTTTCTCACTTATAATTAAAGATTTCTCTTGCCAACTTATCTGCTAGCTTGGGAAAGAGGGTATAAAACTTATGGGCTAGATTGAGTAAGACTGGGAGATTAAGCTCTCGTTTATTTCTTCCTATGGTCTTAACGATTTTTTTCGCAACCGTATCTGGCTCCAGCAGGAAACGGTCAACCGACTTGAGGTAGCTACCATCTGGGTCTGCCTGGTCAAAAAAGGCAGTACGAATAGGTCCTGGATTGACCGTTGTCACATAGACTCTATAGGGCATAAGTTCAAGGCGAAGAGCATTTGAAAAACCAATAGCCGCAAACTTGGTCGCTGAGTAGAGACTGGACTTGCTAGTCGCTATCAACCCTGCCATGCTAACGATATTGATGATATGGCCTTTTCGACTTTCCTTCATTCGACACCCAATGCGACGAGAAAGGTTCATCAGGGCAAAGGTATTAACCTCAAACATCTGATGAATGTCTTTGTCAGAAATCTGGTCGAAATCTTCAAAAATTCCATATCCAGCATTGTTAATCAAGACATCAATCTTGCCATAACGGAGATAGAGGTCAGCGACCAGAGTTTCTAGGGCTGAGTCATCAGTAATGTCGATTTCAATCCATTCCACATTAGGATGATTTCCGTAGAGTTGTGCCAGTTTTTCCTTGTTTCTACCTAGCAAGATCAATTGGTCATCTGGCAAGAGTTTGACCATTTCTTGGGCTAAGCCACCGCTAGCTCCGGTAATGAGAATAGTACGCATACTTATCCTTTCTCAATCTTCTAGATTTCCACTTCTTCCAAGTCTTTAACCACATGGACATTCTCAAAAATACTAGCTGCATCTTTCTTAAGCTGGCTGATATCTTTTGAAAGGAAACGAGCACTGATATGATTGAGCAAGAGGCGCTTAGCACTGGCTTCTGCTGCTACTTGTGCTGCCTGCATATTGGTTGAGTGACCGTGATTGCGAGCAATTTTTTCATCTCCCTTGCCATAAGTCGACTCATGGACAAGGACATCGGCATTGACAGCTAAACGCACACTAGCATTGGTTTTTCGGGTGTCTCCTAGAATAGTGATAATCTTACCAGGACGGGGAGCTGAGATATAGTCTGCCGCCTTGATTTCAGTCCCATCATCCAAAACAACATCCTGGCCGTTTTTGATTTTTCCAAAAAGCGGACCAAATGGGACACCAGCAGCCTTGAGCTTCTCAGCATCCAAGGTTCCTTCCAAGTCCTTTTGCATGACACGATAGCCAACACAGAAAATAGTGTGGTCCAGCTCCTCTGCATACACAGTGAATTTATCGGTCTCAAGGATTTTCCCTAGAGAATCTTGGCCAAACTCATGAAAATGAATGCGGTAAGGCAGACGAGAACCTGACACACGAAGACTAGTTAAGACAAAGGACTTGATCCCTTGCGGTCCATAGATGTCCAAATCTGTCTGCTCTTCATTGGCCTGAAAGGCACGACTAGAAAGGAATCCTGGCAAGCCAAAGATATGGTCTCCATGCAGGTGAGTGATAAAGATTTTGCTGACCTTACGTGGTCGAATCGTGGTTTCCAGAATGCGATTTTGCGTTCCTTCTCCACAGTCAAAGAGCCAAACTTCGTTAATCTCATCCAAGAGTTTCAGGGCGAGACTTGAGACGTTGCGGGCTTTAGAGGGCTGACCAGCCCCCGTTCCTAAAAATTGAATATCCATTTGATACTTTCTAATTAATCAATATATAACATGGCTGTGCGGTTTTCCGATCGGAAATAGCGCTTGCCAGAAAAAGCAACAGCTTCTTGTAATAAATCCTCTTGGCTATAACCTTTGAGACGTTTGCAACCATCAGCCAAGCTTTCCAAATCTGTCAAAGCTGTGAGACTCTCCACACTAACAACTTCTTCGTCTCCGGCATCCTTCATGTAAATCTTTCCAGACTCTTCAAAGACGAGTTGATGGGGGAAAATTTGCGCAATCTCAAAAAGCAAGTCATTCGAGATTTCCTCTTCATTTTCAGAGAAAATCCTTCCCAGTCCTTCACTCTCGTAGCAAAATCCAAAAGATTTGCCAGATAAATTAAGACGAATGAAAGGCTTATTTTCAAAGGTGAAACTTGGCTCAGCATTGTAGAGGTTCAATTCCTGGCTTAGTTCTGCAAAATAATCCGTCGCAGCTTCAGGACTCTTTTTCTGGTAGAGTTCTGCAAAGTAAGCATTCACTACACTGGGCGGAGGGGTAATGAGAGCCAACTGCTCTTGTTCTGTTTTGCCAGCTAGAAGTTGATCCAGATAGACCTTATCCAGACTTGTATAGCCCCCATATTTTAGAGCCAAGGTTTTAATATCAGTCATAAAATTCCGCTAACCTCCATTTGTTTTTCTCCGAAATATAGCCTGTAATCGCTTCTCCATCATCTTGGTAGTCACGATCTTCAAGAATCGCTACACTTTCCAAATCATGAATCTTGTAGGACTTAGAAAAAGGCACCCGTAGAGTAAAGGATTCAAAAATATCCTTGATTTTCTCTAAAAATAAAGCCTGCAACTGCTCACGACTATCCTCAGACTTGGCAGAAATGAGGGCATACGGCGTTTGAGTAGGCGTGAAATCCTCCACCAAATCCGCTTTATTATAAAGGGTCAGACGAGGAATATCCTCCATATCCAAGTCTTTCATGATAGACAGAACCGTTTTTTCATGCTCCTCGTGATAAGGATTGCTGGCATCAATGACATGAACCAGAAGGTCTACATGCTTACTTTCTTCCAAGGTTGACTTAAAACTGGACACCAATTCTGTTGGCAAATCTTGGATAAAGCCAACAGTATCAGTCAAGGTAACCTGAAGATTGCCTCCCAGATGGATACTCTTAGTCGTCGCGTCCAGAGTCGCAAAGAGTTCGTCCGCTTCATACTGGGTCTTACTGGTCAAGGTGTTCATGATGGTTGACTTCCCAGCATTGGTATAACCAATCAAACCAATCTTAAAGGTACTTGACTCCAAGCGTTTTTCTCTGACTGTCGCTCGATTCTTCTCAACTACCTTAAGCTGACGCTCAATATCTGTGATTTGATTGCGAACACTACGTCGGTTCAGTTCCAACTGACTCTCACCTGGACCACGGGAACCAATTCCCCCTGCCTGACGGCTGAGCATAATTCCCTGACCAACCAAGCGAGGTAAGAGGTACTTAAGCTGGGCCAAATGCACTTGAAGTTTTCCTTCATGGCTTCGAGCTCGCATAGCAAAGATATCCAGAATCAACTGCATACGGTCAATCACCTTGACACCCAGAACTTCCTCTAGATTGACATTTTGCCGTGGTGTCAGACGATTATTGACGATGACAGTGCTAATTTCTTCCGCATCTACCATCAGTGCAATCTCTTCCAACTTACCAGAGCCAACAAAGGTCTTGGAATCATATTTTTCACGTTTTTGTCTGTAGCTATCGACTACGACTGCCCCAGCTGTCTTAGCCAGACTGGCCAACTCTTCCATGGACAGGTCAAAATTATCCATGCCCTGCAGTTCAACACCAATTAGCAGGACCCGTTCTTCTTTTTTCTCCGTTTCAATCATTTAAAAACTCCTCAATCTGGCTTAGAATACGCTCCTTCACGCCAGACTCTCCTATCTGATAAAAGGTCACCTGCATGCGATTACGGAACCAGGTCAACTGACGCTTGGCAAAACGACGGGTAACCTGTTTGAGACTCTCACTAGCTTCCTCTAAAGTCTGCTCCCCACGGAAATATGGAAATAGTTCCTTGTAGCCAATTCCTTTGGCTGCCTGCGCATCAGGGTAATGGTCAAAAAGCCACTTGGCCTCATCCAAAAGCCCAGCCTCAAACATCAGATCCACTCGGTTGTTGATACGTTCATAAAGCTGACTACGCTCATCATCTAAGCAGATAATCAGAGGTTCATACAAAGTCTCTTGATTTTCCAAATCCTGACCAAAATGGGCAATCTCCAAGGCGCGCATGGCACGACGACGGTTAAACTGGGGAATTTCAAGACCTGCTTGCTTCACGAGATGGGCTAATTCCTCATCTGAATAAGGCTCCAAGCTAGCCCGATAAGCTAAAATCTCCTCATGAGGTGTTTCTCCACCTAGATGGTATCCTTCCAGCAAGCTCTGGATATAAAGCCCTGTACCACCCGCGATAATAGCAAGCTTACCACGGTTATGAATATCCTCAATAGCCTTCTTAGCTTCTGAAACAAAATCAAAAGCCGAGTAAGACTCGGTCACCTCTCTGACATCAATCAAATGATGAGGAACAGATGCTTGCTCCTCTGGGCTGGCCTTGGCCGTCCCAATATCCAACCCTCTGTATACTTGCTGACTGTCACCGCTGACCACCTCTCCACCAAAGCGCTTGGCTACTTCAATAGCAAGGGCTGTCTTCCCAACAGCAGTCGGTCCAACAATCACAATTATTTTTGTTTTCATCTTTTTTCCTTGAAAAATTCCCATTTTTTCGTTACTATTATTATATCACAAAAAGGTCAGTCAGAAAAATGCTACCTCTTAAGGAGCCTGGCTGATCGGGAAGATAAAGGAGGAAGACTCATGGCTAAAGGATTCGCAAAAGGTCTTGTAACAGGTGTCGCGGGAACTGTCGCTGCCGTTGCAGGTGCAGTATACGCAATTAAAAAGAAAGTGATTGAGCCAGAAGAGCAAAAAGCAGCTTTCATCGAAGAAAACCGCAAAAAGGCAGCTCGCCGTCGCGTATCACATTAATATACAAAAGAAGTTGAGAAATCTCAACTTCTTTTGTATATTAATGTGACTTCCAGTCAGCGCAGTTTGATTCTTATCCTACTTTTGCAGCCAATTCTTCTGCGAATTGTTCCAAGCGTTCGATGTCTTCTTCTTCGGCAGAAAGGTCTACTTTAACGCACTCTGAACCTTTTTCTGCTCCTGTCGCTACAAATACGCGATCAAAGTCATCAACAGCCTTACAGAATTCGTCGTAGAAGGTATCACCTGATCCAACAACCCCGTAGATTTTGCCATTCAAGTTGATATCTGCTAGGTCTTCGTAGAAGTCCATCATCTCATCAGGCAATTCTCCATCACCATAAGTATAGGTCGCAACGATTGCGATGTCCGCCTCCAAGAAGTCTGAAGCGTCAACAGTTGTACATTCATCCACATCGACATCCAAGCCCAAGTCACGTAATTTGTCTGCTACAATATCTGCAATTTCTTCGGTATTACCGGTCATACTGGCAAATACAATTTTTGCTAATGCCATATCGTCCTCCTCAATTTATCTTCCTCCATTATATCATATCTTTTTCATTTTAAAAATAAAAATTCTTGTGCTACAATGAAATGAGAAAGAATTGAGGTTATTATGGAAATTTGCCAGCAAATATTAGAGAAAATCAAAGAATACGATACCATTATCATTCATCGTCATATGAAACCAGATCCTGATGCCATAGGGAGTCAGGTAGGCTTGAAAGCTCTTCTTACACACCATTTTCCAGAAAAGACCATCAAAGCAGTCGGTTTTAACGAACCAACTCTATCCTGGATGGCGGAAATGGATACTGTCCAAGACAGTGACTACCACGAAGCTCTTGCTATTATTTGTGATACAGCGAATCGTCCTCGTATCGATGATAAACGCTATGAACAAGCTGCTTTCACCATCAAAATCGATCACCATCCAAATGATGATATCTATGGTGACCTATCTTGGGTGGATACAAGTTCAAGCAGTGCTAGTGAAATGATTGCTCTATTTGCTCAAGAAAATCAGCTGGCTTTGTCTAGTGAAGTGGCACGACTTCTCTATGCAGGAATTGTCGGGGACACTGGGCGTTTTCTCTACCCTTCAACTAGTGCCCGTACCTTTAGAATAGCTGGCCAGCTCCGAGAAGTTGATTTTGACTTTGCTGGATTGTCTCGTCAAATGGATACCATGAGCTTCAAGATTGCAAAATTGCAAGGGTATGTTTATGATCACTTAGAAGTTGATGATAATGGGGCTGCACGCGTTCTGCTTACTCAAGACATCTTGGAAAAATATAAGGTTACGGATGCTGAAACGGCTGCGATTGTCGGGGCACCTGGTCGAATTGATACCGTTAAGGCTTGGGCCATCTTTGTTGAGCAAGTTGACGGTCACTTCCGTGTGCGTATGCGCAGTAAAATCACCCCTATCAATGAAATTGCCAAAGAACACGACGGAGGAGGACATCCATTAGCTAGTGGCGCCAATTCCTATAGTCTAGAAGAAAACGAAATCATCTATCAAAAGTTAAAAAACTTGCTTAAAAACTGATAAAATACTTGCCAAACTTATCAGAATCTGATAGACTAGTAAGGTAACAATCTATGGCTCGCAAAGAGACCATGGCAGAAAGGAAATATTGCAAAATGAAAAAAGATATCCATCCAGAATATCGCCCAGTTGTCTTCATGGACACAACTACTGGTTACAAATTCCTTAGCGGTTCAACTAAACGCTCTAACGAAACTGTTGAGTTTGAAGGCGAAACTTACCCATTGATCCGTGTGGAAATTTCATCAGACTCACACCCATTCTACACTGGACGTCAAAAGTTCACTCAAGCAGATGGACGCGTGGATCGTTTCAACAAAAAATACGGTCTCAAATAATCATAAAAAGAACAGTTACTACTGTTCTTTTTTTTACTTCTTTTTATGTTTTTATGAACCAACCACTGCTATTATCTCAATATCAAGCTTCAAGCTAGTACCGAAAACTAATTTGAACAAGTTTAAAAAATATCAAAAAGAAGTTTGATATTGAGAATGGTTAAGATAATGGAAACTGCGTAACCTAGGATTGTGTTCCACTTGGCATTGGTGAATTCTCCCATCAGTGACTTTTTAGAGGTTAGATAAATCAAGGGGAAAATTGAAAACGGAAGAGCGATTGAAAGAAAGACCTGTGAATAGACCAATAACTGATCCAAGGTTTTTTCTTGATACCCAAATAAAACGGCGACTATAATCACAGGTAGCAAGGCAAAAATACGGGTACCGATACGGATAAGCCACTGAGGCAATCTTAGATGTAAGAAACCTTCCATGACAATCTGTCCTGTCAAAGTGCCTGTAATGGTCGAATTTTGACCACTTGCTAAGAGGGCTAGAGCAAATAAAGTTGACAAGGTTGAGCTGGCTATCGCTCCTGCTATTGTCGAATCCTGTAAAGCATTATACATTTGGGAGAAAGCTGAAATTTCAGATGCATGACCAAAAAAGAGGGAGGCACCTAAAATGAGAAGTAAGGAATTGACAATAAAGGCTAGGGACAACTGAAGATTTGAATCCCAGGTCATAAAGCGAACTGCTTTTCGAACATCCTTCTTATCTTTGTGATTGATTTTCCTTGTTTGGGATAGAGAGGAATGGAGATAGAGATTATGGGGCATGACTGTCGCTCCTACAATCCCTAGAGCCAAGGTCAATTGACTTTCATGACCCGGTAACGGTGTTTCAAATAAAGTTGAAGTTGGCAAATAACCACCAATGATCCCCTGGATACTTGGATTGGCTAAGGCCACAAGATAGGTAAAGATGGCTAATATGGTTAAAATAAGGGTCGTAACAATAGCTTCAATTTTTTTGAAACCAAATTTCATCAACAACAACAAAAGAAACACATCTAAAACGGTTAAGAGGATAGCAATCATAATCGGTATTTTAAACAAAAGATTTAAGGCAATCGCTGAACCTAGAACCTCAGCCAAGTCTGTCGCCATTAAAGCTAATTCTAAAATCACCCACAAACTATAGCGAAGCCACTTGGGAGCATGATGAGCTGTTGCTTGTGCTAGGTCCATCCTAGTCACGATACCGAGCTTCCCAGCCATCTGTTGTAGCTGCATAGCAATGATGGATGAAATTAAAATAACAAATAAAAGGCTGTACTTGTAGGAGGCGCCACCAACCACACTGGTGATCCAATTTCCAGGATCCATGTAGCCAACTGCCACAAGTGCACCAGGTCCTAAGAATGCTTTTAGATTTTGCCAAAAATGATTGTTATTTGGAGTCTCAATAGATTGATTGATCTCAGAAAGAGAGACTTTTTCATAAGAGGACATAGGGATTTCCCACTTTCTAATCTGTCTTTACATATTTCTTAATAGAATATTTTTTTGAAAGAATGATGAAAATAGTTTACCTATTTCCAATTCACCCTTATTATATCACATTTTAGAATGATTCCTAATAAAAGAAATGATAGTTGAAATAGGCAATATCAGTATTGTAAAAGCCAGCGTTTTTTGACGCTGGCTTTAAAACTGTGAAAAATATTTCTCAACTAGATCGCTTCTGTGACAAAACTACGGCTTTCAAGCACCTTAAGCATGGCATTAGCAGTATCTAGGGCTGTAAAGAGTGGCACACCGTGTTCAATGGCTGAACGACGGATTTGCTCACCATCTTCGTCAGCAGTTCGTTTGGTTCCGACAGTATTGATGATCGCTTGGATTTTTCCTTTACGAACATAGCTTGGGATATCCTGTTCATCGTCACCAATCTTACCAACAGGTTGGGCTTCTAGTCCATGACTGGCAAAGAAGGTTGCTGTCCCTTCTGTTGCGAGGATACCATAGCCAATATTTTGGAAACGGCGAGCCAAGTCCAAGGCTTCATCTTTAGCATCATCTGCAATAGTGAATACAACATTCCCGAAGGTTGGTAAGTGAAGATAAGAAGCTTCAAAGGCCTTGTACAAAGCTTTTTCAAGAGTTGTATCAGAACCCATAACTTCACCTGTTGACTTCATTTCAGGGCCTAGTAAGCTGTCTACCTTAGCTAGTTTCGTAAAGGAGAAGACAGGCGCCTTGATATGAACGCGAGTGCTTTCTGGATAAAGGCCATCTTGGTAGCCAAGTTCTTCAAGACTTTGACCAAGAATGAGCTTAGTTGCTACCTGAGCCATCGGAATATTGGTCACTTTAGAAAGGAATGGCACCGTACGGCTGGCACGTGGATTGACCTCAATAACATAGACTTTTTCGTCCTTGATGACAAACTGGATGTTCATCATCCCAAGACAATTAAGACCGATTGCTAGGCGTTTGGTATAGTCTGCGATGGTTTCCTGCACCTTTTGAGACAAGGTTTGTGGTGGGTAAACGGCCATTGAGTCACCTGAGTGGACACCGGCACGTTCGATGTGCTCCATGATACCAGGGATAAGGACATTTTCTCCGTCTGAGATGGCATCAACTTCACACTCTTGCCCAACAATGTAAGAGTCAACAAGAACTGGGTGGTCTGGACTAGCCTTAACAGCTGTACGCATGTAAGAACGGAGGTCTTCTTCGTTTTCAACGATTTCCATAGCACGTCCACCTAAAACATAAGATGGGCGAACTAAGACTGGGAAACCAATCTTGCGAGCTGCAAGCACAGCTTCTTCTTCATTAGTTGCTGTTTGACCTGGTGGCTGAGGAATATCCAAGTCTTTAAGGGCCTGCTCGAAGAGGTCACGGTCTTCGGCACGGTCTAAGTCAGCGACTTGCGTACCAAGGATGGTCACACCTGCTTTTGCCAATGGCTCCGCAAGGTTGATAGCTGTTTGACCACCAAACTGAACGATAACGCCTTTTGGTTGCTCCAAGTCGATAACATTCATCACATCTTCGAAAGTCAATGGTTCAAAGTAGAGCTTGTCAGATACCGAGAAGTCTGTAGAAACGGTCTCTGGGTTTGAGTTCATGATAATAGCTTCATAACCAGCGGCCTGAATAGCCTTAACCGAGTGAACAGTTGCGTAGTCAAACTCAACCCCTTGACCGATTCGGATTGGACCCGAACCTAGGACTAGTACAGATTCCTTGTCAGACTTGATAGACTCATTTTCCCATCCATAGGTTGAATAGAAATATGGCGTTTCAGAGTCGAACTCTGCCGCACAAGTATCGACCATCTTGTAGACTGGGACAATCTTGTTTTCCAAGCGAAGTTGACGAACTTGATCGGCAGTCGTTTCCCAAAGCTCCGCAATCTTACGGTCTGAGAAACCATTGAGTTTAGCTGTTTTCAAAACTTCTAAATCTTGTGGATGGGCACCCAATTCTTGCTCGATTTCAAAGATATGCAAGAGTTTATCCAAATAGAAGATATCAATCTTGGTCAATTCAGAAATTTCTTCTGGTGTGTAACCACGGCGAATAGCTTCTGAAACGTAGAAGAGACGGTCATCTTGGGCTTTCACAACCTTTTCAATCAAAGCATCATCAGAAACTGCTGCAAGTTCCGGCATTTCATTGTGGTGCACCCCAATTTCAAGGGAGCGACAGGCCTTAAGGAGAGATTCTTCGATGTTTCGACCGATAGCCATGACTTCTCCAGTGGCCTTCATCTGTGTCCCAAGACGGCGCTCACCTTTTTCAAACTTGTCAAATGGGAAACGTGGAATCTTGGCAACCACGTAGTCAAGGGCTGGTTCAAACATGGCATAGGTTGAACCCGTGACTGGGTTAATAACCTCATCCAAGGTCAAACCGACGGCAATCTTAGCTGCCAATTTAGCAATCGGATAACCCGTCGCCTTAGAAGCAAGGGCTGACGAACGCGATACACGAGGGTTTACTTCGATAACATAGTACTTGAAGCTATGCGGATCAAGGGCCAGCTGAACGTTACACCCACCTTCAATCTTGAGAGCGCGGATAATGCTCAAGCTCGCGTCACGAAGCATTTGGTTTTCATAGTCTGACATGGTTTGCGCAGGGGCGAATACAATGGAATCTCCTGTATGAATTCCAACTGGGTCAAAGTTTTCCATGTTACAAACAACGAGGGCATTGTCAGCTGAATCGCGCATGACTTCGTATTCGATTTCTTTGAAACCTGCGATTGAACGTTCAATCAAACATTGGGTAACAGGTGACAGTTTCAACCCATTTTCAGCGATTTCACGCAATTCTTCCTCGTTGGCACACATACCACCACCAGTACCACCTAGGGTAAAGGCTGGACGGACGATAACTGGGTAACCGATTGAAGCAGCAAAGGCTACCGCTTCTTCAACTGTGTTGACAATTTCAGATTCTGGAATTGGTTGCTCAAGCTCTTCCATCAATTGTTTAAAGAGGTCACGGTCCTCCGCTTGATCAATAGCAGATAATTTAGTACCCAGAAGTTCTACTCCCAATTCATCTAGAATACCGTTTTTAGACAATTCCATGGCCATATTGAGCCCTGTTTGACCACCAAGAGTTGGAAGCAAAGCATCTGGGCGTTCCTTACGGAGAATACGTGTCACAAACTCCAGTGTAATCGGTTCGATGTAGACCTTGTCCGCAATTTCCTTATCCGTCATGATAGTGGCAGGGTTTGAGTTCACCAAGACAACCTCATAACCTTCCTCTTTCAAAGACAAGCAAGCCTGGGTCCCAGCGTAGTCAAACTCAGCAGCCTGACCAATAATAATCGGACCAGAACCAATCACCATAATTTTTTGAATATCAGTACGTTTAGGCATTTTTAAGATATTAAGGGCGTCAAGCAGACAAAGCTAAAATAGGAGTTATGACGAAGAACTATCAGTTCTAGGAATAACTATCTTTTTAGCGCCGTCCGTAGCCCGTATTCAGTTCAGCAAATACGGACCACCCTTCTCCTTTCTATTCGGCAACTCTCAGGTTGCCATTAAATAAATTCTCCGACGATTTTTTAGAGAAACGATATTTTTCGATAAAAAATCTAGTGCAGGGAGTTTTTAGTTCGCCCGATAGGGACTAAAAGAAACGCCCTGCCTTTCTATTCGTCGCCTCACAGAGCGACATGAAATAAGATATAAAGGACGAATAGAAAGCGATTGAATTTTAGGAAACCAAGGAAGGATTGACAATCCAAGTCGGTTTCTCTAAATTCCGAGCTTTCCGTCCGTGTTCAGTTACATAAGTTCTCCGACGAGCTTTTACTCGTTCTTAGTTTGATTGTTTAAAAGCTTCCATCATCTCGATAAACTCGTCAAAGAGGTAGCTTGCATCATGAGGACCAGGAGCTGCGTCTGGGTGGAATTGTACAGAAAAACCTGGTTGGTATCTGTGGCGAACTCCTTCAACTGATTTATCATTGATTTCTTCGTGGGTAATGATCAAATGATCTGGCAAGTCCTCACGGCTAACTGCATAACCGTGGTTCTGGCTGGTGAAGTCTATACGGCCTGTAGCAATCTCACGTACCGCGTGGTTAAATCCGCGGTGACCAAACTTCATCTTGTAGGTCTTAGCCCCATTTGCCATGGCAAAGAGTTGGTGTCCCATACAAATTCCGAAAATTGGAATTTTTCCTTGCACACCACGAATCATGTCCAGTGCTTCTGGAACATCTTCTGGGTTACCTGGACCATTTGACAACATAACTCCGTCAGGATTGAGGTGGAGAATTTCTTCCGCTGTTGTTGAATACGGAACGACGGTCACATTACAGTTTCGTTTGGAAAGTTCACGTAAAATTGAGTGTTTAAGACCAAAGTCTACTAAGACCACACTCAAACCAACTCCTGGAGCTGGATAGGAAGTTTTAGTAGAAACCTGCTTGATATTGTCTGTCGGCAGGACTGTTGCTTGAAGCTGGTCAGTTACATGGTCCATACTGTCTCCAACATGAGTCAAGGTTGCACGCATAGTACCGTGCTTACGAATAATCTTGGTAAGTGCACGCGTATCAATTCCTGAAATCCCTGGAATTTTCTTGGCTTTCAAAAATTCATCCAACGTCATTTGGTTGCGCCAGTTGCTAGCTCGACGTGCTTCTTCAAAAACGACAACTCCCTTACAAGTCGGAATAATGGATTCGTAATCATCACGATTAATTCCATAATTTCCCACCAAAGGATAAGTAAAGGTCAAGATTTGTCCATTATAAGACTGGTCTGTAATGGACTCTTGGTAGCCGGTCATCCCTGTGTTAAAGACGATTTCGCCTGTTACATCAATATCTGCTCCGAAGGCCTTGCCTTCAAAAACTGTGCCATCTTCTAATACTAGAAGTCTTTTTGTCATATTTTCACCTCTCGTGGACGCTCACTGGCGTCTTTTAACGTCTTGTGTTTTAATTGGCGTTTCTACTCGCCAATACGGATTCTAAGATTGCCATTCGAACAAAGACACCGTTGGTCATTTGTTGGACAATGCGTGATTTTGGAGCTTCAACCAAGTGGTCAGCAATTTCCACATCTCGATTAACTGGAGCTGGGTGCATGATTATTGCTGTTTCTTTTAAGCGATCATAACGTTCTTGAGTCAAACCATGTTGGGCATGGTAGTCTTCTTTTGAAAAGACTGCACCACTATCATGGCGTTCATGTTGAACGCGGAGCAACATCAAAACATCCACCTGATCAACAATCTCATCAATAGTTACAAACTGTCCATAGTCCGCAAACTCTTGACTTCTCCATTCCTCAGGTCCTGCAAAGAAAAGTTCAGCTCCCAAGCGTTTCAAAATTTGCATATTGGATTTGGCAACACGTGAATGATCCAAGTCACCTGCAATAGCAACCTTGAGACCCTCAAAGTGACCAAATTCCTCATAAATGGTCATCAAATCAAGCAAGCTCTGACTAGGATGTTGACCTGAACCATCTCCACCATTGATGATGGAAGTCTTAATGGTTGGACTCGTAATCAATTCTTTGTAATAATCGACCTCTGGGTGGCGAATCACGCAGACATCTACACCAAGCGCAGACAAGGTTAGGATTGTGTCATACAGTGTCTCACCCTTGTTTACTGAGCTGGTCTTCACATCAAAGTCCAGTCGCTCCAGCCCTAGCTTAATCTCTGCCACTTCAAAGGACTTATGTGTCCGTGTAGAATCCTCAAAGAAAAGATTTGAAACAATCGGATGGTCTTCATAAGGAAGCTGGGCTCCATTTTTAAACTCAATTCCTCGCTTAATCAATTTCATCACTTGATCGACAGTGAGGTCTTCCATGGACACCACATGGTTCAATGCTTGTTGATTTTCTGACATGGCTACTCCTTCAGCTTTCTAAGCTTCTTCAGTAATCAGAACTCTGTCTTGGCCATCAAGTTCTGTCATCTCTACGATGATTTCTTCAGAACGACTGGTTGGGATATTTTTCCCAACGTAATCTGGACGGATTGGCAATTCTCTATGTCCACGATCTACTAGCACCGCAAGACTCACGCGCGCAGGACGACCATGTCCGACAATGTTATCGATAGCAGCACGGATGGTACGACCTGTATAAAGCACATCATCCACCAAGATAACTTCACGGTCTGTCACATCAACAGAAATCAAAGAAGTATCTTCTCCGCTTTTAACATCATCACGGAAAGGTTTGGTGTCCAATTCCACAACAGGAACAGTGATATTTTCCAACTGCTCCAAGCGTTCTTTGATACGATGAGCGATGAAAACACCACGCGTTTTTATCCCAGCTAGGATAATCTTATTCAAATCTTTATTGCGCTCAATAATCTCATAAGTAATTCGCGTAATCGCTCGTTTGACAGTCAATTCGTCTACAACTTCTTTTGTCTTCATGACAAACCTCCAAAAAGAAAAGTCTCCTTCTACAAGGAGACTTGAAATGTATAGCCAAGCGAGCCCTACTATAAATAGTATAGACTTCACCCTTCTACTTTATCGCGCTCCTTGCCTGCCTCACGGGACAGGTTTAAAGGACTATTTAGTTATCATTTACTATAGCACAAAGCACCCTTAAAATCAAGCAAAAACTTTTTCAGAGTCCCCTTAAACATTACTAAAATCATATAATTGGGGATAGTGATCGCATTCTGGATTTTTGGGATGGCAGATAGCTCGTCCAAAGTAAATCATGGCCTGGTGGGCTGCTAACCACTCTTCTGGTGGTAGAACGTCCATGACACGTTTTTCTACTTCAAGTGGCGTAGCTGATTTTTTAACGATATCGTGATGCTTACAGATCCGCTCCACATGAGTGTCCACTGCAAAAGCTGGAATTCCAAAGCCCACACTCATGACAACATTGGCTGTCTTGCGACCAACTCCTGCTAGACTTTCTAATTCCTCTCGAGTCTGAGGCACTTGACCGTCAAAATCGTCTAGTAACTGTTGGGCACATTTTTTAAGAAATTTAGCCTTATTTCGATACAGTCCTAGACGGGAAATATGTGAGGCAATTTCACTTTCAGTCGCGACAGACATGGCTTGAGGCGTTGGAAAGGCTGCAAAGAGGCCTGGTGTGGCCTTATTTACTGCGGCATCTGTGGTCTGGGCTGACAACATCACTGCAACCAGTAGTTCAAAATGATTAGTAAAATCAAGACTAGGCTTAGCATCTGGAAAAAGGGCAATAATTTCCTCTATGACATGACGGGCACGTTTCTTGGATAAAACCATCTACTCGTCTCCATTAAATAGTCCTTGTAAACCTGCAAAAGGACTGTTTTCTTCTTTCTTGACTGCTTGTTGGGCTTGGTATTCTTCCTCAGTCATGATTTGCCAGTCATTTCCTGACACAAATCCTTGGCCCGCCTCTTCTTCTGCCGTCAAGACCTTGATTGGGATATTGAGCAAGATATTATCTGCTACGCTCTCAGCAAGGTCGATTTCCCCATTTTCGATAGGCAAGACCAAGTCATCATCTAGAACTTCCTGGTCTAGTTGATTGGTTGCTCCTTCCATGAAAACCTCTGTCACTGGATAAGACTCTGCCAACTCAACTGGCTCCATACTGCGGCTGGAAGCAAGAACAATGGTATATGACAACTGATAGTCTAAAAAATACAGACGGTCTTCATACTGCACCTTCCCCACTGCAAGGATATCTTTGACATCTAAAATCTCTTGATTTCGTTTACGCAAGTCTGCTGCCAGGTCTAAAGCTTGTTCAAAGTGTAGACCTTCAGGCTGCTTACGAATTTCTTGAATATTTAACTTCATATTTCCTCCATAAAGATGTACTCACTTGATTATACCATGAAAAGGCTATAAATCAGCTTTCCAAACTTTGATATTAAAACCTCATTTTTTAACATATTTACTATGACATATTTCCTATTTAGTGCTATACTATAGGCAAGAATACACCAGAGCAGGGAGGATGCTCATATGGAAGACAAAGCACTCATCACTGAAGCTTACCAACTACTTTCCGAGTTAAATAAAAGCTACCAAAGCTGTAAACAAGGTACAACCGATGATTTCCGTCTACAAGAACTGCTAAATACTACTCTGCAAGAGCTTAAAAAAGCAGAAAAGTTGGATAATAGTATCTTAATCGACCTTGAGAAATTTTACCAACGTACCAGTCTATTGATTGGACTTGGTAGTCTAAAACTAAACGATCAAGCACGCACCGCTTGGCGCAACTATGACAAGTTCCATTACCAGCATGTCAAACACGTACTGACTCTCTATGGACCTGTTTTCGGATTCTGATACTTTTCGAAAATCTCTTCAAACCACGTCAGCTTCCCCTTGCCGTTGGTATGGGTTACTGACTTCGTCAGCTCTATCTGCAACCTCAAAGCTGTGCTTTGAGCAGTCTTCGGATCGCTTCCTAGTTTGCCCTTTGATTTTCATTGAGTATAAAAACTAGAATTTCCTGTTTTCTATTGACAAAATTTCCTCAAAAGTATAGGATAGAGGTACTAATACTCGGAGGTAAGGGAGACATGAACAACTAAGTCTATCAAATAAAGAACCTTTATTTAGTAGATCTTGTTTTTGTCTCTTTTTGCATGCTCTTTTTATACTAGATTTTCTAGTATCTTGTCCCCATTGAAAATCAAAAAAACTAGAAAGCTAACCGTCTGCTCCTTTTAGGTTGGGGTAGGCAGCTCCAAGCTAGTTTGACGACCTTTTCAACGAGGATAATAGAGTTTTTAACAGTGACTTTGGGCTCTACTAGATAAAGTAGAGCTTTTTGTTATGCACTATCGACATTCTAGAAAGGGCAACAATATGATAAAAATCAATCATCTAACCATCACGCAAAACAAAGATCTACGAGATCTTGTATCTGACCTAACCATGACTATCCAAGACGGGGAAAAGGTTGCTATTATTGGTGAAGAAGGAAATGGCAAATCGACTTTACTACGAGCTTTAATGGGGGAAGCATTACCTGATTTTACTATCAAGGGCGACATTCAGTCTGACCTTCAATCACTGGCCTACATTCCTCAAAAACTAGCTGAGGACCTGAAAAAGAAAACTCTACATGACTACTTCTTTTTGGATTCTGCTGATTTAGACTACAGTATTCTTTATCGTTTGGCGGAGGAGTTGCACTTTGATAGCGACCGTTTTGCTAGCGATCAAGAAATTGGCAGTCTATCAGGGGGCGAGGCTTTGAAAATTCAGCTCATACATGAATTAGCCAAACCCTTTGAGATTCTATTTTTAGATGAACCTTCAAATGACCTAGACCTTGAGACGGTTGATTGGCTAAAAAGTCAGATTCAAAAAACCAGGCAAACTGTTATTTTCATCTCCCATGATGAAGACTTTCTTTCTCAAACGGCAGATACTATTGTCCACTTGCGACTGGTCAAGCATCGAAAAGAAGCGGAAACGCTAGTCGAGCATTTAGACTACGATAGCTATAGTGACCAGAGAAAGGTTAGTTTTGCCAAACAAAGTCAGCAAGCTGCTAACGACCAGAGAGCTTATGACAAAACCATGGAAAAGCATCGTCGCGTCAAGCAAAATGTAGAAACTGCCTTGCGTAACACTAAAAACGATGTTGCTGGGCGCTTACTGGCTAAAAAGATGAAAAATATACTCTCTCAAGAAAAACGCTTTGAAAAGGAAGTCCAGTCCATGACCCAAAAGCCACTTGACGAGGAACAAATCCAACTTTTCTTTTCAGACATCCAACCATTACCGGCTTCTAAAGTCTTAGTCCAACTGGAGAAGGATAGTTTGTCCATTGACGAGCGCATTTTAGCTCAGGAGTTACGACTAACGATCCGTGGCCAAGATAAAATCGGTATCATCGGGCCAAATGGTGTTGGGAAATCAACTCTGTTAGCCAAGTTACAAAAACTGCTCAGCGCCAAAAGAGAGATTTCGCTTGGTTTTATGCCACAAG
Source organism: Streptococcus oralis (assembly GCF_023611505.1). Lineage (NCBI taxonomy): Bacteria > Bacillati > Bacillota > Bacilli > Lactobacillales > Streptococcaceae > Streptococcus > Streptococcus oralis. The sequence continues at coordinate 663,251 of NZ_CP097843.1, read as the reverse complement.
ATTACCATAAAAAACTGCAATTGGATCTATCTCCAGTAGCCTATCTCAGCAAAACTGGGGAAAAAGAGGAACTACAGAAAATCCAATCCCACCTAGCCAGTCTCAATTTCAGCTATCCAGAGATGCAGCACCAAATTCGCTCCCTATCTGGCGGTCAACAGGGTAAACTTCTACTTTTGGATTTAGTGTTGCGAAAACCAAACTTTCTACTTCTGGATGAGCCTACACGTAATTTTTCTCCCACTTCTCAACCCGAAATCAGAAAACTCTTTGCCTCCTATCCAGGCGGTCTAATCACTGTTTCGCATGACAGACGCTTCTTAAAAGAGGTCTGTACGAGTATCTATCGTTTGACAGAGGAAGGTTTGGAAGTCGTTGATTTACAAGATTTATAAATGTTGAACATAGCAAAAATCCAGAGACGAGCTCTGGATTCTTTTTACATGTGTTTCAAGCGTTCGATTCGTTCTGATATAGGTGGGTGGGTGTAAAATAGTTTTTGGAGTCCACCACCTTTCTTGGGATCATTGATGTACAGAGCGCTGCTGGCATCATCGACATGGTGATGCATTGGCTCGCTATTATCCAACTTGCGCAAGGCATTGATCATCCCTTGAGGATTGCGAGTCAGCTCCACACTGGATGCATCCGCCAGAAATTCCCTCTGACGGGAAATTGCAAGTTGCACCAAAGTTGCCGCGAGAGGTGCTAGAACAATGGCTAAGAGAGAGATAACAAGCATGATAATCTCCAAACCATTTCCATCGCGATCATTATCACTCCGTCTGCGACCTGCGCCACCCCACCACATCATCCGTCCTGCCATACTAGACAGAAGGGTAATAGCACTGGCAAGGGCAACAGCAATGGTCGAAATGCGGATATCGTAGTTTCGGATATGACTGACCTCATGCCCCATAACAGCTTCCAGTTCCTCGCGATTCATGATAGCCAGAAGACCCGAAGTAGCTGCGACAGCTGCATTCTGCGGATTCGAACCTGTTGCAAAGGCATTTAAAGAAGAATCCTCAATGATGAAAACACGCGGCATAGGAATCTGAGCGACCATGGCCATATCTTCCACTACATGGTAGAGGTCTGGTGCTGTTTGCTCATCAACCTCACGCGCCCCATTCATAGACATGACAATCTCTGTCGATTGAAAGATCATGGTCAGAGCGTAGATAAGACCGATAATCAAGGCAATAATCATACCCCCAAGACCTGAGCGCATGAAGAGATAGCCAACCGCATAACCAACCAAGGCCAAGAGTAGGAAGAAAACCAGCAACAAAATCCAAGTTTTTCGTTTATTGCTCGCAATTTGATCAAACAACATCTTAGTCACCTAAACCGCTAAAGTCAACTTTAGGAACTGCCTTTTCCTCTTCAGGTGTTTGAAGGAAGTCTGCAGCTTTAAAGCCAAATAGTCCTGCGATGATATTACTTGGGAAGCTTTCAAGTTTTACATTGTAGTTGCTGACAACACTGTTGTAGAGTTGGCGAGAGTAAGAAATTTTATTTTCTGTATTGGTCAACTCTTCTTGCAATTTGATAAAGTTAGCACTAGCTTTCAATTCTGGGTAATTCTCTGCTACTGCAAAGATACCAGAAATCTGGCGGGTAAGGGCATCACTGGCCTTCATAGCTTCTGCTGGTGAAGTTGCTGCAGCTACTTGTCTACGAAGTTCTGTTACTTTTTCCAAGGTAGAACCTTCATATTTGGCATAGCCTTTGACTGTTTCAATCAAGTTTGGGAGGAGATCATTACGACGCTTCAACTGAACATCGATCTGGCTCCAAGCCTCCTTGGTCTGCATACGATTTTTAACCAAACCGTTATAGCTAACAATCACAAAAATAACAATCAGAGCCAAAACTCCAAGAATAATCCAAGTCATAATCTTATTCCTTTCTGCTTTTAGATTACTACCAGTATATCAAAATTTTAACGAATATGGTAAAATAAGATGATACTAGAGAAGGAAAGTACTATGAAACCAGAAACATTTTACAGCCTACTAGCTGAGCAAAATCTTCCACTTTCGGACCAGCAAAAGAACCAATTTGAACGATATTTTGAACTCTTGGTCGAGTGGAATGAAAAGATTAACCTGACCGCTATTACAGACAAAGAAGAAGTTTATCTCAAACATTTTTATGATTCGATTGCACCTATTCTGCAAGGCTTGATTTCAAATGAAACTATCAAACTTCTTGATATCGGGGCTGGGGCAGGATTTCCTAGTCTACCCATGAAAATCCTCTATCCTCAGTTAGATGTGACCATCATTGATTCGCTCAATAAGCGCATCAACTTCCTTCAGCTTTTGGCTCAAGAGTTGGATTTGGATGGTGTTCACTTCTACCATGGACGAGCAGAAGACTTTGCTCAAGACAAGAACTTCCGTGCCCAGTTTGATGTGGTGACAGCTCGTGCAGTTGCCCGTATGCAAGTCTTATCTGAGTTGACCATTCCCTACCTTAAAGTTGGTGGAAAACTACTGGCGCTCAAGGCCAGCAATGCTCCTGAGGAATTGTTAGAAGCCAAGAATGCTCTCAATCTCCTCTTTAGCAAGGTAGAGGACAACCTCAGCTACGCCCTTCCAAATGGAGATCCCCGTTATATCACAGTGGTCGAAAAGAAAAAGGAGACGCCTAACAAGTACCCAAGAAAGGCCGGCATGCCAAACAAACGCCCACTTTAATTTTTTTAGTAAAAAAATTATTTACAAAACGGACCTCGCTCTCCCATTTCCAGGCTCGGGAAAAATTCGTTTACAAAACGAATTTTTTCTGCTATACTATCCTAAGCAAAGGTTTTTAATGTCATCCTGTGAGGTGACGAAGGCGCAGATTTATATAAATTTTTAAAAGATAACTATTTTTTAAAAAGTCTTACTCTGAGGGCCTATTGCTATAAAATAATGGGCTCTTTTTTGGTGCCCAAAAGTGAGGTTTTTATGAAACAGGAATCAACTGTTGACTTGTTACTAGACGTTGATCAACGTCCTTCTGCTGGTAAAGGTATTCTTCTCAGCTTCCAGCACGTATTTGCCATGTTTGGTGCAACCATTCTCGTTCCCTTAATTTTGGGAATGCCTGTATCGGTTGCTCTCTTTGCTTCTGGTATTGGAACACTTATCTACATGATTTCTACTGGCTTTAAGGTTCCAGTTTATCTAGGTTCTTCATTTGCCTTTATCACGGCTATGTCTCTAGCCATGAAAGAAATGGGGGGCGATGTATCTGCCGCTCAAACTGGAGTTATCCTGACTGGTTTGGTCTATGTCCTTGTAGCAGCAAGTGTTCGTTTTGCAGGTACGAAATGGATTGACAAACTCTTGCCACCAATTATTATCGGACCTATGATTATCGTTATCGGTCTTGGACTTGCTGGTTCAGCTGTAACGAATGCTGGACTTGTAGCAGATGGAAACTGGAAAAATGCCCTTGTAGCCGTTGTTACGTTCTTGATTGCAGCCTTTATCAATACAAAAGGAAAAGGTTTCCTCCGTATCATTCCTTTCCTCTTTGCCATCATCGGTGGATACCTATTTGCCCTAGTTCTTGGATTAGTTGACTTCACTCCTGTTCTTCAAGCCAACTGGTTTGAAATTCCTGGTTTCTATTTACCATTTAATACGGGTGGTGCCTTTAAAGAGTACAACTTGTACTTCGGTCCTGAAACCATCGCCATCTTGCCAATCGCTATTGTAACAATTTCAGAACACATTGGAGACCACACAGTTTTGAGCCAAATCTGTGGCCGTCAATTCTTGAAAGATCCAGGTCTTCACCGTACTCTTCTCGGTGACGGTATCGCGACATCTGTATCAGCCTTCCTCGGTGGACCAGCTAATACGACTTACGGCGAAAATACAGGGGTTATCGGGATGACTCGTATCGCTTCTGTCTCTGTTATCCGTAACGCGGCCTTCATCGCCATTGCACTTAGCTTCCTTGGTAAATTCACTGCCTTGATCTCAACAATCCCAAGTGCTGTGCTTGGTGGCATGTCCATCCTTCTCTACGGAGTTATCGCCAGTAACGGGCTAAAAGTTTTGATTAAAGAGCGCGTTGACTTCAGCCAAATGCGTAACCTCATCATAGCTAGTGCCATGTTGGTACTTGGACTTGGTGGAGCCATCCTCAAACTCGGCCCAGTTACACTTTCAGGTACTGCTCTATCAGCCATGACAGGAATTATCTTAAACTTGATTTTGCCACACGAAAATAAAGAATAATCATCTATACACACAAAATCCACTCGATTGAGTGGATTTTTTTATTACTTACTCTTTATTTCCAGCAGTAAATCTTTCAAAGAAATAATGGTCACGGCTAGTAAAATCATAGCCATACCGACAAAATCAATCGCATAAAACTGTTCCTTCATAATCAGAAAGGCAAAGAAAACGGCTGAAATTGGCTCTATGGAAGCTAATAAACTAGACTTAACAGGGCCTATCAGACTAGCCCCTTTTAGGAAAGCTGTATAGGCAAAAACCGTTCCGATGATGATAATCCCAGCAAATGCAAAGAGAAGATCTAAGCTAGTCGGTATGCTGGCCTGTAAAACTCCTGTGAAAGGAATAGCCACTACACCAGAAATAACCATACCGACACCAATCACCAAAATACTGCCCCACTTCTTAATCAAAGCAATGGGAAGGATGATATAGAGGGCATAGGTTAGGGCAGAAAAGAGGCCCCAGAAAAGACCAGCAGGTGTGACAGACAACTGGTCAAGTTCCCCATGCGTCGCGATAAGAAACGTTCCTCCAATTGCTAAACCAATTGAAATAATCTCAGCCAGAGTAGGCGCCACCTTGTCCTTGATACAAGTATAAACCAAGATCCCAACGGGGCATACATACTGGAGAACTGTCGCCGTGCCAGCATTGGTTTCCTGAATGGCAGAAAGATAGGCAAACTGGTTTAAGAAAAGTCCAAACAAGGCAAACAACAGCAGAGATAAAAGACTTTTTCTGTCTTTTAAAAAAGCATAGAGTTTATCCTTTGCAGTCATATAGGATAAGACTACCAGTGCCAAACCTGCAATGATAAGCCGCAGATTGGTCAAGACTAGAGCAGAAATCCCGTGTGCCATCAGGTATTGGCCACTGGTTCCAGACAAGCCCCAAGCAATCCCTGCCACTACTGTATACAGAGTTCCTTTTACGGTTTTTGACATGCTTCTCCCTACTCCTCTTGACGAATGATTTTCATGACTTGATTTCGGTCAACTATCCACTGGGCACGCTCATCCTTTTCATACGTTCGATTGGACAGAAAGATGACAGCTTCCTGCTTCTCCCGATTCCACATAATAAAGGTACCTGTATAACCCGTATGGTCGAGCCAAGCTCCTTCCAGATTCCAGGCTAGGGAACGCTCCTTATCATCTAAAGGAGAGAAACTTCGGCTCAAATCTGCCGCAAAATCATCTTTCAAGTAATGTTCCAGAAAGATCTGTAAATCCTTAACAGTCGAAAACAAACCAGCACTTCCAGCGTGTTTCCCTAATAGACGGGCTTTGGGATCGTGAATGATTCCGACCTCCACTCCTTTCACTGTTGGTACAGCTTGCTCAATGGGGCCGAACTGAGTCTCTTTCATCCCCCATGGTTCCAAAACTTGTTTTTTTATAATCTGATCCAAGTCTTGGTTAAAGATTTTTTCCAAAACAAAGCCTAAGAGTAAAAAGTGAACATCTGAGTATAGAAAAGCAGGCTGATTTCGTCTATTGAGGTGAAACATGGCTTCTCTCAATTCCTCTGCACTTAACTTGTCACGGTTGGGAATGAAGGGGTCTAAATCTGTAGCATGGGTCAGAAGCTGCCGTATAGTGATATCAGGATAATCACACTCCGATAAAAAATCCGTCACTGGTATATCAATGTCTAGTTTCCCCTGCTGCCACAAGAAGGTAAAAACCGTCCCCACTCCCACGACCTTACTCACACTAGCCAGATCATAAACCAAACCGCTTTCTGTCTTCAAGCCCCGTTCTGGATCACTCAACCCTAGATAAGACTCTTTCCATTCACCATCCTTATAATACGCAAAAGAGGCCCCGGGATAAATCCCTGCCTCGATTTGATTTTCTATTTTTCTTAGAATTTTTTCCCACTTCATGCTTCTTCAAACCACAATTCAATGTTATTGGTATCTTTACCCAGGAAGAATTTTTCAGACTTAGGGACAAAGTAGCCTGTCTTTTCAAATTTCTGACGAAGACTGGTTAGATCAAAATTTCTTACTAAAAATTTCAACATCGTCAAGTCCCAAGTGACATTGTTTTCAACAGCCAAATCTAGTCCTTGCCCTTTAGTAAAAGTGATTACTTGCGCTACTCCTTCAGGATCAAGTAAGCTCTCTGTCCCCTCAGGCAAACGCAACTCCATAGAAACCTCAAATTGGCTCAAGTATTTTATACCTGTATTTGAATAAAATTCAGGAACAGTTTCCAGTGGAACCAAATCTCTTATATCATTTTCTGCATGAACAAGGATCACATCCTCTTCAGGAGAAACAATCTCAAAAGCATATCCACGACTTCCTTTAAACAAGCGAGGAAGAGACTTCATTTGAGAAAGAAGGGCCTCGATTTCGGAAGGATCCTCAACCTTTATCAAGAGCCTAGCTAGCTTCTTAAGTCCTTCAACTCTGCGAGTTCGCATGCTTGGAGCCTCTTCTAAAATCAATCTCTCCGTACCCGTCTGGTCGCCTAATGAAAGAAAGGCAGACTCTTCTAGTAAGGGTTTCATTCCTAGAGTTTCAATATAAAATATCTCATTTAATTTTCGATTATTAACTTTCAAAGTCGGAACGATCCGAACAATCTCATTCACATTCATAAATTCCTCCAACTCTTTTATTTTAAAGGATTTTCGAATATTTTACAAGCCATATCTATTTTATTTAGAAATTTTACAAGAAAAAAACTGGGATTCCCCAGTTTCATTTCTTATAGGTAAAGTAGTTTAAAGATTGCTACTGCTGCAATTCCCGCTGCAATTGGAGCTACAACCGGAACCCATGCATACCACCATTTTGAATCACCCTTGTGTTGACCAAGAACTGATTTTGGAAGGAGTTCGTGAAGAAGACGTGGTCCAAAGTCACGAGCTGGGTTCAAACCAGGTCCAGTAGGTCCACCGAGTGAAGTTACCAAGGCCATTACTAGGAAACCAAGTCCTAAATGAGCAACTGAAAGACCTGCTGCTGTGTGTGGTGCTATTTGAGCCTTAATAGCTAATTCAGAAAAGTCAACTGTTTGATTAGCCTGCGTTGCCATTTGCTTCATGTATTGCATTACTTCCGCACCAAAAAAGTTTTTAGTCATTCCTAGGGCTGCAAAGAACAGAACAAACGAACCGACAAACTCATTGATAAAACCATTTACACTTGCTGCGAAACGTGATTCTTTTGTACCGTGATCAACATTTGAAATCGTTGAGAAAGTACCCAAAATGTTATTAGAATTCTCTGTTTTCAAGTAGTAAGGACGGTGAGTTGCAACAACCATAGCTTGACCAAAAATCGCTCCTAAAACTTGCGCAAGGATATAATATGGTACTTGTCCCCAAGGGAAAAGTCCACTCACAGCAAGTCCAAGTGTGAAGGCTGGGTTGATGTGGTTCCCAGATACATTACCGAACATCAAGGCTGGGATCATAACCCCCATACCGTAACCAACCGCGATAACGAGCCAGCCACTTTGGTGACCTTTCGTACCTTTAAGTTCAACGTTAGCAACTGCACCATTACCAAGAATGATCAGAATGGCAGTTCCCAAAAATTCAGTGGCATATTTAATAGCCCATGTAAAATCCATTTGATAGATTCTCCTTAATTTTTTTAGACAATCCTTATTCTATCAATTTTTAGGCCTTTTAGCAACCGATTTTCTAAAAGAATCTCTGGAAAACGCTTTATTTAACTTATCTTTAAGAAAAGGACAAAAGAAGTCAAACTCCTTTCATCCTATTCCTTACTCTTGACGTTGACCAAAGTCTGCTAACATCTGATCCAGCTCCTCACGACTTGGAGTTGTCAACATATAGAGGATATCTCCTTGTAACTCTGCAAAGGCTGCTGGCATGATTTTCTTAGCCTTAAAACCTCCTTGGTATTTAGCTAGTAACTCCTCTTCTGAGTAAACATAATGAGAACTTAAACGCCGAGCAGTCGCCAAGCAATAGAGGGGTTCAAAATATGAACCAGGGAATGGCTCTCCTGCTACGATAGCCGCATAACCTCGGTAGAGGTCAAAAGAGTGGGCATAATTGTAAACATCAATGGTAAAACCACCTGCCGGACGGTTATTATACTCAATAGCGATATAGTCATCTCCCTCACGGAAGAATTCGATATGGAAGAAACGCTCCTTCATGCCAAATTCCTTGACAATGGCTTCACCATACTTACGCAATTTTGGATCCATATCCTTGAGAACATAATAGGCATTATCCATCTTGTAAAGCATGAGATCCAGTGGTGTATGGGCGTAGTCAAAAGTCGTTGAAAAGACAATCTTACCGTCCTTGTCCACTATTCCGTCAAAGGTACAGATTTCGCTAGAAGTGACAAATTTTTCAAAGAAATAGACGGTTGAATGGTCCCATTCTGCCTTAAAACGGTCCACATCTGTTTGGTTTTCAAGTTTAAAGGTTGCTGCTGCTCCCACACCGTTGTCTGGTTTGGCAATCAATGGTAAACCGATCTCCTCCACAGCCTGAGCTACATCGGTCTCTGTTTTAATCACTGCTCCCGGAACAACAGGTACTCCTGCCTTTTGGAAATGTTTTTTCATTTCAGACTTAAACTTGGTCTTTTTGAGGTCATCGGGTTTAGCACCAAAGACATTGAATTGCTCACGAAGGGCTGCATCCAGCTCAAGCCAGTATTCATTGTGGGACTCGATGCGGTCGATAGGACCGTGCTTGTAGAAAAGAAAGGCAACTGCACGTTTGACTTCGTCTATGTTCTCAAGATTGTCCACACGGAAATACTCGGTTAGGCTATTGCGCAAAGGTTCATCTAGTTGTTCGTAAGGCTCCTGACCAATTCCCAAAACGGTGATGCCTTTATTAGCTAGCTCGATGGTAAACTGTTGAAAGTTTTGTGGATAGTAGGGTGAAATAACAAGATAATTCATAGGCAACTCCTTTTATAGATTCATGTGACCAAGGAAATAAGGCATTTGTTTACGCCACCAATCCCAGTCATGGGCAACATCATGTCCCCACTCAGCAAACCAGGCAGGGATTTGTTTCTTGTCAAAGGCTTCTTTCAGTTTGTAGAAGGACGGCAGACCATCTTGTTCCCAAGCACCGAGACCCGTACAGACGACAATCTCCGCCTGACGGTAACGATCGATAAACCAGCCGTCATTCTGATTCCAAATATAGTCAACTGGTGAGTTTTGATAAATGGCATCGTCATTGTAGTAATCTCCAACAAAGAAACGTGCGTCGTAAACACCGCTGAGAGCAATCACTTTGGTAAAGACATCTGGATGCTGGAGGAAGAAATTGAGTGCATGGTAGGCCCCCATCGAGCAACCCGTCGTCATCATACCGTCAAACCAACCTGTCTTATGCTTGATAAAAGGAATGGCTTCCTCAATCACATAGCGTTCGTAAGCGCGATGCATCTCCGCCTGGTCATGACCATTTTTCCAAGTGGCCAACCAGCTCTCACTATCAACGCTGGAGAGAGTAAAGAACTGAACACGGCCTTCTTCGATAAAGGAAGCACAGGCATCAATCATGCCAAAATCATAGTATTCGTTGTGACTGCCACCAGATGAAGCAAAAACCACAACTGGAATCCCAGCATGTCCATAACGGTTGAGGTACATTTCACGGTTGAGATTGCCACTCCAGTGGCTGAGATTTTCAATATGCATTGGCTTTCTCCTTTCTTAACTTACCATTTCTCTGCAAAAAATCGAAGACAGTCTGGCAAATTTTCCGACCATGGAATCTCACTATGGATGGCACCAGACTGAACTTTCAAGACCAGATTATCCAAGCCTACTCCACCTGCAATCAAATCACGGTAATACCGAAGCGACGAATCGATATAGGCTTGTTTGATATTGCCAGCCATTAGGGTCTTGTCCGTATCGTCTGCTTCTTCTGTTCCTACATAGATGAAAATGCGCTGTTCAGACGACAATTTCTTACGCTCGATATAGCGGTTAAAGGCTTCTTGGTGAAGCCAGTTAGCAGATGAGAAGACACCTAGACAACCAATTCTTTCTTGGTACTCTAGTCCGATAAACTGGGTAATATTGCCTCCTAGAGACGAACCAATCATAGCCGTATGCTGGCGATCAGCTTTGGTACGGTAGGTCTCATCGATAAAAGGCTTGACCACCTTCATGACAAACTCAGCATACTCCACACCCTTACCGCCAAACTGCTGGCCTGGGATAGGAGATTCTTGAAACTTCCAAGCTGCGTATTCATTCATTCTTCCCATACCATCATTGTCGATGGCTACAACAATCATGCGGCTGATGTCAGGATTTCGCTTAATGGCTGGAATAATTTTCCAAGAGTGTCCGATATAGGACTCCTTGCTGTAAAAGACATTTTGCCCGTCATGAAAGTAAACAACAGGGTAAAAACGGTCTGTGTCTTTCTCGTAGTCCTTAGGCAGGAGCACACGCACACGACGCTCCTTTCCTGTATAAGGTACCTTGAGTTTGTGTTCTTTCATTTTTAAGTAAAAGTAGGAATGATTCATTGTCAGAAAACTCTCTATATTCAAAATTTTATCTCATTATACCATAAAAATAGAAAAAAAGTCAGTTTTGTTTCCATTTTTGGATTAAAAACTAACTTTTTCATTTATTTTTCTGAATTCTTCTGGATTTTCTGATTAGAGGAGATTATCAATCAGGTTATCAACCTCATCTTTTTCAGCTTGAGGTGTAATCTCAGTAATCATGATCCCAGCTACTGCTCGCTCAACCAAACCTTCAACATCCATGCGTTCTTCATACTGCTCCGCATTCTTAATCTTAGGATTGGTCTTAGGACGATCAGGTGCAAAAATAGTACAGCAGTCCTCAAAAGGCTGGATAGAAATTTCAAAGGTATCGATTTCCTGCGCAATGTCAATGATTTCCAACTTGTCCATAGTAACCACAGGGCGGATGATAGGAGTGTTGGTCACAGCGTTGATAGCCTGCATGCTCTCCAGAGTTTGGCTGGCTACTTGACCAAGACTTTCCCCATTGATGATAACCAAACCATTTCGTACCTCACGGATACGGTCGGTAATCCGCATCATAAAACGACGGGTCAAGGTCATGAGGTAGGCTTCTGGCGCTTTAGCCTTGATTTCCTCTTGAATCTCAGTGAAAGGCACCTCGATAAACTGGATATTCCCACCAAACTTGGTTAATTTACGAGTCAAATCTTGGGCTTTTTTGAGAGCACCTGGACTAGTGTAAGGTGGGCTGGCAAAGTGAACGGCCTCAATATCTACCCCACGTTTAAGAGCTAGATAACCTGCCACAGGTGAATCAATCCCTCCTGACAACATGAGCATCCCCTTACCAGAAGTCCCCACAGGCAAGCCACCTGCTCCTCGAATAGTCTCATAAGAAATATAAGCCGCTTCCTCACGAATCTCCACCTGAAGATTGATATCAGGATTTTTCATTTGAGCTTGGACATTTGGAATAGCTTCGAATACTGCTCCACCAAGTGTTTGGTTGAGTTCACGACTGTCGAGTTCAAAGTTGTGGTCGCTACGCTTACTAGAAATCTTAAAGGTCATGCCTTCCTTGTAGATATCTGTCATGATCTCTTGGACAGAAGACTTCAGAACTTCTACAGATTTTTCAACCTTATATACTGGAGAAAAATTCTGAATCCCGAAGACTTGTTTGAGAGATTCTGCAACTGCTGTGTAGTCGGCTCCATTCAGGTAAGCGTGGGCACGGTCGCGATCAGCGGTTACCTTAACTTGGGGATAGATGGACAAGACGTCCGAAATATTATTACGAAGTTTATTGATGAACCGCATACGGTTTTTGCCCTTGGTTGATAACTCTCCGTAGCGAATCATAATTTCTGAATACTGCATGAATGCTCCTATCTTACTTTTCTAGTTTGATTGTAAATTAATTTTAGTTTGGTCAAAAACTGCTCAACCTGACTCATATCATTTTCAAGGTCCAGACTTAGACGCACAGCTGACTGAGCCTTATCTTTGTCCACTCCCATGGCAATCAAGGTCCCCGCAGGTTTTCCAGCCTTGGATGAACAAGCCGAGGTTGTGGAGATGAAAATATCATAGTCTTCAAATGCGTGAACAATGACTTCACCACGAACACCCTTGATTCCAAAAGTCAGGAGATGAGGGGCAAAGTCTTCCTCATCTGAAAAGACAAAAATATCTGGATAGTCCAAAAGCGCTTGGCGAATGACTGATTTCATCTGCCCTGCCTTATTAGTAAAGATAGCTAACTTTTCCATAGACAAACGGAGAGCCTTGGCTGTCGCTGCAATCCCTGCTACATTTTCAGTTGTTGAACGATAATCACGCTCTTGACCACCACCTGTCAAAAGAGGCGTAATTTTCTTACCAGACTTGATATAGACAAAGCCAACACCTCGGACACCATGAAATTTATGACTTGAGAAGGTCGCAAAATCTACACGATCTGTCAGATATTTTTCAGTCGGAATCTTAGCGAGTGCCTGAACTGCATCAACGTGGAAGGAAATAGTTGGCTTGTCTGCCAACAGTTCTGAGATGGCCTCAATAGGTTGAATAGACCCAATTTCGTTGTTTACTGCCATGATGGAGACGAGGGTCGTATCAGGTCGTATCAAAGCTCCTAGAGCCTCAACATCCACAAACCCTTTCTCATCAACTGGAGCAAAATCCACCTCAAAACCTTGACTTTTCAGCCAAAGGGCTGATTCCTTGACTGCTGGATGTTCAATGGCTGATACAATGATGTGCTTGCCAAACTGGGCTTTTTCAAATGCCACACCCTTGATGACCCAGTTATCTCCTTCTGTTCCACCAGAAGTAAAGAAGATTTCATCACTCTTCTTGCCAATCAAATCTGCAATTTGCTGCCGGGAAGCATCTAAAATTCGTGTTGCCTGATCTCCCAAACGATGGAGACTGGATGGATTTCCTACAATTTTCGAAGCGACCTGCGTATAGGTTTCAAGTGCTTCAGGATAAGGCTTGGTCGTTGCCGAATTATCAAAGTAGATCATGTTTTCTCACGCTTTCTAAAATCACTTCTTCTATTGTATCATGAAACGAAGCTTGCGACAAGAAAGGGCAAGTCCTCTTTTTTTAAGATTTTTTTAAAGAAATGAGGTATAATAAATCATAATTAAAGGAGAGTATCATGTCTAACTATCATAGAACTTCAAAACCAAAAACAGAACACATCAAAAAGGGATTTACTGTCTTTCAAAAAACGATTGCTACCATCGGTAGTATCCTTGGTCTAATCACCGCTACTATTACCATCATGAACGCTATGGATAATAACAAAAACAACAAAAAAGAACCAACGACAACTCAAACAACTGTTGTCAAGGAGATTCAAAAGGAATCCCCTCAGGAAAATACTACACCTAACAAGGACAACACTTCTACTAAAGAAAATACCCCGCAAGAAGAAACTCCTCAATCCAATAAAAAGGAAGAGCAAAAAGAAGAGAAGAAAACAACAACTCAGGGTTCTTCTACACCTTCCTCAACAAAAGAAACAACTGATAGTGGAAACTCGTCCAAAACGACTAGTTCCGAAAACAAAAGCAATCAATAACTACTAAAATAGCTTCCTTCCAGCTTTGGAAAGAAGCTATTTTTTATTGTTGCAATACTTTTCGTGGTTTGGTTCCTTCAGCTGGACCGATAACACCCGCCATTTCGAGTTCTTCCATAAGGCGGGTCGCACGGTTAAATCCAACCGACAAACGACGCTGAATCATCGAAGCGCTAGCTTTCTGAGTTTCGATAACCAAAGCCTTAGCTTCTTCAAAAAGCGGATCGCCGCCAGCTTCACCATCTGAAAATTCTCCTTCATTTTCAGAAACCTCACCTGGATCAAAACTCTCATCGTAGTCCGCATCCGCCTGAGCCTTGATGAAGTTTACAATGCGCTCGACATCGTCATCTGAGATGAAGGATCCTTGTAGACGGACTGGGTGATTTTCATCGATTGGTTTAAAGAGCATATCTCCTCTACCAAGCAATTTTTCTGCTCCATTTTCATCCAAGATGGTTCGTGAGTCTGTACCTGATGAAACTGCAAAAGCCACACGAGACGGGACATTGGCCTTGATAAGACCAGAGATAACATCGACTGATGGACGTTGCGTTGCGAGAATCATGTGAATCCCTGCGGCACGCGCCTTCTGTCCGAGACGAATGATGGCATCTTCCACTTCCTTGCTAGCCACCATCATGAGGTCTGCCAACTCATCTACAATGACAACAATTAAAGGCAGCGCTACTTGTTTGTACTCGGATTGGCTATTAAATTCCTCGACCTTAGCATTGTAACCAGCGATATTTCGCACACCAACCTTAGCGAAGAGTTCATAACGGTTTTCCATCTCATCCACAACCTTTTGCAGAGCCTTGCTGGCCTTGCGTGGATTGGTCACAACTGGAATCAAGAGATGAGGAATGTCATTGTAAACCGATAACTCAACCATCTTTGGATCCACCATCATAAACTTGACTTGGTCTGGTCTTGCTTTCATAAGAATGCTAGCGATAATACCGTTAACTGCGACTGATTTTCCTGATCCTGTCGAACCTGCAACAAGTAGGTGGGGCATCTTAGAAAGGTCAAAGGTGCGAGCAGTTCCATTGACAGCCTTCCCTAGGGGAATTTCGAGGAGATTCTCTGGTTTAGTCTGAGACTGTTCCCAGAGCTCACGGAAGGAAACAGTCGCAATTTCAGAGTTAGGAACCTCAATTCCGACTAAGGATTTACCAGGTATTGGAGCCTCAATCCGAACATCCTTGGCCGCCAGAGCAAGCGCTAAGTCGTCTGCCAGATTGGAAATGCGGTTAACCCGTACACCGACTGCTGGTTTGACTTCATACTTGGTTACTGATGGGCCGATTTCAGCCCGTTCAACCGTTACCTTGATACCGAAGCTAGCAAAGGTTTCTTCTAAGATTTTGATATTTTCTCGAACAATCTTCTTTTCCTTGGACTGATCTTTGGGTTTATCTGGCGCAAAGAGTTGCAAGCTTGGCAGCTTGTATTCAAGGGCTTCCTTAGCAGAAAAATCAACCTGCACCTCTTCATCCTCAAAGTCTTCTTCCACATCTGGAACGTCAAAATCAGCTTGAGGGAGGATAATCTCCGGTTCACTCCATTCTTTTTCAGGAATTGGCGGAAGATCATAGTCTGGAACTTCTGATAAGATTTCTCCCGTTTCAGGATCTACAGGAGGAAGCGGTAGTGCATCCTGTTCTTCTTGTTCTCTCTGAATTCTAGCAGCTTCTTGACGAGCCTTCTCTTCTTCTCTCTTGATGAAGCGTTCCTGTTTTCTCTGTTCCTGTTTTTCCATGAAGGATCTGAACTGAGCTCCAATAAAGGCTGCAACATCATAAATAGACCAAGGACTGACCAAGAGAGCCCCAACTAGAATCAAAAGAACTCCAATAAAGTACGATCCGATATTGGAGAAAAGAAAGGATATGGGGATATAAAGTCCAACACCTAGCAGACCTCCACCAGCAAAGCTAGTCACCCGGATACCAGTCAGATCCGTCATAACTTGAGCCAAGGTCCCTTTTAGAACTGACTGCTCCAAACCAAACTTCCAGACAAGATAGGCCTCAAAAATTAAGAGTAAGCCAGCGAAAATACAGAGAAATCCTGACAGAAGTCCTTCTCGCTTACGTATCCATTTAAATAGAAAGAGATAAATGAGGAAGGCAAATATTGCCAGATAAGCTAGGCTACCCACCAGCAAGCGAATTAAATTGTAAAGAGTGATACCTGCTGCACCGAGCTTGAGGGCCGCAATAATCAACAATAAGGCAATTCCTAAGGAAATCGACATCCTCTGGATAGCCTGTTTTCTTTCGAGTTCTGCTTTAGACGGTCTCCGTCTTGTTTTACTTGTATTTTTGTTTGCCATGCTTCTATTATACCATATTTCAGAAACATCTAGAGAAATCAAAAAAATGACTGCATCTACTAGACACAATCATCTTTCGTTGATATTTCTGAATTTTCTATTCTATATGATTTTTCAACAACCTTGTCTCACTACTTCTTCAAAAATCTAATTGCTGATTTTCTTGCCTTCTCAATCTTCTCAATTTCCAACTTCTCTACAGCAGATGTAGGAATCCATTTTTTCCCAAATAAAACTTGAGCTGCTTCTATCATCAGAGCACAAGCCCGAAAGTCCTTTTCTTCTGGAATCGCCTCTCGAAACAAATCCTTCGTTTTCTCCATCAAGACTTCTTTTTCAACTTGATGAAAAGATAATTGCATCAAACTACTGGCAGACCAGGCACGACAAAGTGCATCTTGGTCAGTCAAGAGATGTTGCCCTAAGATTTCTATCTCACTTATTGAACCAATCCAACCTAGGGCAATGATTAGCTTTCTACGATTCGAAGCTTCTGAACTAGGTAAAAGAGATATTAGAACAGGAAGTACTTGCTTGCAAGAAGATGCATAAAAATCTCTATGTCTTACTTTGGAAAGGATTTTCGCTAGGAAATAAACAATCAAAATGCGTTGACTCTCATCTTCCTCTTGATTGAGAGTTTCCAAAAGATAGTCTATTCCCTCCTGCCCATGCTGGTCAAAACTTGCTTCAAAATTTAGGTCAGTTCCTTCCTCCCAATCGTTGCAAATGAGTTCAAAATGAAAGGCAATTTCTGGGCTCCTACCTAAATCAGCTATAAAATGAATTCGTTTAGAATCAGGAAAATCTTCCTCTACCAAGCTGGCATAGGTTCCTTGTAACGCTTCTTTTGTATGACTTTTGCGACCGAACTGTTCCTTTTCTAGTTTGTCGATTCCTTCTTTTCTAGAATCACTCATGACACTTATCTCCTCTAAGATATTTGTAGAACTTCAGCATTCTATCATTTAAATTCTCTAAGATTTACCTCTATTATATCACTTTGAAGACCGTTCTCCCTAACTCCATCATCAAAAAATGACTGCCCACTTTCGTGTTCAGTCATTTGAGTATTTGTGATTATTTTTCTAATGGTTTACGAAGGGAACCATAAACCACACCACTTACAATCGCACCAATCAAGACAAAGACTAGGTAAAGTAGGGCATTTGAAGTTAGAGCGATAACGAAGATTCCTCCGTGTGGTGCCATCAATTTGATACCAGCAAGACCAACGAGTCCTCCTGCTACTGCAGAACCAAGGATGAAGCTTGGGATAGCACGAGCTGGGTCAGCTGCACCAAACGGAATCGCTCCCTCAGTGATAAATGACAAGCCCATGATAATGTTTGTCAAACCAGAGTTACGTTCTTCTTTGGTAAATTTATCTTTGAAAAGAAGGGTTGCGACAAAGATAGCAAGTGGTGGAACCATTCCTCCCGCCATAACTGCTGCCATGGCTACAGAACCACCTGAGGAAACAGTCGCTGCAAGCGTACCTGTACCAAAGACATAGGCTGCTTTGTTGACTGGTCCACCCATATCAACAGCCATCATTCCACCAAGAACGATACCGAGAAGGACAGCTGAGCCTCCTCCAAGACCGCCTAGAAAGTCATTCATAGCAGTGTTGATTGCTGCCATCGGGATGTTAACAGCTAGCATAACAAATCCAGTCAAGATTGTTCCAAGAAGTGGCAAGAGTAGGATAGACTTAGCACCTTCAAGTGAACGAGGAACTTTAACGTATTTCTTGATAGCAAGAACCAAGGCTCCTGCGATAAATCCACCAACAAGGGCACCTAGGAAACCAGATGATACACCTGCAAGAGTTGAAGTTGCTTCACCACCTGCTGCATAAGGGATTTTACCAAAGGCAAAACCTTCTTTGGCAATAGCACCAGCCACAAAACCAGCTACCAAACCTGGTTTTTCAGCAATAGAGTAGGCTACATAACCAGCAAAGACTGGAAGCATCAAGCCAAAGGCAGCCCCACCGATTTTCATGAACATGGAAGCTAGCTCATGGTAGGATCCGAGATTGCCAAGACTATCCTGTGGCACACCAAAAGCTCCGTCGATCAAGAAAGCAAGGGCAATCATGATACCACCACCGATAACGAATGGTAACATTTGAGATACACCACTCATCAAGTGTTTGTAGAAAGCGCCACCAAGGCTTTGTTTTTCGTTGCTTGCTGTTGCAGCCTTTGCTCCATTAGCAGCACGATAAACTTCAGCATCTCCTGAAAGAGCCATGTTAATCAATTCTTCCGTCTTACGGATACCGTCAGCAACTGGACGATTAACCAATGGTTTGCCATCGAAACGATCCATCTCGACCGCCTTGTCTGCAGCGATGATAACAGCTTTAGCCTTACGGATGTCTTCTGCAGTTAGTTGGTTACCTACACCACTAGCACCATTGGTTTCAACCTTGATCCCAACACCCATTTCAGCAGCTACTTTTTGAAGGGCCTCTTGGGCCATATAAGTGTGGGCGATACCTGTTGTACAAGCTGTAACAGCTACGATAAAGTCAGCAGATTCATTTACAGGTGCTTGGACAGGCTCCTCAGCTTTTTCTGAAGCTTGGTCAAAAAGTGCAATCACTTGGTCAGCTGATTTCACTTGACGAAGTTTGTCAGCAAAACCGTCCTTCATCAAGTATTGAGACAATTCTGCCAAGGCAGCCAAGTGAGTATCATTAGCGCCTTCTGGAGCTGCAATGAGCTGCAATCATGAAGAAGAGGTCAGTTGGTTGCCCATCCAAGCTCTCATAGTCAACACCCTTGTTTGACTTAGCAAAGAGAACTGTTGCTTCTTTGACAGCAGAGTTTTTACTGTGAGGCATAGCGATTCCATCACCCAAACCAGTAGAAGTGAGAGCTTCACGCGCTAAGATTCCTTCTTTAAAGGTTTCAAAATCCGTCACATAACCGTGATCTACCAAGCTATGAATCATCTCTTCGATAGCTGCTGTTTTTTCAGTCGCCTGCAAATCCAGCAACATGACATCTTTTCTCAATAGGTCTTGAATTTTCATCGTTTTTCTACCTCAACTTTTTCATAAGTTTCTTTTATAAATGCTGCAGTTGCCAAGTCATCAGAGAAAGTAGTTGCTGTCCCACAAGCCACTCCCCACTTGAAGGCTTCTACTGCGTCTTTTGATTTGACAAATTCACCTGTAAATCCAGCAACCATAGAGTCACCAGCACCAACTGAATTTTTCACTGTTCCCTTGATAGGTTTTGCGAAGTAAGCTCCCTCAGATGTGACAAGAAGTGCACCGTCTCCAGCCATAGAAATGATGACGTTTTGTGCTCCTTTGGCCAGTAACTGACGAGCATAGTTCTCGATTTCATCTAAACTTTCGAGTTTCACTCCAAAGATAGCTCCAAGTTCGTGATTGTTTGGTTTAACCAAAAGTGGCTGATAGTCCAAACTATCAATCAATGTCTGTCCTTCAAAGTCACAAACCACTTGCGCACCAGTCTGGCGTGTCAAAGCAATCAAATCCTTGTAGATAACATTGCCTAGGTTCTTAGCACTCGAACCCGCAAATACCACCGTATCATCTGCTGTCAAACTAGATAGGATAGCTTTCAATTCTTCTAGCTGAGCTGGTTCCACATTTGGACCCGTTCCATTGATTTCTGTTTCTTGGTCTGCTTTGATTTTAACATTGATACGAGTATCTTCTGCTACTTGGACAAAACGTGTTTCGATTTCCTCTTCTGCCAGAGTATCTGTGATAAATCTACCAGTAAATCCTCCAATAAATCCAGTCGCTGTATTTGGAATATCCAAGCGTTTCAAAACACGACTGACATTAATTCCTTTCCCACCAGCAAACTTATCATCACT
This sequence comes from Streptococcus oralis, assembly GCF_023611505.1. NCBI lineage: Bacteria > Bacillati > Bacillota > Bacilli > Lactobacillales > Streptococcaceae > Streptococcus > Streptococcus oralis. The sequence goes on along the minus strand of NZ_CP097843.1, from coordinate 643,215 downwards.
GTCCATACGATTGACACTTCCAACTTGAACTTGGTCCAAGCGAACGATATAGTCAATGGATGGATTGAGTGTGACTGTATAAATCATACTTCTATTACCTCCGTTTTCTTCTTAATAGCCTGCAAGAGCTCATGCCCTTGACTTGTGATGACAATAGCGCGTTTAAGTGGTGCTACCTTGGCAAAGCAAGTTTGACCAATCTTAGACGAATCGGCCAAGACATAGGTTTGTTTGGCATTCTCCAAAATAGCACGTTTCACAGCTCCCTCCTCCATATCTGGAGTCGTATAATAACCATCGTCGACACCATTCATCCCGATAAAGGCACGGTCAAAGTGCAATTGATTGATTTGATTAAGAGCAACACCACCGATACATGCATCTGTTGCCATCTTGACACTTCCTCCAACCATGACAGTTGGAATCTGTTTTTCAACCAACTGAACCGCATGGTGAATGGAGTTGGTCACAACTGTAATATTCTTATTAACCAATTCCTTGATTAAAAAAGCAGTTGTCGTTCCAGCATCAATAAAGATAACATCTTGTTCCTTGATGAGAGAGGCTGCTTTTTGAGCAAGCAACTTCTTCTCTTGAAGGTTTTTGACAGATTTTTCTTGAATGGTTTCTTCTTCCTGCAAGGAGTGAGGTAATTCTGCTCCACCATGCACACGGCGAAGCTTGTTTTCCGCCTCCAACTCGTCCAAATCTCTTCTTACCGTTGATTCTGATGTTTCTAATAGACTAACCAATTTTTCTAGAGAAACTACATGATGTTGATTTAACTCCTCTAAAATCAGTTGCTTTCGCTCAGTTTTTAACACCAAATCACCTCCTGTTATCGTTTACACTATTCATTCTAGCACAATCCCTACCAAAGTCAAGCATTTTTTATCATTTTCTTTCAAAATCTATCATTTTTCTTATTTCCAAAATTTTTATTGCAAGATAAGTGGCTTTATGGTAGACTATTTGAGTAGGTATTGGAAGATTACTCAAGAGGCTTAAGAGGCCGTGTTGGAAACGCGGTAGGCGTGTAACAGCGTGCGTGGGTTCGAATCCCATGTCTTCCGTAGAAAAGAAAAATTATTTTTTTAGATACAACAAATGTTGTATCTTTTTTTGTATCCCTTTTTCGCAAAAGAATACCAAGGAATACCAAAGATAAAAATAAAAAACGTTGATTTAACAACGTTTTACCAAGAATTGCAAAAGAATGCAAAGGAATAATGGAGCCGGTGGGAGTCGAACCCACGTCCAAACATCTGCCAACATATTTGTCTACAACCATAGGTTATGTATTGTTTTAACAGTCCCTCGACACATAACTCAAGCCTAGGAACTGCGAGTCTATTAATCTCTTATCAAACCACTAGACAAGGCTTGATCGTATCTCGCTAATCATAAGACCTGTCATTGAACACGAGCAATCCAAATCAGGTCACGCCTGCTGGTTTTTAGGCAGCTAAAGCGTAAGAAGTGTTATTTTTTGCAGTTATATTTAACTGAGCGTTTACGTCGCCACACGGGTTGCAAAATATGCCTCATAATGCCTGTCGAATCCGTAACGACCCCAAAAGACAATAGAACCATTATAACCTATCTTCATAAAAAATGCAAAATCAAGCCACCTCTTTAGAAAAGATACTCTTTTAAGGCTTCCGATAAGGCTTGATAACCGGCTACACTTAGATGGAGGCCATCTGTTGTATAGTCTTTTTTGAGTTGCCCTTCTGAATCTGTCAAACTATCATAAATCGGCACAAAATCTACCTGCATATAGGCGGATACTAGAGCCTCATAGGCTTGATTCCATTCTCTAATCTTTTCATTGGTTCGGATATAAACAGTCTGCTTGTATTTCTCTCCCTCATTGACTGGCAAAATGGATAGGAGCTTTATTTGTGACAACGGATAATCTCGGGCAATTGATTGGATCACTCGCTCAAGATTATCCAAGGCTTCATTTATAGGAATATCTTTTCCGATATCATTTGTCCCAATTAGGAGAACAATTTGATCCACAGCATCACCATAAAGATGGGCATCTAGATTCTCTAATAACAGTTTCGTCTGGTAGCCTCGGATGCCACGATTGACAATCGTCTTTGCAGTCCCAAACAACTCTTGCAATGGGTAGTATTCTACAATCGAATCGCCGATAAAAATTACATCTGGCTCTAGAACAGAAACTTGATTCAATTCACGATACTTGGTTTGAATCTTCTCCTGCTCTTTTAGGAGCCAATTTTCTAATAACTGTACTGCCACCTTATCCCTCTTTCTCTAACCAATTTTCTAGAACTTGATAAACACCAGCCTGGCTGTTAGCTGGTGCTAGTGCAGTCGCAACTGCCTTGGCCTCATCATCTGCATTTTCCATCGCATAGGCAATACCAGCCATCTCCAACATCTCGACATCATTTTCACTGTCACCAAAAGCCATAACTTGTTCCGATTGCAAATTCCAGCGCTTGAGTAATTCTTCCAATCCCCAAGCCTTGTGAACACCAGCCTGTAGGATATCGATACAACCATAACCACTGGAAACAGCTCTTACATGCCCATCAAAGAGATCATTGATTTCCTGCAAAACAGAACTAGAACGTTCTTCACCGACGACCATGCTCATCTTTAACACTCCACCGAAGAGGTCCGAGCTGAGCTCTTCAACAAAGTTTGTATGCCGATAGAGTTTTTCAATCATCTCAGGAGTCATAAATTTATCAAGTTCTGTAAAAACAGTTCCTTTCTTGACAAAACTCCCATTCATACTAGTGACAACAAATTGATCTCGACACTCCCTCCCTTTAAAATGAACTAAAGCCTTGTCAACCATAGCATCATCCCAAGTCTGTGCTTGAATCAGTTTATTATTTTCAAAAATACGCGCCCCATTGGCAACTACTAGGATCACTCGTTCAGCCAAGTGTCCCAATAGTTCTCTCATACGATGAACTTCATTCCCCGTCGCAATGACAAAACGGATATCCCTTTGATCCAGCTGATCTAAAATCTTTTCCAAGCGGGGCAGATCCAGCTGACCTCTCGGGTCTAGCAAGGTTCCATCCATGTCTGTTGCAATTAATTTAATCGTCATCCTATCTCCTTTAGGGTGAGCACCTACCACTTCAACCCTACATGTTCATTCATTTCTTTATAGGCCGTGTCAATTCGTTCCTTGGTCGCCTCGTCCAACTGATCACGATGACTGCCTCCCTCGATGAAGTCCTCTAGGATATAGGTCTGATAGAGGAAGAGCGGATAGCCTTCTGGAGAGTAAGTTCCTTTTGGAGTTCGATTAACCCAAGTTGGATGCGCTTTGGCAGTTTCAATCCTAGTCTTGCCATCTTTTTTCTTAATGGTCACATCCATGAGAACTCCTCGCTCCGTCCATTTGGCATTTTCCTCGTCTTGCATGGTTTCAATGCGTTGATTTGAGAGGAAATTTCCCATGGAATAGATGATCAATTTTTTGTCACCATCTTTTTCAACGGTTTCAGCAGGTTCAACGACATGAGGATGCCCTCCAAAGATAATATCAGCTCCCCAGTCAATCATCTTGTGGTACAGTGTTTTCTGTTCTTCCGTTGGTTCTAATTGGTACTCAATTCCCATCTGAGGCATGATGACAGTAATATCCGCTTCTTGCTCAGCTCGTTCAATTTCTGCCTTCATCTTATCTTCATTCAGGTCAGAAAGATAGCGATTATAATCCTCTTGAGAGATATACTGCTCAATGCCATTAAAACCGTAAGAATAGGCCAGGAGAGCTACCTTGATACCATTGACTTCCTTGATAACTAGCGGAGCTTGGTCACGGGATTCATGTGTATAGACTCCTATGGGTGTCATTCCTGCCTTTTCAATAGCTTCTGCTGTCGAAACCACTCCCTCTATCTGAGAATCCAAGATGTGATTGTGAGCCAAGTCTAGAACTTGATAGCCTGCATCTTTGATCGCATCCATGACTTCTCCAGGTGCATTAAAGAGAGGATAACCTGCCAAATAGTGATCCTTGTTCACCGTTCCTTCAAAGTCACCAAGCACTAAGTCCGCTTGCTTGAGCCATGGTTTTACATATTCAAAATTTTCGTGGAAATCGTAGCTACCGTCTTCTTTCAGAGCCGTTCGGTAGATAGGAATATGGTAGAGAAGGTCACCATTTGCCATGATACGGGCTGTCGTTTCATCAGACTGATCTTCCTTGGATTGACCAGACGTCCGAGCAGAATCAAGAGTTTGACCACTCGGACTTGTTCCCTTGTTCCCTTGTACTGCTTGGCCCAACAAGTTCAGCCCCATAGACAAGGTAACTGCAAGTAGCAACACCGTAATAAACTGAGCATTTGTCCAAGATTTATAATTCCTAAAGAAACCAATACCACTCTTCAACAATCCAAAAATAGGACCATGAGACCGTCTATCTTGTCGCTTTTCCATCTTTATCCCCCCCTTGCTTTTACTGCAAGCCTTTTCTTCTATTATACCACAGACAAAAGAGGAATACCGTTTATTATATTATTTTTTAGGAACTTCTGTGACTTTCTTTCTCGTCTATTTTGTGTTATCATGTAGAGGTAATGAAAGGAGAGAAAATGTCTGCTATAGAACGTATTACAAAAGCTGCTCATTTAATTAATATGAACGATATTATCCGTGAGGGGAATCCGACTTTACGCGCGGTTGCTAAGGAGGTCACTTTCCCACTGTCTGACCAGGAAATCATCCTTGGAGAAAAGATGATGCAATTCCTCAAAAATTCTCAGGATCCTGTTATAGCTGAAAAGATGGGGCTCCGCGGTGGGGTTGGATTGGCCGCTCCTCAGTTAGATATCTCAAAACGCGTTATCGCTGTTTTAGTGCCAAATATTGTGGAAGAAGGTGAAACTCCACAGGAAGCCTACGACCTGCAAGCTGTTATGTACAATCCAAAAATCGTCTCTCACTCTGTTCAGGACGCCGCCCTCGGTGAAGGAGAAGGGTGCCTATCTGTCGACCGTGTAGTTCCAGGCTATGTTGTTCGTCATGCCCGTGTCACTGTTGATTACTTTGACAAGGACGGAGAAAAACACCGTATCAAGCTCAAAGGATACAACTCTATCGTTGTCCAACATGAAATTGATCATCTAAACGGAATCATGTTTTACGATCGTATCAATGAAAAAGATCCCTTTGCTATCAAAGATGGACTCCTCATCCTCGAATAAAGAAAATCCCGTTGCAAGACGGGGTTTTGTGTTATAATAGAGGCATGAAAACAAATGATATTGTCTATGGCGTCCACGCCGTTACAGAAGCCCTCCTTGCAAACACAGGAAACAAACTTTATCTCCAAGAAGATCTAAGGGGAAAGAATGTTGAAAAAGTCAAGGAACTAGCTACTGAGAAAAAGGTATCCATTTCTTGGACTTCAAAAAAATCCCTCTCTGAAATGACCGAAGGTGCTGTCCACCAAGGTTTTGTTTTACGAGTGTCCGAATTTGCCTATAGCGAGTTGGATCACATCCTTGCAAAAACACGTCAAGAGGAAAATCCACTTCTATTGATTCTGGATGGTCTAACTGACCCCCATAATCTAGGTTCTATCTTAAGAACTGCTGATGCGACCAATGTTTCAGGTGTCATCATTCCCAAGCACCGTGCTGTCGGAGTGACTCCTGTCGTTGCCAAAACGGCCACAGGTGCTATTGAGCATGTACCGATTGCCCGAGTGACCAACCTCAGTCAAACCCTAGAAAAACTCAAGGATGAAGGATTCTGGACCTTTGGAACGGATATGAACGGTACTCCTTGCCACAAGTGGAATACAAAAGGGAAAATCGCCCTCATCATCGGAAATGAAGGAAAAGGCATCTCTAGCAACATCAAAAAACAGGTCGATGAGATGATTACCATTCCCATGAATGGACATGTTCAAAGTCTCAATGCAAGTGTGGCCGCAGCCATTCTCATGTACGAAGTTTTCCGAAACAGACTATAAAAAAGTTTCCAATCACTTGATTGGAAACTTTTTTGCTTAACTATGTTCTGTGATAAATTTATAGGCTTCTTGACCAGCGATAGCCCCATCCCCAACTGCTGTTGTTACTTGGCGAAGGTCTTTCTGGCGAACATCTCCAACCGCAAAGATACCTTCAATGGCTGTCTTCATGTGGTTATCTGTTACAATCCAGCCTGACTGGTCTTGAATATTCAATTCTTTAACAAAATCGCTAACAGGATCCAAACCAACATAGATAAAGACACCTCCAAAGGCTTGCTCTGTTACTTGACCTGTTTTCACATTTTCAAATACGACAGATTCTACTCGGTTTTCACCCTTGATTTCCTTAACTACAGAGTCCCAGATAAAGTTGACTTTCTCATTTGCAAAAGCACGGTCTTGCAAGACCTTTTGAGCACGAAGTTGGTCACGACGGTGAACGATAGTAACAGTCTTGGCAAAGCGAGTCAAGAAGAGAGCTTCTTCTACCGCTGAATCTCCACCACCGACTACGAGCAAGTCTTGGTCACGGAAGAAAGCTCCATCACAGACTGCGCAGTAAGAAACACCACGACTATTCAGTTCTTCTTCTCCGGGAACACCCAAGAGACGGTGTTTTGACCCAGTTGCCACGATGACAGTACGGGTTTCGTAAACTTGATCATCAGTGATTACCTTCTTATAGTCCCCCTGGTCTTCAATATTTTCAACATAGCCATAAAGATGCTCCACTCCAAGGTTTTCAAGTGGTTCAAACATTTTTTCAGCCAATTCAGGGCCACTGATGTTGGCATAACCTGGATAGTTTTCAATATCAGATGTATTGTTCATTTGCCCGCCCGGCAGACCACCTTCAATCAAAGCCACTTTCAGATTGCTTCGGGCAGCATATAAGACAGCCGTCATTCCCGCAGGCCCAGCACCGATAATAATCGTATCGTACATTTTGATTCCTTCTTTCTTGTTGTAACTATCTTTATTCTAACTCATTCTTGCTGATCACGCAAGGATTATGCCTTGAAAACCAAGAGCAAACTCATGACGGCAAAGGATAACACCGGAACGACCAAAACTCCAATCATAATCATATCATAGAGATGAGCTTGACGAGCCTTGGCTGTCTTGTCCACACCAGACATGGCTCTCAATCCAATCCAAATCCCCAAAAAAATTACAACCAGGATGGTCGTTAAGATCAAACTCTCGAAATATAAAGAAAACAGTTGCAGCAGCATGATCTCTCTCGTTTCTATCTTTTTTAAAGAGTAAACTCAGCTAGTCCAACTAACTGAGTTTTCCTTTTTCTATTATATCAAATATAAGTCCGTTTGTAACTAGCGAAGAATTCTTTTGTTCGTTCTTCTTTCGGATGATTGATGATTTCATCCGGTGTGCCAGACTCGATGATTTTCCCCTTATCTAGGAACAAAATCTTATCTGCAACTTGGGCTACAAAAGACATGTCATGACTAACCAAAATCATGGTCTGACCTGACTTGGCAGCATCTGCAATAGACTTTTCTACCTCACCGACCAATTCTGGGTCGAGGGCTGAAGTGGGTTCGTCCAAGAGCAAGACATCTGGTTTCATAGCAAGCGCACGCGCGAGGGCAACCCGTTGCTTCTGTCCACCTGATAAGTGGCGAGGATAATGGTTTTCACGGTCAGAAAGACCAACCTTGGCCAACTCTTCCTTAGCGATTTTGGTTGCTTCCTCGTCCGATAATTTCTTAACAACAACCAAACCTTCCTTGACATTGTCAAGAGCAGTTCGGCGCTCAAACAAATTAAACTGTTGGAAAACCATAGACAACTTGCGACGAAGGGTTAGGATTTCTTCTTGGCTAATCTGAGAAAAATCAACTTTAAAATTGTCAATCTGAATCGTTCCACTATCTGGAGTTTCAAGGTAGTTCAAACTACGAAGAAAGGTTGATTTCCCAGCTCCAGATGAACCAATCAAAGCCACTACCTCACCTTTTTGGATATCTAAGTTTAGATGATTCAAGACTGTCTGTCCTGAAAAGGATTTGCTTAAATTTGAAATCTTAATCATTAACGAAGGTCCCCTTTCACATCTGTAGATACTGCACCCGGCGCTGAAATAGCCATTTTTCTCTCGATGAAACGACCGAGGCTTTCAATTCCGATATTGACTACCCAATAAACAAGGGCTACGGAGATGAAACGCTCAAAGTAACGATAATCTGCTCCACCCAAAATTTGAGCCTGGGCAAAGACTTCCACAACCCCCGCACTAAAGGCTAGAGAAGTTCCCTTGGTCAAACCGATAAGAGAGTTAATCAAAGTCGGTGTCGCTACCACCGCTGCATTGGGAATAATCACACGACGATAAACTTGAGCACGAGTCATACCCAGACTACGCGCCGCCTCAATTTCACCTGGGTTAACAGAAAGGATGGCTGCACGAATCGTTTCACTTGCATAAGCCGCCTCATTAAAAGCAAAGGCCACAATCGCAAAAAACGCCGCTGGAATCGCATTGATATTAAAACCAGTTCCCCATTGTTGATTGAGTGCTTTCAGAGCAAGTGGAATCCCGTAGTAGGTCAACATAAGTTGGACTAGGATTGGGGTGCCTTTTAAGAAGCTGACAAAAAAGGCCTGCAAGGGATATAGAATCTTAACACGATTGATTTTAACAATGGCGAAAACCAAGGCCAGCACCAAGCCAAAAATCGCACCTCCAAGCGTCAACATCAAGGTTGTAGGCAGTTGTTGGACAATCCTTGGAATTCCATCAAAAACCGAACGCAAGCTAAAGAGCTTACCATCCGGAATGAGCTGCATCAAACTTTGGTACCAATCTGATGCTAAAAATGTTGTAACAGTCATAAAAACATCCTCTCCTGATAATGATTCATTCTACCATACTTCTGCTCACAAGCAAATTATTTGCTACGGGTAAAGCAGACTTTGTCTACCTTCTAGTTTATCACACTTTAAAACAGGGAAGCTATATATTTTACCTATCAAGGAGATAGATAAAAACTATTTCAAGCCCAGTTCCCCGTAGGATTTTCTATAGCCGATTTGCTTAACAGCACCATTTTCCACTAAGATTGGGCGTTTTAACAACATGCCATCACTAGCCAGAAGCTTGGCTGCTTCTTGTTTTGACAAACTTCCCACCTTATCTTTCAGGCCCAGTTCACGGTATTTGATCCCGCTGGTATTGAAAAATTGTTTCACTTCAAAACCGGAAGTTTCTAACCAGTTCAAGATCATTTCTTCACTTGGTGTTTCTTCTACAATATGGATATCTTGATAGTCAAGTCCGAGTTGGTCTAGTTCATTTTTTGCTTTCTTACAAGTTGAACATTTTGGGTATTCGATAAATTCTAACATCTTCTTTTCTTTCTATTTTTTATTTTCTTGAAATGCTGCACCTTCATGTTGCAAGAGCCAGGCTTTCTTTTCGACTCCCGATGCATAGCCTGTCAGACGATTGCCTGATCCCAGCACACGGTGACAGGGTACGAGGATGGACCAAGGATTACGCCCCACTGCTCCGCCAATAGCTTGGGCAGAATCCACCTGCAAATCTTTCGCTATTTGACCGTAAGTCACTGTTTGACCATAAGGAATGCTCTGTAAGTAGGCCCAGACCCACTTTTCAAAATCCGTCCCAATGGGAGCCAAGGGTAGTTTTGACAAATCCTGGGATTGCCCATCAAAGTAAACATCTAAATGGGAAACAATTTGATCCAATATCGGATGACTGGCAACCTCTTCTATCTGTTCAGCTGTCAAACCTCTCTCAAAATGAGTTTGGTCCTGTACCCAAATTCCATACAGATATTGCTCGTCAGCAACTAAGGATAAGGTTCCAATTGGCGACGGGTAGAGCATTTTTGCGTACCTTTTTCCCATCATTTTTTTAATTTCTGATAGGCCAAGCGTTCCCCATCAACTGGAACTTTACCGACCTGTTGGAAACCTAGCTTTTCAAAGATATGCTGCATGGCCTTGTTTTGTGCATGCGTATCTGAACGAAAATCTAGGTAATCAAATCCTTCAATCAAGCCTTCTAGGAAAGTCTGAGCAACACCTTGTCCTTGTACATCTGCTGCCACAGCGATACGGTGAAAGACCAGATATTCTGATTCTTCCCCCTGCCAACTTCCTTCATAAATGGCTTCATAGGCTTCCTCTGGGCTCTTGGTCACAGCAGCATAGGCTAGCAGTTCTCCCTCTTCCAAGGCCACATAAGCTTGGCCTGAGATAATATCATCAATAATGATGTCAGCATTTGGATAGCCATTTTGCCACTGGCCACTACCAGACTTAGCTAAACACTTTTTGGCATCCTCCATCACCTGCATAATCGCATCTACTTCGTTTGGAAAAGCTAAACGAATCTCCATCTCTTCCCCTCATTTCTAACTAATTTCTCTCATCATAGCATAATTTAAAGCTTTCTACAAGCAGTTGAAACTTGACTTTTATTTTTTATTATTTTATAATCTAGTTATCGAAACTAGATAAAAAGGAGTTGGAAATGAATTCTAACTTTTCCTACCCAAAATGGGAAGACATTCCAAACATTGACCTCTATCTGGATCAGGTTTTGCTTTATGTCAATCAAGTCTGTGCCCCTATCTCTCCAGATAAAGACAAGGGGCTAACAGCATCCATGGTCAATAACTATGTCAAACATGGTTACCTGACAAAGCCTGACAAGAAGAAATACCAACGCAAACAGATTGCCCGTTTGATTGCCATCACTACTCTCAAGTCTGTCTTTTCGATCCAAGAAATCGCCCAGACACTTAATACTCTACAAACTCAAGCAAGTTCAGACCAGCTCTACGATGCTTTTGTGGACTATATGAACCATGGGATTGATCCAGAAAATCCTATTATCCAAACTAGCTGTCAAACGGTTAAACTCTATCATCAAACTCTGGACTTAATCCTTATCAAAGAAGAGGAGGAAAACCAATGAATACCAGTCTAAAGCTCAGTAAAAAACTCAGTTTTGGAGAGGAAATTGCTAATAGCGTGACCCATGCTGTAGGTGCCGTTATCATGCTCATCCTACTCCCTATTTCATCCACCTATAGTTATGAAGCACATGGATTTTTATCGTCTTTTGGCGTTTCTATCTTTGTTATCAGTCTATTTCTCATGTTCCTCTCGTCAACCATTTACCACTCTATGGCCTATGGTTCGACCCACAAATACGTCTTGCGAATCATCGACCATTCTATGATTTATGTGGCTATCGCAGGCTCTTATACGCCCGTCGTCTTGACTTTGATGAATAACTGGTTTGGCTATCTGATCATTGCCATTCAGTGGGGAACAACCATCTTTGGCATCCTCTATAAAATCTTTGCTAAAAAGGTCAATGAGAAATTCAGCCTTGCCCTTTACCTGATTATGGGCTGGTTGGTTCTAGCTATCATTCCTGCCATTATCAGTCAAACAACGCCAATTTTCTGGAGTCTCATGGTAACTGGCGGACTCTGTTATACAGTTGGAGCTGGATTTTACGCTAAGAAAAAACCTTATTTCCACATGATTTGGCATCTCTTTATCCTAGCGGCATCTGCACTTCAGTACATCGCCATTGTTTATTACATGTAAAAAAGTTGAGAATCTTTTCTCAACTTTTTTCTTTACACATATTGATAAAACACTGGTGCAAGCGAGCATCATCTGTCAATTCTGGATGAAAAGAGGTTACCAGCATATTTTTTTCTTGCGCAGCAACGATTTGATTATCAACTGTTGCTAGAATTTCTACACCCTCTCCAACACTACTGATAATCGGACCACGGATAAAGGTCATGGGAATCTGACCGACTCCCTTACATTCTGCCTCTGTATAGAAGCTTCCTAGTTGGCGCCCATAGGCATTACGCTCAACTACTATGTCCATAGTCGCTAGATGACTTTCTTCCTGAGAAGTGATTTCCTTAGCCAGCAAAATCAAGCCTGCGCAAGTACCAAAAACTGGAAGTCCAGATAAAATAGCTTCTCGGATGGGAATCAACATGTCCTGGTCACGCAAGAGTTTGCCCATAGTCGTAGACTCGCCTCCTGGCAAAATCAAACCTGACAAGTCACTCTGATATTGTTCAAAATCCTCTAAATTTCTGATTTCAACACTAACAACACCTAACTTTTCTATCACTTTTGCATGTTCTGCAAAGGCACCTTGCAAGGCCAATATTCCAATTTTCATCTATTTTCCTCGCTCAGCCATGAGAATTTGGATTTCATTCTCATTAATTCCAACCATAGCTTCCCCTAGGTCTTCAGAGATTTGAGCCAAAATTTGAGGATTTTGGTAGTTGGTTACGGCTTTAACAATAGCACTTGCTCGTTTAACAGGATCGCCTGACTTGAAAATACCTGAACCGACAAAGACGCCCTCTGCCCCCAATTGCATCATTAACGCAGCATCTGCTGGTGTTGTCACACCTCCGGCTGCGAAGTTGACAACTGGTAATTTTCCATGTTGGTGGACGTATTGGACTAATTCAACAGGGACTTGCAAGTCCTTGGCAGCCACATAGAGCTCATCTTCGCGTAGATTTTGAATGCGGCGAATTTCTTGATTCATCATACGCATATGGCGAACGGCTTGGACGATATCTCCTGTACCCGGTTCTCCTTTTGTCCGAATCATGGAAGCTCCCTCAGCGATACGACGCAAGGCTTCACCCAAATCCTTAGCTCCACAGACAAAAGGAACTTGGAATTCTTTCTTGTCCACATGGAAACGATCGTCTGCTGGAGACAGCACTTCACTCTCATCGATATAGTCAATCTCAATAGCCTCTAAAATCTGAGCTTCAACAAAATGCCCGATTCTGACCTTGGCCATCACTGGAATACTGACCGCTTCTTGGATTTCCTTAATCATCTTTGGATCACTCATACGAGAAACTCCACCAGCTGCACGAATATCAGCTGGAATCCGTTCCAAGGCCATAACAGCTGCCGCACCAGCAGCCTCTGCGATACGAGCCTGTTCAGGGTTCTGAACGTCCATGATAACCCCACCTTTGAGCATCTGTGCCAAGTTTTTATTTAGTTCATAACGATTTTCAGTCATTTCTTTATCCTCATCATTTGTATTGGTAGCTACCATTTCATTTTAAGCCAGATTAGAATGAAGTACAAGATAGAAAAACAATAATTGTCTGGGTACAGTAACATAAAAAACTATCTGACCTTAATTTAAGGCCAGATAGCTCAGCTATTGTTATTTTTCAGCTGTAAGTGCAGCCATTGTAATGTAGTTGTATGGTTTGTTGAAATGTGGCAAGAAGAATAGGTCTGTCAATGCCAACTTATCAATTGTCACATGTTCTTGGATAGCAAGCGAGAACATATGGATTCCCATACTGATAGCAGAATCACGTGATACCATTTGAGCGCCAAGAATTTCGCGACTGTCTTTGTCAAAGACAATCTTGATGGCAACCTCGTGGTTGTCATGCTTCATAAATTCTGGTTTTTGAAGATCGTTAAAGCCAGTTTCAGTTGCATTGTAACCTGCTGCTTTTGCTTTTTCAAGAGTCAAACCAGTTGAAACCATGTGAAGACCATAGATTGAAATACCGTTTGAACCTTGCACACCGATTCCTTCCAATTCATGTCCACAAGCGTTATAAGCACCAACGATACCAGTACGTACAGCATTAGATGCAAGAGCGATGTAGCTTGTATCTTTACGAGCATTGTCATAAACAGTTGCACAGTCACCAACAGCGTATACACCTGGGATAGATGTTTCTTGTTTCTTGTCTACAAGGAAGGCACCGTTGCGGAAAAGTTCAATCTTACCATCTGCAAGAGCTGTGTTTGGACGGAAACCAACAGCAAGAACCACCATATCCACATCAAATGTTTCTTTGTCTGTTACCAAGCGTTCAACTTTACCATCACCTTGGATTGCTTTAACTGTTTGACCAAGTGCCAAGCGGATGTTATGGTCTTCCAAGTTTTTCGCCATCATTTGGGTAAAGTCTTTGTCATAGTAGCCGTTCAAAACAGTGTCTACAATATCAACAAGCACCACTTCTTTTCCAAGACGTTCGAAAGCTTCAGCCAGCTCAACACCGATATAACCACCACCAACAACGGCAATGCGCTCAAGGTGTTTGCTCTTGTCAGCAAGTTTTTCGATGACTTCTTCTGCATTTTGGTACAACTTAACAAATTGTACATTTTCAAGAGTTGCTTTGAATTCGCGGTTGCCCTTAACGATTTCAACACCTTCAATTGGAGGCAAAATTGGAGTTGAACCAGTAGCAAAGATTAATTTATCATAAGACTCTTTGTGTTCTTTACCTTCAACTTCAGCAGTCACAACTTTGTTATCGTAGTCAATTGAAAGAACTGGTGAGTTCATGTAAATTTTAGCACCTTTTGCTTCCAATTTTTCTTTATCAGAGTAGAAGAGACCTTCTGGGCCATCAATTTGTTCCCCGATCCAAAGCGCCATTCCACAACCAAGGAATGAAATATTTGAGTTTTGGTCAAATACTACGATTTCGTTCTCATGACCAAAGTTATCCAACATCGTATTAATACAAGCTGTACCAGCGTGGTTAGCACCAACTACAACGATTTTACTCATAGAAAAATTCCTACCTTTAATTTTTGATTTACTATTCTAGTATATCATTTACTGTTAGCGTTTACAAGACATTTGCTCAGAATTCTCTTTTTTTCAGAAAAAAATACACTTATTATTAACAGGCCTTATTTTTCTATCGTTTTCGTTCTAATTTTGAGCATATTTCTTGACTTTTTGTCAAAATTCATTTGTGAAAACGCTGACTTTATGGTATGCTAGTTATATGGAAATAAAATGTAAGGGGTTTAATTTTTCTTTAACCAACTTATATTGAATGATTTCCTATGAAAAGAAAGGAGCTGGTAGCTTGCCTCTTCATTCACGTTCTGAACGGCTAATGGGAACAACTATCACGATTTCATTAGTAGATGAGCGGGCAGAAATCCTGCTTCAGGGCGCTTTTGACTTGCTCAAAGAGCTCGAATACCGCTTCAACGCCAATAGTCAAGAATCCGAACTGATGGAAATCAACTACCAGGCTGGAATCACACCTGTTAAGGTTCATCCTGACCTGTTTGAACTGATTGCTCTTGGACTAGAGCACAGCCTAGCTCCCTCTAGCCATCTAAATATCAGTATCGGTCCCTTGATTCAAACCTGGCGAATCGGCTTTGCAGATGCACGACTTCCAGAGTTAAACGAAATCGAAGCTGTCTTGCCTCTAGTTAACCCGCATTTTATTAAGTTGGATCCGACTAACTCTACTATTTTTTTAGAGAAGAAAGGAATGAAGCTTGATTTAGGTTGTTTAGCCAAGGGCTATAGTGCAGATAAGGTTGCCCAGTATTTGAAAACACACGGTGTCACCTCTGCCTTGATCAATCTCGGAGGAAATATCCTCACCATCGGGAATAACCAAGCCAAAGAAGGGAAAGCCTGGCAAATCGGTATTCAAGATCCGCGAAATCCTCGTGGCAATCATCTCCTAACCATTCCTGCTTCTAACAAATCCGTTGTTACTTCAGGTATCTATGAACGTCACCTGACAGTAGATGGAAAAGACTATCACCATATCTTTGATAGTGAGACAGGATTTCCTGTCGAAACCAATCTTGCTAGCCTAACGATTGTCTCTAGTAAATCCATTGATGGTGAGATTTGGACAACCCGCCTTTTCGGAGAACGAAGCGCTTCTATCCTCTGGCAAGTCGAAAGTATAGATGGGATTGAAGCCATCCTCATCGACAAAGAGGGACGCCTTGCATGTTCTTCAGGCCTTCAAAATTGTATTATGTAAAAAGAGAAAGGAAATCTCATGCTAAAACTTATTGCCATTGTTGGAACGAACTCTAAACGTTCTACAAACCGCCAACTGCTCCAATACATGCAAAAACACTTTGCTGATAAAGCTGAAATTGAACTCGTTGAAATCAAGGATATCCCTGTTTTCAATAAGCCAGCAGATAAGCAACTTCCAGATGAAATTCTTGAAATTGCTGCTAAAATTGAAGCATCTGACGGTGTGATTGTCGGTACTCCTGAGTACGACCACTCTATCCCTGCAGTTTTGATGAGCGCTCTTGCTTGGCTATCTTACGGTATCTACCCACTTTTGAACAAACCAATCATGATCACTGGTGCTTCCTATGGTACACTTGGTTCATCTCGTGCCCAATTGCAGCTTCGTCAAATCTTGAACGCTCCTGAAATTAAGGCAAATGTTCTACCAGATGAATTCTTGCTTTCTCACTCTCTTCAAGCATTTAACCCAAGTGGCGACTTGGTTGACCTTGATGTTATTAAAAAATTTGATGCCATCTTTGATGACTTCC
This sequence comes from Streptococcus oralis, assembly GCF_023611505.1. Lineage (NCBI taxonomy): Bacteria > Bacillati > Bacillota > Bacilli > Lactobacillales > Streptococcaceae > Streptococcus > Streptococcus oralis. Next base: position 626,837 of record NZ_CP097843.1, on the reverse strand, counting down.
GTATCTTTGTGAAGATTACTGAGAAATTGCGCAATGCACAAGAATTGCTTCGCAAAGATGCTGAAGAATTCGACTGGGAAAATTTGTAAGATAGGAGACCGAAAGAATGAAATTTGTTGGACTTGTTGGATCAAACTACGATCAATCATATAACCGCAAACTCTTGGAATTTATCCGTCGAAATTTCAAATTCAAATTTGAATTAGAAGTTCTTGAAATCGACGAAGTTCCAATGTTTAACCAAGACGAAAAATGGGACGAAAGCTTCCAATTGCGTTTCTTGTATAACAAGATTACACGTGCTGATGGTGTCATTATCGCTACTCCTGAGCACAACCACACTATCTCAGCTTCACTCAAATCTGTACTCGAATGGCTTTCATACGAAGTTCATCCATTTGAAAACAAGCCTGTTATGATTGTGGGTGCATCATACTATGACCAAGGAACATCACGTGCCCAAGTTCACCTTCGTAAAATCCTTGACGCTCCAGGTGTTAATGCCTACACGCTTCCAGGTAACGAATTCCTTCTTGGTAAAGCTAAGGAAGCTTTTGATAACGACGGAAATATCACCAATGAAGGAACTGTTAAATTCCTTGAAACTTGCTTAGATAACTTTGTAAAATACGTAGGAGTCGTTTCGAAATTGAAAAAACCAAAACCAATCGAACCAGAAGACTTGGATTGTGGAAAACCAATCGCTACAACCATCACAGAAGTTGATCCTGACGATCCAGAATGGGTAGAAAAAGTTGCTGCAATCACTGGAGCTGTTTCTGGTGATACCTATGTCAAACTGGACCACGGTATCCTGACAGTTAACCAAATTGATATGTTCTTGAAAGCTATGCCATTTGAATTGACATACGCTGACGATAACAACCAATTCCTCTACTACAATAACGCTCACCAAGATCCAGACACCATGTTTGCCAAACGTGTACCACCTCAATCAGGTAACCGTATGTCGACTGTTCACAATTCTCTTCCACCAGCACGTATGAAGAATGTAGAGTGGGTTATCGGAACACTTCGTAACGGAAACCAAGAATACGTCCGTACAATCGTTCCAGGTTCTCCTGCAGGTGTCATCAACACCCACAACTACCAAGCGATGTACTATCCTGACGGATCATACGCTGGTATCAATGAAATTGTCTTTAACTTCCAACCATGGCTTGACTGGTACCTAAAAGAGACTGGTCAACGTTTGGTAGGTGGTAGCGGACCATTTGCTCCTGCCGCTGGAGGTCATGGGGATGCTGATGCTACTTCTGGTGCTTCTGATTCAGGTGACGCTGGAGGCCACGGTGGTGGCGCAGACGCTACTTCTGGCGCAAGCAACTAAGAAACACAAAAGGAGCCAAATGGCTCCTTTTTTTTATTGCAACAGAAAAGGGGATTGTAAATCATCTACAAACCCCTTTCATTTTATGAGTTAGGATCATCCAAACTACGACCATGTAAACCTTTTTCACGTTGCACTTGGCGTAGTTTTTCTGGCGTTACGTCATTTCCTTCCTCGTCCACAATTTTAATTCCTTCAATATGGTGACGAACAGCACGACGATATCCTTCAATGTATTCCTCACGAAGTTTAGCTTGTTCCACTTTTTCAGCAGAAGTTAAGCCTTCTGTTTTTTTCTTTTTAGCGAGCTCGTTGATACGAGCGATTTTTTTTGAATCCATGTTTATCTCCTTTGTAAAAAGATACAGTTTGTTTAATAGAGAGTCTACTTGGTATTGATTTGGTTAAAGCGTGCAAGCTTAGCTGCTTTCCTGGTTAATTGCGACAAGATGGCCAATCGATTTTGACGAATATCTTGATCATCGGTCATTACCATAGTATTCTCAAAGAAAGCATCAATAATTGGGCTAAGCGCAAAGAGTTGTTCTAATTGCTGACTTGCAGTCCCTGATAAAACGAGTGACTCTACTGCTTCCGCCAAGGCTTTCTCTTCTTCATTTTCAAAAAGAGCAGAATCAACTGTTTCAGATCCTTCAGCTTTCTCAGACAAGTTGAAAGCACGTGAGAGAGATTCGACAGATGATTTGAAGTTTTCTTCTTTGCTTGCTTCTACAAGAGCACTTACTGCTTCCAACATATCCGCCACGACAAAGTTCGAGCTTGCAAGAACCGCTTCCTTAATGTCTTTTGGAGTTGAACCCATCATCTTATCAACACGAGCCTTGATAAAGTCCATGACCTCTGCTTTATTTCCATAAGTCAAGCTGTCAAATTTCAAAGTGTAAAGGCTATCAATCAACTCATCCATAGCAATGTGCCAACCAAAAGCATCCAAAATACGAACTACACCTTGCGTTGCACGACGAAGGGCATAAGGGTCATTAGAACCTGATGGAATCAAGCCCACTGAGAAGAAACTCAAAATCGTATCCAATTTGTCTGCAATGGCTAGAATGGCTCCGATCTTGCTCTCTGGGAGAGCTCCATCCGCTGATGTAGGCATGTAGTGTTCACGAATGGCAGCCGCAACTGCTGGAGTTTCACCAGCAAGAAGGGCATATTTCTCACCCATAATTCCTTGGAGTTCATCAAACTCACCAACCATCCCTGTCAACAAGTCAAACTTATAAATGGATGCTGCGCGGGCAAGATCAATCGTTTCATCCACTGATAAACCAGCTTTTTCCGCCAAAAGGACGGCAATCTGACCTGTACGAATCATGTGTTCACGAAGGGAACCAATCTTTTCGTGGAAGGTGACGTTGTTTAATTTTTCAACAAGGTCAGAAATAACCAATTTTTGGTCTTCACGCCAGAAGAATTCACCGTCTTCCAAACGGGCAACCAAGACTTTTTCATTACCCTTGATGACATTTTCCAAATACTCTGCATTTCCATTACGAACAGAAATGAAGTTTGGCAAGAGTTTACCATCCTGATCACGAACAACAAAGTAACGTTGGTGTTCCTTCATCGAAGTCACCAAAACTTCTTCTGGAACTTCAAGGTATTTGGCATCAAAACTTCCCATGAAGGCAGTTGGGTATTCAACCAAGTTCAAGACTTCGTTCAGCAAGTCAGCATCAATCTCGATACGTACACCATGTTTTGCCTCGATTGCCTTGATTTGGTCAACAATCATTTGCTCACGTTCACGAGGATCCGCGATTACAAACTGTGCACGAAGGTCTTCTTCATAGCTCAATGCTGACTGAATCTTGGTTTCTTGTCCCAAGAAACGATGACCACGGCTCACACGACCACCCTTGATATCAAGGAAATCCAAATCAAACTCTTGCTCGTCCAAGAGAACTGTCAAAGTGTGTACAGGGCGGATATACTCAAAAGTGTTGTTAGCCCAGTGCATGCTGACAGGGAAAGTCAAGGACTTCAAGACATCTACAACACCTGGAACAATGTTCTCAACTGGTTGGCCCACTTCTTCCTTGGTAACATAGACATATTCTTCACCCTTGATTTCACGGAATTCAATATCTTCAACTGTCAAGCCTTTCCCACGGACAAATCCTTGAGCTGCTTTGGTGAAGTTTCCATCACCATCCAAGGCAATTTTCTTTGCTGGTCCCTTGAAATCTTCTGTCAAATCAGACTGTTTGTCCGCAAGACCAGTCACACGAACAGCCAAACGACGTGGTGTTGAGAAAGTTTGAATGGCTTCAAAAGACAGGCGGTTTTCCTTGAGGAAGGCTGCCATTTTTTCACCTAGTTGTTTTTCACTTGGAGTTACTACGTAGGCTGGTAACTCTTCAAGACCGAGTTCTACTAATAAGTTTTTTGTCATATTTTTTTCTCCAAAAAGTATCTTTTTATTTTCCAGTTTGCCTTATGTGATTGGCACGCAAGCAACCAACTTCGTTGTTTCATTGCTAAAATTGGAGCCAAAAGTCTCCAATTTTGCCTAGTATCCTTAGCTTCACTAAGGATACCTTCATCACTGCGGCAACTGGCTAAGGGCTCACTCTGTTCGCCCATTTTCGCAATTTGTCACTCTCTTTACTCAGCGTCTTCTGCTAAGAGTTTAGCTCTTGTTTCTTCATCCAAGAGTGGATAACCCAGGCGCTTGCGTTCTGCGACAAAGGTTTTGGCTACGACACGGGCCAAGTTACGGATACGAGCGATATAGCCCGCACGCTCGGTTACAGATACGGCACCACGCGCGTCAAGCAGGTTAAAAGTGTGTGAACATTTGAGAACATAGTCATAGGCAGGATGAACCAAGCCCTCTTCCAAGGCACGACCAGCTTCCTTTTCAAACTTATCAAAGTTTTCAAGCAACATTTCTTGATCCGAAATTTCAAATGAATATTTTGAGTGCTCGTACTCAGGCTGGATGAAGATTTCTCCATATTTTACGCCATCGGCCCACTCGATATCATAGACAGAGTCCACTTCTTGAATGTAAGAAGCCAAACGTTCCAAACCATAGGTAACTTCCGCAGTCACAGGGCCAGTTGCCAATCCACCAACTTGTTGGAAATAAGTGAACTGAGTGATTTCCATCCCATCAAGCCAAACTTCCCATCCAAGACCAGCTGAACCAGTCGATGGATTTTCCCAGTTATCCTCAACGAAACGAATATCGTGTTCCAAAGGATTGATTCCCAATTTTTCCAAAGATTCAAGGTAAAGTTCCTGAATATTTGATGGAGATGGCTTCATAACCACTTGGAATTGGTGGTGTTGGTAGAGACGGTTAGGGTTTTCCCCATAACGACCGTCAGCAGGACGACGTGATGGCTCTACATAAGCCGCATTCCATGGCTCAGGCCCGATAGCACGAAGGAAAGTGTAAGGACTCATCGTCCCCGCACCTTTTTCATTATCATAAGCCTGCATAAGCATACAACCTTGGTCATTCCAAAATTGTTGCAAGGTAAGGATGATCTCCTGGAAAGTCAATTTTTTAGACATTGTTTACTCCTTTTTTTATAAATTCTTGTGACTTTGGATACAAAAAGAACCGTGTCTTTACTCCTAAGTCTGTGACCTAGGGGCGTCAGAAACGCGGTTCCACCCTAATTTATTACTTCATTGTTTTAAAAAATACGACAGAAAGCGCCAGTTTCTTACCTTGTCCTACTTGGCTCCCACTATCCCAAGCTCGCTTGAAGAACGCCATAAGACTTTCTTTCCTAGCTAGTATTATAGCAGATTTCCTAGCTAGTGTAAACCAAAAATGAGTCTGAAAACAAAGTTTCAGACTCATTTATCAGTAAAGCTTCAGAAACTCCTGTTTAAGGATGTCTTCTTGCTTTTGGTTTTTTGCCATGCAGATTTCTCTTGGCTTGTTTCAATGCTGTAATGGCATCTTTGACATCTTCTTGGCTCGCTCCTGGATCATTTAAGAGTTCCTGTGCTTCTTTAAAGACTAGAAGATAAGCTGCTTTTTCTTTCTTATCTGCATAGATAAATCTCGCATTCTTTTCTTGGAAGAGACGTTCATCCTTGACCAGTTTCTTTAAACTAGAGAAGTCTGTGGCCTTGCCATTTAGTTTGCTTTTAGCTGTTGCTAGGACAATGAGAGATTGGTCAATTTGATCCTGTTTGACTTTAGGATCCACAGCAAGTAAGGCGATTTCTTGGAAGGCACGATCATAAGCTCGACGTACTTTTTCCTTGGCATTAGCATATCGTCCAGTTTTAGTCGTTGCATAGTAAGCTTTCATAGCTTCTTTCAAGGCTGCCACGTTCGAATCTTTTCCATCCAAAGCCTTACCAGCAGCTTCAAGACTAGCGAGAACTCCATCAATCAATTCTTGTTTCAACTTGCTTGACAAGGCTGACCGCGCCACTTGGAAAGCTTGGTCATAAGCTTTTCTCTTATCTGCACTACTATTAAAGTAACGAGACGTTTCTACCAGTTCTTTTTGTTGATTTACCGCAGCAATCAAGGCCAACTTAGACACAACAGATAGGCGCAAAGCATTATTTCGACCTGGATGAACGAGCAAGGAAACGAGATTTTCAAGGAGTTCATATCCAGTCGGTAAGCCGATCTCTACAGTATAACGACCTATAGCAACTTTCTTACCGAAGGCGTATTGACCGTATTTTTCAGCAGGAAGAGTGATACTTGTCCCATCTTCTCCTTTCAGAACTACTGTAGTTGTCTTTGGAACTGCTTGATTGAAGGAAACAGATACTGGTGCATACTCTAGGAGTTTTGCTAGGAAGGTAATGGTTTGGAAACTATTTTCTTCCGTCAGGTCAAACTCTTGGGACAAGGCACTGATAAATTTCAATTCTGTTCGGTCATAACTGAAAATTTCTGCCGTATAATGACCAAACTGTAAGAAATGAATCGCTTTTGACTTGTCGACATCAACATATTGCCCCTCGCTATTTTTAATTCGATAGACGTAGAGGGTATCAATATCTTGGTTTGTTTTCGCATCCTTCAAGGCGATTTTCACTCGACCACTATTTTGATCGCGCACAAGTTCAGCAAGCGAGATATAGTCTACATTTCCTGCATAGTCCTCTACAAGATAGTAAATATTAGCCTTGTCAACATCCTTAGGAAGTGTATAACTACCGTCAGCATTGGCCTTGATTAGATGGGTGTTTTCAAACGCACGCATTCCAGACTGGTCTTTCCCAGTTAGAACCATGGTCCCTTTCTGGTCAAATGGTGTAATATAGAAGACTTTTTCTGAAAGGATACCGCCTTGACCAACGTCTTTTGGTTTGCGAGCTACGAATTCTTGATTTCCATCTTTAAAGCGAATATATCCACTTGTGATGACAGGTTTTTGAGTATCAATTTGAATTTTAAAGGTCGTGTATTGTTCTTTGGCACCTGGAACGTCTGGTGTATAACTGATAACATAGTCATATAAACCATCCGCAACGGTATTGCCATCAAAATCTTGACCTCTCCAAGCAGTATTATCTAAAATATAGCTCTTCAGATTTCTACTGTCTCCATCAAAATAATTCTTACGGAGATCCCTTGCATCGCCCTCCCAAATAGGATGTTCATGCTTGGTATCCGTAGCTGCATAAACTGTTGCCCGAAGATTTACAAGATTTCTCAAAGCAACCGTTTTGTATTCAACCAGATCTTTGTTTCCATCATCGTTTGGAGAAATGGCAATACGGACATTCCCTTTTTCATCCAACTGAAGAACATGCTTACCTTCAGCATTTTGTTCAATCCCAAGAACGGTAATTCTGCGTCCTTGGCGTTGGCCTTGAGAAACAAGAAGGTCATTTTGCAAGGTTGCTAGATAGGTCGCATCATTAGAGTAGTTAACTGCAGGATTTTCCTTGTCTACTTCCGTGTAAAATCCGTTTTTCCCTTCTCGAACAAGGTTGTAAATTGGTTTTTCGACAGCGGGGAGATTTTGGAATTCACCTCGGAAGCCCATAAATGCAAGACTTACAATATCCCCATCATCTGCTGGATCTACAAAGCGAACAAACCCTTCAAGGAAATAGCCATTTGGCATTTGTTTGCTGAGTTCAGCAGCAAATTTTCGAGCATCCACTTTAACAGTGACTGTTTGACTGCTGTGGGCTTTGACCGTCACTTCAGGCCAGACTGTCTCCGTTAGTTTTCGAGGTCGAAGGGTGAATTTTCCATCTTGGACTTCATCTGTATTGGTATTCACCACCATCTTGAGAGTACGGTCAGTATCTGAAATATTGTGTACAGTGACCTTGAAAGTAAATTGGTCTCCAACATTTCCTAAAGTCACGCTTGGATAACCATTTTCACCCGTTACATAGAGGTCGGTTGAAACTGCAGCAGCTGTATCCACAATACCAGAACCTTGCTGACGAGGAGAGGTATAAGTGCCTGTGTCCTTATTAACATGTGGTTTTGCAGTTGACATGATCAAGGCCTTGACAGTCTCTGATACTTGCTCAGGAGTCAATTCTGGATGGTGTTTTTGAAGGTATTCCTTAACCAGAACTGCAACACCCGTAACGTGAGGAGCCGCCATACTGGTTCCGCTGATACTACCGTAGGTATTGTCATTAAAGGATGAGTAGATATTGCCACCAGGAGCTGTTACGTCTGGTTTCAATTGTCCATCAGTAGTCACTCCCCAACTTGAAAAGTCAGATAGCTGATTGGCTACATCAGAAGGGCGATTATCCATCTTGTCATTAAAAACAATCTTATATTTTCCTGATTTTAAGGCTTCACCATACTGTTTAGAAATGAATACAGAAGGAATTTTCTTTGCTTCATCATCAATAGCCATATTGATGTTTGCGCCCTCTACATTATTGTAGATCAAAGCACCAACTGCACCGTGTTTTCGTGCATTTTTGATCTTCTCTGAAAAGTTCATGGCTCCACGCTGAATGAGGGCCAGTTTCCCAGTTAAATCCAACTTCGCAAAGTCTTCTTCACGACCTAACCCTGCTTCGACATATTCATACTCTTTTCCTTTTTCAAAGTCCTTATCTGCCTCAGGTTGATTATAATCAAATTTTCCGTTATGAAGGCCGGCATTTCCCTCTAGACCTTTGACTTCAAAAACCGCTGTTGTCAATGTTTTGTTGTTGACAGAAGCAACTGAAATTGAGTCTTCAACAGTGGATGGATTTCCAACTAAGCCATAGTCTGGGTTTTCAGCTAGTGGTTTTGAATAACCATTTCCGAATGTATTGCTATTTCCTGCTGAGATAAGAACAGAAACTCCCTTGGCACGAGCCCGTTTGATAGCATCCACAATATCAGAACCAGCATCTACCATAGAACCAGTGCTAGATCCCAAACTCATATTAATAGCATCTGCTCCCAAGGCAACTGCGTCATCAATCGCCTTTACATAAAGAGCCGAACTGGTCGTCTTTTGGCGATCTGAAAAGACACGCATAAACATGACTTGGGATTCTGGTGCAACACCATAGACCTTTTCACCATTCGGTGCTTCTTTATCAGGGTTTCCAGCTGCAATCCCTGTTACGTGCATCCCATGAGAAGTTCTTTCTGCTTCTTTGATCTTATTTGTTCCGTCAAAGTAGTCATAGGCATAGACAACCTTATCGCTATACCATTTACCGTAGTCGATTCCAGCAGCCTTTTTAGCTGCTTCGATGGCTTCCTTGTTTTTAAATTTTGCTTTTGACGGATCCGAAATTCGAAGAACCTCATGATTCAAATCAAGCCCAGAGTCAATTATGGCAACAACGGTCCCTGTCCCCTTGTAACCAGCCTTCCAAGTTTTCGGTACTGTGATGATATCATTGCTTGAAAGACTATTTGGTTTTGCAGACTCAGTTTTTTCTTGTTCTTTTTCAGTGGTTGTTGTTTCTCCAGTAGTTTTAGGAGCTGTCGTTGCTTGAGTCTCTTTTTTCTCTATGGTAGAGGCCTTCTCAGTGGCAGGCGCAGTAGTCGTATCGACTGTTGTTTCTTTTTGGACGACACCTTGATTTTCTTCATTTGCAACTGCGCTATCTTTTCCTGATTCTTGAGATTCGACAGTTTTATCAACTGGGGCTTCTACCCTAGCATCTTGTTTACTAGCATCCTCTTTAGAAGTTTCAACTTCCTGTTTCTCTCCAGCTACTGGAGCTATCACATTAGTATTGGTTTGGTCAGTTGAAGAGCTTGAGTGTTTATCATCTTTTATCTCTGTCTTGATTTCCTGAGTTTGAGCTTGATTTTCACCTGTACTCTGCTCATTGGCATTAACTTGACTTGCTCCAAAAACCAAAGCAGTCCCCAGCAAAACTGAAGCAAGACCAAATTTGTATTTCCGTAATGAAAAACGTTGTCGTCTATCCATAAATAATCTCCTTTTTCTTTAAAGTATACCCATTATAACGCAAATAATCAAAAATTTTCATAAAAATCTGAATTGTCACAAAAATGTAATATTTGCGTATGTAATGTTCTTATTTAGTTTTATTGTTCGTGTTATTTGCTATATCAAACCGATATTTTCTGGATTCATTCATTTATTTCAACTTCTGAAACTATTTTATTATGCAAATAATTTGGATTTTTCTACCTTGAATTGTCAAATTAAGTGCACATTTTCTTCATAGAAGACTTCATAAGGAGTTTTCCAGTTAAGACATTTGCGTGGCCTATTATTAAGTTTGTTCTCCCACAGCTGAATGGTGTGCTCATCAACGAATGTTAAATCACTTCCTTTTGGAAAATATTCTCTTAGTAGTCCATTCGTATTCTCATTAGTCCCTAGTTGCCAAGGTGCATGAGGGTCAGGAAAATAGACCTATACCTTTAATTTGTCAGTCAAGTCTTGATGATTCGTGAATTCTTTTCCTCTATCTGGAGTGACGGTTTCTTCCGGTAAGGGCTCCAACATTTGTACCATAGCCTCTATGACAAGTTTGCTTTTCTTGACAGCTACCTTCTGAATTTTTAGAAAACGAGAATAGCGATCCGTTAGAGTCACTAAGCAAGCTTTTCCAGTTTTACCTGTAACCGTATCTGCTTCCCAATCACCGACCCTAGCTCGCTTGTTTGCTTCTTCGGGTTTTTCGTGAATGGTATGAGAAATAGAAATTCGCCCTCTTTTTCGACATAACCTTTTGTATGACGTGTTTTCCCACGATGGCGGAGCTTGCGAAGGACACCACGAGCACCATGTGAAAGCCTGTTGTCAAAGTGACCGCGATAGATGGCTCTATAGATTGTTTGATAACTAATAACAGCTTTTCCATACTCTAATCGTAACCGACCTTCTATTTCTTAAGGATACCATTGATAATCGAGAAATAGATGTTTGATGGTATTACTCAAATTGTGGTCTATTTCAAGCATCCGTTTCCGCCCACAGTGTGATTTAGCAATATGGTAAGATTCCTGTGCCTGATTGGGAGAATAACTTCCTGATTTTGTATGTCGTTTCCACTCGCAACTAATAATCTCATTAAACTCATCAAACGAAATGCCTTTGGTTTTCGGAACTTTGAAAACTTCAAAAAACAGATTTTCATCACTCTGAACATCAAAAAAGAAAGGACAAAATTTGTCCTTTCTCGATCTTAGCTGACTTCAACCCACTACAGTTGACAATGAGCCTTTAAAAGTTATTTCACCTAATATAAAAGTATTCACAGCTAAAGAATAGTCTGATATTGTCCTAAATCAGACTGATTTGCTGCTTCTTTCTGTTTAGAAAGAGCCTCATTCATCTCTGATGAATGAGCAAGGACACTTTGAATCTTCTCTACCATGCCTGAAACATTTTCTGCTGGGTAAATGTGACTATCTGCAGTAAATCGATGGCTATGACAAGTGTTTGTGAAGCTGAGAATCAACATATTGTTCTCAAAGGCCGTGCGACAGGCATTAAGGATTTCATCGCTGATATTGATATCTAAATACAAATCACATTTCTCAAAAAGCTCAGTAACTCTAGCTGGGCGGATATTTGGATAAAGCGAAACATTTGCGAAACGATTTAGTCCCATTAAATGACTGGACATTTCTGTAATCGCTCCAATATGAAAATGAACATTTGGTAGCTTAGTCACAAGTTCTTCAATCTGCTCAAGCTGATCACTATTAGTCAAAATCAAGGCTTTCGGATTCATGTTATTAAGGCGTTGATAAGCATAGATATATCCAAGATTGTGGAAATAGTTTTTTTCTTCAGGAGCCACCAAGTTTTGAATTTTCTCATAAGCCTGCTTATCTTGAACAGCAATACGAACGTTTCGATTCGTTAGCTTCATAGCCGCTACCATATTACCTGGTAACTCTTCTCCAATAGGCTCTTGCCAGAAAAGAACATCCTCTGCATAACCATTTTTAGGAGGAAGAGAATAGGCCACAAAGAAAGGAGTCGATAGCGAATTATAAATAATTCGATCTGTATCGTACCCACGATATTGGAGGTAAAAGATAATAAATTCTTGTTTGGATTTAAAGATATGTCGTTTTCCTTCAAGTGTCAGGATAATATCATCCGTCAAATGATTTTCCATAATCACCACGACGTTGCTCTGGTCAAAATAGCGAGTATGGGTCGGACGTTGTGACTTATCATAAGTTATCTGCGCAAAAAGTCGCCCTTTACGATTGTAAATATCTGCTACTCGAACTTGTCCCTCTGAATCCAACCATTCGACAGCCCGAACGCGTCTTTCGTGAGTTGGTTGACGATAAAAAATATTAGCACGTTTCTTACCCATGTCTAGAATTTCGCCATTCACATTACTAGAGCGAATTTCCCATAAGTGAGGTTTTGGAACCAGATTAAAATAAAGAGGTCGACTTTCTGGTGTCTCTAAATCTCCTGTGAAATAACTATAAGGAGACTCAACATCTGGAGCAAGATAACCATCGTCTTGGACAACAACAATGGGACAATCTAGCCCTGCTGTTTTTAGTGAACGTAACAAATCAAAACTTGCCTGATCACATCGTTCAAACAAACAAATCATAGTTTTTATACCTTTCTTTCTGAATACTATTTAGTTTGTCTGAGCAGATTGGACAAGATCAGACCAACGCTGAGCGATATGCTCATCAAGATAAGGTTTGGCTACCTCATAAGATACACGAGACAAATCTTCCTGAGAATGTTGAGTTAATAACTGAACAATCTTTTCCGCATATTCTGTCGTCATGGCGTCCAGATTATCTGGGCGAGCCTTGGGAATCAGGTAGCCATTTTCTCCATCGCGAATAAAGGTCGGATTACCATAACGTACATCAAATCCAATAATAGGCAGACCAGAGCCTACTGCTTCTAGCAAGGTCAGACCAAATCCTTCACTAGTGGATGCAGTCAAATAAGCTGAATAGTTCTTATAAACATCTGTTAGATGATGATGCCCCATTAAACGGATATAATCTCCTGCCTCCAAATCTTCAATCAAGTTCCGAAGCATAGCCTCCTCACTACCAGTACCATAGATGTCAAAAGTGAGCCTTGGCAAATGTTCATGTGCCTTCACCACAGAGCGAAGCAGCCAATCAATGTGTTTTTCACTTACTAATCGAGAAGCTGTCATCACACTAAAAGCCTTCCGTTCCCCCTTTGGTCGACGTAGCTTATCCAAACTCCCCACAGGAATAGTCCATATTTCCTTTGGTTTAATATTTGTATACTGTGCAAACTGCTCTGTGAGAAGTCTTGTCTGAACATCCGTCGAATTGATGATGTAGTCTACCTCATCAGCATATTCAAACTGATACTCGTAATAATTATTCCACAAGATATAGTCTTTTTCTGCAGGATTTTCACTGAAGTGGTCAGCATGAACGATAACAGCTAATTTGGCCTTCCCTTTATTAGCAAAAATCGGTTGCCCAATATCTGTCCCCCTATCCAAAATCAGTAAGTCTTTGTCGGTCAACTCTAAACTTCTCATGAAATGGGCAACAAATTCCTGCTTGGAGTAGAAAACATGATTTGGAAAACGATAGATTTGTGTCTCCTGCTTGCCGTTCACCTCATCGATAATCTCTTCATAGGCTACACTACCATCTTCATTAAGCCAGGTCCGTTGGTAGAGACGAGCACGACCATCTACAGGACTATAATACTCAACAAAGTTCTTGACGTAAGTATAATATTCCTTCTGAATCAGACATCCCCGTGAAACAATTTCTGCTCGATCAATCAACTCATTATCCATATCGCTAGCATAACAAGTCACAAAATCATTGTCTCCAAATATAACTCGGAAAGTTTTATTTTCAGGATTACGGATAATCTCTAGGGGCTCTCTATCAAAACCACCTAAAACGTGAGCTAGGGTGTAGGTCGTGGGCGCAATTTCAACATCAGTGAAATACTGATAAAGCCAGATAACTTCAGAATCTTTGAATCCGATATTTCTGGTCAGATGCTCAATATTATCAGATGAAATAAAATCCATAAAGATGAATTTTGCATCTAAACTCACACTGCGAAATAATCTTGCTCGATAGATTTGAGCATACTCCACTCCACTGCTCGCCCAGCCTATTCCCAGATTGATGTTATAAATTGTCATAAATCATATTCCTCTTACAAAAAGGTATCGTCTTCAACTCTTGAAAGATGTTTGGTATTTTCCTCTTGTTGCTCTTCTTTAGTTAGCTCATTCTCAAAAGAAATGAGGTAATTAACAGGAGCTGAACTTTCTGAACCTGTCTTGGCAGTAATGTTTTCAATCTTTACAACTTCTATTTGAGGTACGGAATCCTTTGACTTCTCTTCCTCTCCTGCAAACAAGTCTAATTCTTCTTGCTCTTCGTCAGCCAAAGAATCTTCAAACAGAGTTGCAGCATCAATTTCTTTATCTAGATTTTCATCTTCTAAAAAGCCATCAACCTGATTTAGAAGCTTCTTTATTTTTTCCTTTTGTAAATGATATAATCTCTCAGCTTCTATACGTTTTTTTGTCAAGATATCAATCTCTTCCAGAATAGATTCGCGTATATCCAGATAATCCTTTTGTGCTTTTTCTAAAACTTCTTTGGCTTCTTGCTCTGCACTTTTATGAGCCGAAATGACAAGTGATTTCGCATAAATAACAGCTTCACCTATTTCTTTTTCTTTATCCTTCATAGAATCAATTTTTTTACGCAAAGATTCGATTTTTTCATTTTTTTTCCGAATTTCACTATAAAACTCTTCCTCCAAGGATTCGATGCAATCGTCAACTTCCTTCGCACGATAACGGCCGAACAATGTTTTTCTAAGTCGCATTCTGCTCCCTCTATTCTTTATTTATATAATATATACCACGATACCCATTGTAGCATAGATTAGCTTGTATTGCCATTATTTTCTAACTCTCACACCCCAAATAACGGCCCATATCTGGACAGTTTATAAAACTATAAACAACGGCTCTATAATATTTGTAGTGGGTAAATTCCCTATGGATATTATGGAGCCTATTTATTGTATCTTGAATTATCAAATTAAGTGCACATTTTCTTCATAGAAGACTTCATAAGGAGTTTTCCAGTTAAGACATTTGCGTGGCCTATTATTAAGTTTGTTCTCCCACAGCTGAATGGTGTGCTCATCAACGAATGTTAAATCACTTTCTTTTGGAAAATATTCTCTTAGTAGTCCATTCGTATTCTCATTAGTCCCTAGTTGCCAAGGTGCATGAGGGTCAGGAAAATAGACCTATACCTTTAATTTGTCAGTCAAGTCTTGATGATTCGTGAATTCTTTTTCTCTATCTGGAGTGACGGTTTCTTCCGGTAAGGGCTCCAACATTTGTACCATAGCCTCTATGACAAGTTTGCTTTTCTTGACAGCTACCTTCTGAATTTTTAGAAAACGAGAATAGCGATCCGTTAGAGTCACTAAGCAAGCTTTTCCAGTTTTACCTGTAACCGTATCTGCTTCCCAATCACCGACCCTAGCTCGCTTGTTTGCTTCTTCGGGTTTTTCGTGAATGGTATGAGAAATAGAAATTCGCCCTACTTTTCGTATGCACTTAACCAATAAAGAGATTCTAGACAAGTTTTTGAGCTATTCAGAAGACTTGAAACACCACTATAATCTCTATCAACTCTTGCTTTTTCACTTTCAGAATAAGGAGCCGGAGAAATTTTTCGGACTCATTGAGGACAATCTAAAGCAGGTTCATCCTCTCTTTCATACTGTCTTTAAAACCTTCCTCAAGGACAAAGAGAAAATCGTCAATGCCCTTCAACTACCCTATTCAAACGCCAAATTGGAAGCCACTAATAATCTCATCAAACTCATCAAGCGCAATGCCTTTGGATTTCGGAACTTTGAAAACTTCAAAAAACGGATTTTTATCTCTCTGAACATCAAAAAAGAAAGGACGAAATGTGTCCTTTCTAGATCTTAGCTGACTTCAACCCACTACAGTTAACAAAGAGCCAAATAAGTTACTTAGGCTTTCTGAACGCAGACAAGGTGTTTTAGAGGAGATGGTAACATTGGCTCAACCTTTGCCAGAATACGAGATTCTTCTCTCTATTCCTGGAAGAGCTGAAACCACAGCGACAAATATTATTGGCGAACTTGGTGACATTCGTCGATTCCACTCTGCCAATCAAATCAATGCTTTTATTGGCATTGAACTCAGACACTATGAATCTGGGGACTTTCTAGCCAAGGAACACATCACCAAACGTGGGAATCCCTATGCCAGAAAGATTCTCTTTAAGTGCATTCATAATATAGCTTCACCTAGCCACACCAACCCTTGTCATATCGCAGACTTCTATGAGAAACGGAAAAGACAATCGCAAGTGACTTCAACCAAACCACACACGATTGCCTCTATACATCGTCTCATCACAACAATGTATTACCTCATAACGCATAACAAACTTTATGATTATACTTCTACCCAAAATCGGTAAAATTGTTTATGCCATATTATTGTAACACCTTATAAAAAATCACTAGATAAGGTGTTGGTTTTGTGTACACTTTTTACACTAAACTTTAGTTTTAAAAAGACAATTTCCTTAGTTGGACTATGAAACTCAAACTATTTTTTATCGAATACCTTGATATGCTTGACAAATAGTAGAAAAGGACTTAGTCCGGTGCAATACAGAACTAAATCCTTTCAATAATTATTTGTCTAACTTTTTAGATAGTATACAAGTCAGGCAACTAAGATTGGCTACAGGCCTTTTCCCACTAAATCATCCATCTTTAAACTATTTACAGTATTTCTTCAATGAATGACTGGACTGTTTATACCTTATAAAAAGTTTATTAGTTCTCTTTTTTATGACGTCCTGCCAAACCAAGAATTGATAGAAGTAAGCCTAGACCTGTCAGCGTTGCAAGGTTGGAACCAACTTGGGATTCACCTGTTCGTGGAAGAGTAGGTGCAGGGCGTTCAGAAGTGAACGGTTTCGTTGGAGGCTCTGGTTTAACTGGAGTATCCGGAGTATTAGGAACTTCTGGAGTTACTGGTGCCGCAGTATAATGTACATCCTTAACAATATTCTCTTGGGTGACTGCTTCAGACGGAACTGTCTCGACATCTACGCTATAGCCTGGAATCACTGGCGATGGGACTGCATCATAGTTTACTTTGTCGCTTGTCCAAGGTGTTGTTGAAACCTCTGTGCCTGTGATTTTATCTTTTGTTACTGTACGAGTCCAAGTCGCTGTTTGCACCTTATCTGCTGGTGTTTGTTCCCCAGCACCGTGGTAACGAACAGTCAAGTTTACATCCTTGCTTTCTTGGATATCAGTTGTACCATGCTTCAAGTGAACAACCACATTTTGATCGTGGCTACTGTCAAGGTCGAACTTAGCTGGAAGCTGGTCTTTAGAAACCAATTCATAACCTTGAGCTAGATAAGCATTCACCATTAAATCATATTTTTCTCGGGCACTGTCTGGAAGAGGAGTATCAGAGCCTCCGCTGGTAAGTACTTCCTTATCTTTCAGCGTTTTTTGAGCAGTGTCGTCAATGATGGTATAGGTTACTTTTTGCTTATCTGCTTTATAGGTAACCGTTTCTTCAATATCTGCGCTATCTCCCGTAATCTGTTCAACGGCTGCTACAGTTGCCTTATCTGGTGTATAACCATCAACAGTTGGAGAAACTACCTCTGGGAAGGTGCTCTCTGACGGACTCCAGACGCCTTCCTGGATGATCCGGCCAGCCACCAAATCCTTGGTATTGGTCCGCTTGAACTCCAGCGTCTGAACCTTAGACTCTGCTGCCTGGCTCGCGTCCTCATAGACATACTGGATCGTCTCGTTCACCGTTTTCGTTTCTTCAACTGGAACCGTCTTATGGCGCAGACGCACCGTGACATTCTGATCCGTCGCATCGTCGGTATCAAACTGAGTCGGAAGAGATTCTTGCGATACCAACTCATAGCCCTGGGCCTGATAGTCGGAGACAACTTGGTCATACTTCGTCTGCGCCTGTGTTGGAACCGCCCCCTTAGAAACGCCCGTTTCCAGCAGCACCCGTTCTGCCAGAGTGCGGCTGTCTGTCTCATCAATGACCGTATAAGTCAGTTGCTGCGCATTGGCCTTGTAGGTGACCTTACGTGCCACATCGTTGCTGGTTGCACTGATGTTCGCAACTGCATCAACTGTCGGAAGATCCGCTGTGTACCCTGCAATTACAGGAGAGGTTACCTCTGGGAAGGTGCTCTCTGACGGACTCCAGACGCCTTCCTGGATGATCCGGCCAGCCACCAAATCCTTGGTATTGGTCCGCTTGAACTCCAGCGTCTGAACCTTAGACTCTGCTGCCTGGCTCGCGTCCTCATAGACATACTGGATCGTCTCGTTCACCGTTTTCGTTTCTTCAACTGGAACCGTCTTATGGCGTAAATGGACTTCAAAGGTTTGAATAGTTTCATCGTACGTCACACCGACGCTTGGATAATTATCTGAAACAACTTCATAGTGTAAGTTTTGGTAATACTGAAGCGTTGCGGCAGTCCTATAGGTATCTGTTTGACCATAATAACCCATCAGCTCTTTAGTCTCTAAAATCTTCTTATTATCGTCATCATCAAGATAAACAACCCTGGCACCTCCTATTGCCTCAATATAATAGTTATATACATTTGTAACCCCCAACCTCACTGTGCCCATTGCATTTTCACTTGACGATACATATTTATAAACTTTTCCATTGAAATGCACCCGTTCTTCATGTGACGCTACATAAGATTCTCCTGTGGGCGTCCCTTTAGGCTTAATTATTTGTGTTTCGGTCAGTTTAGTCGTTGTTCCTTGAATATAATTATCAAGCAATACTGTTCCGGCTGTGTTGTAACTGAAAAAATTATAACTGAGGTCAGGCTTCGTTAAAATAAAAGGAGAAGGTAACCTACTTGTAATTGCTAACCAGTACCCGCTATCAAACTCTGAATCCCTACGCATGGTAAACGAGATAACATCGCCATTATCTATTACACCAGCGATACTAGTCTTATAAAAATCCGGATGGTTATATCTATCTGGGATATTTTGTGTCGGACTACTTGCAGCTAAACGATTATCAGATTGTTTTTCAACATACGAACCAGTTATTTTTACTGGTTTGAAGTTATAGTCTGCTATCCCCTCTTCATGCTTCTTTCCATCAGCACGTATCGTTTTTGACAAACTTGTCAGTGCCAATATAGCTGGAGCTGCTTGCTTAAATTGGATGATATTATTATTCTCGTCATAAAAACGAATTTTTACACCATATCTAGAAGGAGCAGTTAAGTTATAAAAAGTATAAATTCCCTTAGTTGGATCTTTCTCAGCAAAACCGATTATTCCTATCCCATTATTTAAATTTTTTACTTCATAAACAACTTTAGCAATTTTTGTACCATTATAGCTAGAATTTTGTAGATTTGTGTAAGTAGCTGTTATAGTTTGACCTTTGTTAATTTTGGGAATCACAAAATTCCCTGATGCAGAAGTTTTGTATGCAGCTATTGGATTATTAGCAAATGTCCTACCACTACCTATATATTCTTCATATGAGTACGCTCTAGGCGCATCTTGCTGACCGAATTCTGTCGTCCCACTAATTGATAAACTAGCATTCGGCTCACTTTGAAAGTTTAACCCCTGAGTTACAACTTCACTAAGATAACCGGGCTTTTGAGTGTTACTTTGAGCTGTTGCATAATCACTGTTATATTTATCAGTTGACTCTCGTATACTTTGGGCTTGCTCTTTTTCACGAGCAATTGCATCAGCCTCTAAGTTTGCAGCTTCTTCTTGTGTATTAGCTGTTCCAATGTTCTCAGTTGGTTTTTGTTTTACTTCAATATTAGAAGCTTGAGCAGTAGCAATAGCATCTTTTAATTCTTGATTTTCAACTGTTACATTTGGCTGTCCTTCAGCAGGATTCCCAGCAGCTACCATCGAAACAGACACAGGTGCTGATGAAGCTGCCAACGATTTTGCTTCAGCAACTTCGGCTGCAACAGTTTTCGCTTGAACAATCAAGCTGGTATCAGAAGCTTCTGCTACAGGAGCTAAGGCGGTTGTCTTAGTAGCCTTAATTTCATCAGCTACCACACCTTCATGGAAGCTAAACATTGCAATAATCCCAAATATTAGAACTCCAATCGCACCATAAACTTTATTCTTACGGATTGAACCATGTCCCTTTATTTCACCAGTTTTCTTAAACATTAATATATTATATTCCTTTTTATAATTAATTAACTCTCTTGATCTAATTCCTCCTAAAAGAGAAATAACAAGAGATTTTTATGCTAAATCTCAAGCTTTTATCATCACTTATAGTGGCTTCATATTTGATTTAATATCAACAATCTATCTTACTTTTTTAGTTTGCTAATATAATAAAACAGATAGTCCAGAGGGTTTAAATAACTATCTCTAAACTGTCTGACGATACTTAAAAAATTAATCACCTCATATTGTATATTATACTTTAGTTAGTGGAATAATTCAATCAATATGCAAGTAAAATATACAAAGATTGTGTAATTTCGTTTTTGTATAAGATAAATTGCAAGAATAAGCGCAACATTTACTCTAACTCATCCACTAGAGCTTCATAAGCAGTTCTGTAAGCTAAACATTTTTGTGGTCGGTGATTGATATCATATAAGGCCTTGTTCAAAGCCTCATCAGATATAGCAGCTAAATCTGTTTTCTTTGGGAAGTATTCTCTTAGTAAGCCATTTGCGTTTTCATTGCTTCCTCTCTGTCAAGATGAATAGGCGTCCGCAAAGAAAAAGGAAATTCCTAAATTCTCTACCAGAGGATAGCAGGCGAACTCTTTTCCCCTGTCTGAAGTAAAGGTTTTAAGAGTCTCTTTTGGAAATAGCTTACAAAGTTGTTCGATGGCTGAAAACATGGCTTTGGCTGTTCTATCTGGTATCTTGAAAGCTAAGTAAAAACGAGTTTTTCGCTCTAGAAAAGTCGCTAAACATCCCTTGCTTTTGCCTCTGGAAGACACTACAGTATCAAGTTACCAGTGGCCAAAAGTTTTACGATTCCGGATCTCTTTAGGACGTTTGGCAATCGACCTGCCAATCCTAAATCTTCCACGTGTTTCTTTAGGTTGTCGAGTTTTGCCTTTACGACGAAGGATACTCAAATCCAGATCAATCAAACCAGCATAGAGCCAGTTATAGATGGTTTTAAAACCTACCATTGGCTTTTTTTCAAGCTGATAGCGACCACAAATCTGTTCAGGCGACCAGGAGCATTTTAAACAGTCCTCAATTTCCTTTTTCAACGTTGGTGTCAAACGAGACTTCCGACCTTTTTGCTTAGCCCTGTGGTCGTACTGTTCCTGTGCTAAGACGGCGGAGTAAGCATTTTGGCATCGTCTTAACTCTCTTGAAATGGTAGACTTATAGACGCCAAGTTTACTTGCAATTTGGCAAGGTTTCAAACCTAATTCCAAGTAGGTTTCTATCTTTATTCGGTCGGTTATGGTAAGATGGAAGTAGCTCATAGTTTTTCCTCGGGTTCTGTTTGTATGGTTACTTACAGCTTACACCAATGAAACGCTATGAGTTTTTTTGGTGCACTATATTTTACAATTTATCGAAAGATAAGGACAATATTGTGAATGCGCTAAAACTGCCCTACTCAAATGCAAAACTTGAAGCTACTAACAACCTCATCAAGGTCATCAAGTGCAATGCTTTCAGCTTTCGGAACTTTGATAACTTTAAAACTAGAATTCTCACCGCTTTGAACATTAAAAAGGAGAGGAACAAAATGATCCTCTCCAGGTTGTAACTTTTCTTCAACCCACGACAGTTGACAAAGAGCCACTTTTATTTTAAAAATCAAGTTCCACCCAGCTGAGAGGTGTATAGCCTAAAAGTTCAACACCATCAAACTCTACTGCTTTAACGATTCCTTGAATATTTGTTTTCAATTCTTCCATAACAGAGTTATCTGCATCATCCAAGACGAGTTCATCTTCTACGACAAACAATGCTTTTTGGTAACGATCATATAGACTATTCATAACCAAACGAAGACCGACTGGATTAGCTGATTTTTTAGTTCTAGTCTCAGCTACATACTTATCAGCAAAAACTTCTTCAGAGTTATTAGATGCATGATAACTAAAACTTACAAAATCAACTGTTCCTCTGTTTAAGATAGAAAGATCTTCATCTGAAATATCTAAAGCAATCTGCTCACGTTCCAAGCGACGCAAGAAGTGGTTCGGATAATAACCACGAACTTGAACATCCGTAAATAAATAGTTTTTACGATTCTTAACTTCAGCTTCCATAGCATCCATAGCATTGTCAATTTGCTGGCTATAGTTTTGACTAACGACAAGCATTCCACCAAACTGAAACTCTGGATTGATTGTTTTACCTAATTGAACGACGCGGGCAGAAGCAACTAATTGATAATGAGCTGCTTGCCAGATTAACTGTTCACGATTCTCACTATTTTCAAATAATAATCCTCCCCCCAAAAATGGTAAATGGTGCAAAATATTAAACTCATTGAATGTAATCCAGTATCTCACCTTGTCTTTAAAATAACGGAAAACGGCTTCTGCATAGCGCTCAAAGAGTTCAATCATCTGACGATTTCTCCATGCACCATATTTTTCATGTAGGTTAAGAGGGATATCAAAATGACTGAGGGTAACAATTGGCTCGATGCCTTTTCTCAGAACTTCGTCAATGATTATTTCATAATATTTCAATCCTTCTTCACTTGGCTGCAACTCTTCTCCAGTTGGAAATAGATGAGCCCAAGAGATAGAGATACGATAGGCATTAAAGCCCATGGATTGAATCAAATTCAAATCCTCAATATAGTTTCTTGAACTGATCGGTTTAGATTGTCCTAGTAAATCGTAAAAACCTAGTGGTACTGTTTTATAGTCGATTTTCCCGTGCAACACTCCTCCACGAAATTCACCAACTGAAAGAACATCTGTTGTTCCTAAACCTTTCCCACTATTTGACAAAAAATTTCTAATCATGACGACTCCTTCTATTTTTTCTTTATAAATTAGATTGTTATTATTTAAAAATATCATTATTTATTAAATGATTCTTTCTGCCCTTGTTATGAATAATAGAGCTCAAACCAGATAATCTACTTACGACATTTTTAAACTCACGAGATAGTTGCTGAAAAGCTGGTTTTTGCATATTCCCTTCCTTCTCTTGCCCTATCCATGAATTTCCATTCTCAGAATCCCCCCATGGCTGAGTTACTTGAATACTTGTCTCATACACAAACTCAGAAGAACTTTCAGAGAATGATTCAGATTCTAAAATGCCGGTTTCTTCACTATCGGATACAAGATCTGATGTGATGAGTGAAACGGAGTCGCTATCTTGTTGGGATTCTGATTCACTGTAACTCTCGCTTTCTGATACAAATTCAGAAGAACTTTCAGAGAATGATTCAGATTCTAAAATGCCGGTTCCTTCACTATCGGATACAAGATCTGATGTGATGAGTGAAACGGAGTCACTGTCTTGTTGGGATTCTGATTCACTGTAACTCTCGCTTTCTGATACAAATTCAGAAGAACTTTCAGAGAATGATTCAGATTCTAAAATGCCGGTTCCTTCACTATCGGATACAAGATCTGATGTGATGAGTGAAACGGAGTCACTGTCTTGTTGGGATTCTGATTCACTGTAACTCTCGCTTTCTGATACAAATTCAGAAGAACTTTCAGAGAATGATTCAGATTCTAAAATGCCGGTTCCTTCACTATCGGATACAAGATCTGATGTGATGAGTGAAACGGAGTCACTGTCTTGTTGGGATTCTGATTCACTGTAACTCTCGCTTTCTGATACAAATTCAGAAGAACTTTCAGAGAATGATTCAGATTCTAAAATGCCGGTTCCTTCACTATCGGATACAAGATCTGATGTGATGAGTGAAACGGAGTCACTGTCTTGTTGGGATTCTGATTCACTGTAACTCTCGCTTTCTGATACAAATTCAGAAGAACTTTCAGAGAATGATTCAGATTCTAAAATGCCGGTTTCTTCACTATCGGATACAAGATCTGATGTGATGAGTGAAACGGAGTCACTGTCTTGTTGGGATTCTGATTCACTGTAACTCTCGCTTTCTGATACAAATTCAGAAGAACTTTCAGAGAATGATTCAGATTCTAAAATGCCGGTTCCTTCACTATCGGATACAAGATCTGATGTGATGAGTGAAACGGAGTCGCTGTCTTGTTGGGATTCTGATTCACTGTAACTCTCGCTTTCTGATACAAATTCAGAAGAACTTTCAGAGAATGATTCAGATTCTAAAATGCCGGTTCCTTCACTATCGGATACAAGATCTGATGTGATGAGTGAAACGGAGTCACTGTCTTGTTGGGATTCTGATTCACTGTAACTCTCGCTTTCTGATACAAATTCAGAAGAACTTTCAGAGAATGATTCAGATTCTAAAATGCCGGTTTCTTCACTATCGGATACAAGATCTGATGTGATGAGTGAAACGGAGTCACTGTCTTGTTGGGATTCTGATTCACTGTAACTCTCGCTTTCTGATACAAATTCAGAAGAACTTTCAGAGAATGATTCAGATTCTAAAATGCCGGTTCCTTCACTATCGGATACAAGATCTGATGTGATGAGTGAAACGGAGTCGCTGTCTTGTTGGGATTCTGATTCACTGTAACTCTCGCTTTCTGATACAAATTCAGAAGAACTTTCAGAGAATGATTCAGATTCTAAAATGCCGGTTTCTTCACTATCGGATACAAGATCTGATGTGATGAGTGAAACGGAGTCACTGTCTTGTTGGGATTCTGATTCACTGTAACTCTCGCTTTCTGATACAAATTCAGAAGAACTTTCAGAGAATGATTCAGATTCTAAAATGCCGGTTTCTTCACTATCGGATACAAGATCTGATGTGATGAGTGAAACGGAGTCACTGTCTTGTTGGGATTCTGATTCACTGTAACTCTCGCTTTCTGATACAAATTCAGAAGAACTTTCAGAGAATGATTCAGATTCTAAAATGCCGGTTTCTTCACTATCGGATACAAGATCTGATGTGATGAGTGAAACGGAGTCGCTATCTTGTTGGGATTCTGATTCACTGTAACTCTCGCTTTCTGATACAAATTCAGAAGAACTTTCAGAGAATGATTCAGATTCTAAAATGCCGGTTCCTTCACTATCGGATACAAGATCTGATGTGATGAGTGAAACGGAGTCGCTGTCTTGTTGGGATTCTGATTCACTGTAACTCTCGCTTTCTGATACAAATTCAGAAGAACTTTCAGAGAATGATTCAGATTCTAAAATGCCGGTTTCTTCACTATCGGATACAAGATCTGATGTGATGAGTGAAACGGAGTCACTGTCTTGTTGGGATTCTGATTCACTGTAACTCTCGCTTTCTGATACAAATTCAGAAGAACTTTCAGAGAATGATTCAGATTCTAAAATGCCGGTTCCTTCACTATCGGATACAAGATCTGATGTGATGAGTGAAACGGAGTCGCTATCTTGTTGGGATTCTGATTCACTGTAACTCTCGCTTTCTGATACAAATTCAGAAGAACTTTCAGAGAATGATTCAGATTCTAAAATGCCGGTTTCTTCACTATCGGATACAAGATCTGATGTGATGAGTGAAACGGAGTCGCTATCTTGTTGGGATTCTGATTCACTGTAACTCTCGCTTTCTGATACAAATTCAGAAGAACTTTCAGAGAATGATTCAGATTCTAAAATGCCGGTTCCTTCACTCTCAGACAAAAAATCTCTGACTGACAAGGACTGCGAAACACTAATTGATTCTAACTCTGCTACACTAGCACTTTGACTAGACAATAAGCTTTCCGAATCAGAGACATATAAACTATGACTCATAGATTCTTCAACAGAAGAAACAGAGAGAGATTCTGATACCGAAAAAGAATCACTAATCGAGTACGAATTAGACATTGAATTGCGCAAAGAGTAGCCCTTTTCAGAAATGCTTTGACTATAAGATTCACTATAAGAAACTGCGATGAATTCACTTAGTGAAGCAAGTGCACTAGTCGATAAACTCAAGCTAACATTTTTTATCAATTCAGCCATGTTTAAACTATTTTTTTCTTGAAAAGCTTCTAGAACTTCCATAACTGAAACAGACTCTAATGGTAATTCAAAACTCTCACTGGCCTTCCTCACCATTTCTTTTTGTACCTTCACCTTTTTGCTAACAGGTTTCAATTCAGTTACGTCAGAATAGTGAACATCATAATCATTCTCTTCCTCATTGACCAATCGCTTGATTTTCGATAACAGGAGTTGAAATCCTGATAACTCTTCTTTTTTACTCATTATATTATTTTTTCTCCTAAAAAACTATTTATCACCACTATTATAAGGTTTGAAGTTCAATCTGTCAAAGCATTACCCGGAAAAGAACACTAATTTTCTTTTGTTACTCACATCAATATAAAAATAAGTTTTATTATATACAATATGTAAGTTTCAGTTTATTATTTTTTCACACATAATATTTCCCAAAATTTTTTAAACCAAAATGTGAGAAACTTTTATAGCGAGCCGGACTGTGATGCTTTCTATTATCCCATTTCGCTAAAATTTATCACACCTTAGCTAGAATTTGCTATAAATTTTAGTCAAGTAATCCATAGAAAGTTGTTCTCAGTTTATATTTCTCCTCATCCACTCTTCTGTTGTCTCTAAATCTATATTCTGTAATAAAACCGACTGATTTAATAGATAGACAAAATTGAATAATTCTTGAGTTTCAATTTTTAAACTTGCAAATTTTTTAACTCTGGTTGAATCAAATCGATATAGCAATAAATCCCTAAAAATCGGATAATTCACTCGTTTTCGATGACGTTCCAGTAAGCGATGATAGTCTAATTCAGCTAGAAAATTATCTGTCACTAAAGCATAGGAAGTTGAAAATTGTTTTGAGTAAAACAGAGCTGCAATATTTGAAATAGGCCCATAGCCAATAAAAGCCACTTTTTCAAAAGCATAATGTCCTGACAAATCCTCAATTTTTTCAAGTAAAATTCTGAAAAAATCTTTTTCCATATATAAAAGTGCATCTTTGTAAGAAGAATTCACCATCACTAAGTTTGAAAAATGTTTTTGCACTCTTTCTGGAACAAAACCTGTCCGATTGAGATCAGGCTCTGTAAAGCAAACGTAAATGGTATTCTTCTCATTGTCCTTATGAAGCAAATCTGAAATCCAATAACGAGCAACTGTATAGTCTGCCACACCTTCTTGGGCAATATAAATCCCTTCAAACAAGAACCTCTGACAACCTCCACTGACCAATTGAATTTTATAATGATGGGTGTCAGTTGGCACATAAACACTCGCTATCTCCTCGGGTTTCACACTATGAGAAAAAATTTCCTCATCAGCCGAATCTATAAAGATAACTTTTAAATAAGTTGAATTCTCAGGAAGAGTTTCTAGGTAGCTTCCAATGACATATTTCTCTCCCCGCTTCAAATCAGGAAGTTGGCTTGTATTTCTCAAATCCTGATAATTGGCTTTCGAGTACCATTCGTGAATAACTGTCCCAGACGGCATAAATTGATTCTCATATAAAACTCGACCATCCTCTAAGACCCTGACAGATGAACCATATAAATACTGAGATACACTTTGCATATCCCAATAAGCAAAATAGACTTCCTCCTTATATCTCACGAATTAAACTTCCTTTCAAAACCATTCATTAATAGTGCTATGTATTGATTAAAAAACCATCCAACAACACCCTGCGTATCATCATTATGTCGTCCCTCAAATCCCTTGCTGATCATGCTAACCTTATCATTACGATTTTCGAGCTCTTCCTCCAAGGCAGAATAAGCACGGCCATCATAATCATCCTGACACATATAAGCTATGATAAATTTTGTCCTTGAAAAATCAGCAGCTCTAAAGGATTTCCAAAAATACTCATTTAGTTTTGTTGCTGTTTCATCAGATGGCTTGCCCATCGTACGATAAAGGATGTCCAAAGACGTTGGGAATCCGCCAGGACGGAGGGAAGACTCATTTACAGCAATATCACCTAAATTTACCAAGGGTTTACCGACAATAACAGTGTGAGGTTCTAGTTTAGAAGCATAATAGAGAGCGCCAAATGTCCCCATTGATAAACCAGACAAAACTAGCTGATCAGCTGTAAATTCTAATTCATCCAAACAATGATGAATCACTTGAATAAGCTTTTGCTCTAACTCATCTGACCCAAGATAAAAGCCACCACCCTCTAAACGCGGATCTCCAATTAATAAAAAGGGAGCTCCCATACCAGCCATCATATCGAATCCTTCAAAGCCTTCTGCTTGACGATAACCTGAAAAATATACATTGAGAGGTGGTTTCAAATCACCCGGATGGAAGAAATAAATCAGTTCCTCTCTATTTTTATCAATAATGCGATTCCCACCAACTAACAAGTCACCATAGCCTAAATGAGAATCTCGATGATGAAGAGGACCTATTTTCACGATGCCTTGTCCCTTAGCTTGAATACTAATGCTTAGATAGTAGGAATCCTGCGTGTCTAAAACTAGAGGCTTGTCATAGACCGCTTCATCATAAATCCATTCTTGCATTGGAGAAAGCGCGACAGGATACCCTTTGATAATATAGCGGACTGAGCAGTCTCCTAAGATCCTAAATTCTGGCCACAAGTCCAAAGGGGTATCTGCATCCAGATAAATATTATACTGATAGTTCGCTAGGGGTTGATAATCCTCCCCGAATTCTCCAGCCAAACTGAGATAATTGCTTCCTTCATAATTAATCTGGCCACTAAAGCAAGGATGAACTGCTAAATGATTTACTTTGAGCTTGGAACCACTTTGCTGAGAAAAAAAAGCACGAGAAAAACGGTACAAAATCTGCTCAGGATTTTCAAATTGCGACTTGACTGCTCTCTTACGAAACAAGAATGTTTTCAAATCTTTCGTAGTAATCTGGCAACGTTCATGGTAAAACAAACGATAAGGCTGAATCAGGCTATCCAGAACAGTGATGTATTCGAAATGTTCTAGCGTATCCACCAATATAAGGTCATAAACCTTTGCAAGCCTTGCCCTATCTTCTCTGCATCCACTCAACATCTCAATATCAGTAGGCACAAATGACACCATCCCCTCTGGCTTAACAAATGTCCACCTTATATTACTAGGAATATCATATTGCTCCTGCCAGTTCTCATCAGCAATTTGTAGAACACTAATCTCTCTCATTTTCCTTTAATTCCTTTATTGTGTTTTTCCACATTTCGATAATTTCTCCCTTTTTGTACTGCTCGATCTTACTAGATGAATGTTCCTTGCATTTATATGCAGACTCTATATCCGTCAAGTAATACAAGACTACATTTTTAAGGTCAGAAATATCAGTTAGAATCGATCCATTTTCTCCATGCTTGACATAAGATGAACTATATAAATTAATCTGAGGTATCCCCCCACTTATCCCAACAATTTGTGTGAATTTATCTGCTGGGCTTCCCAAATCAAGGATGACGCGAACATCTTTCATCATTTTTGCCATTTCAGCAGAACTGTGGAACGTCCTAAACTCCATTCGCTCTCTGAAGTTCTTCTCATTATCAAAAGTAGCTTTTTGATCTATGGAGTTTATGCCTCCATGAATTGATGTTTTTTCTTCTAAAGCTAGCTTGTTTAATAAATATTCTTTGACAAATTGTCTGATAAATACTACTCTTTCAGACTCCAAACTTTGAGTTCCAATCAATAACTTCATCCACTCATCCTCTAGCATCATATCAAATATGGTCCTAAAGACAGTTTGAAGATGTTCTTCAGGTAAAGTATCAACATTGACATAGACAGTTGCTGGCTTTTCCTGCTGGCTTTCTTCTGCCTGCAGACGAATGTCATAAGGAGCCACCTCATAATAAGGGGGAAGCTGGGCTTTGCCGATCAGTTCATACATCTTTTGAACCTTACTGAAACTATCAACAATAAAGAATGGTGTACCTTGCAAATTCTCTAGGATTTCTTCTCTGTTCTCAATTGGGTAGCGTTCAGCAAAGAAAGAGAAGGCAAGATTGTAATGCCTCTTAGCCTTGTGGAAAAGATGGTTATGTTGAGGATCTGCTGAAACAATGAGCATATCATCTCTTGTTAGGGCAGAAGATAAATACTGGTCCAGTTTTTCCTTGATTAGCTCCTCAATATCACTATAAACATCCTTTGCGAATGCTTCTTGGACTTCAGGATTGACAAGCACTTGATGATTATCTCTTGTCAAGAATTCCCTAAACTGCCACTGACCTTGTGGATTCAGATAATCTTGATGGTCTGGCTGATTATTTTCAAAATAAATCACACTAGAAACTATGCCTCGATCATCAAAGACCAAACGGTGATCCATCTGATTATTTTTAAAATAGATAATATCGAAAATATTGCCAGTCTGAGAAAAATTAATCTGGGCATAGTGGTTCTGATTTAAATAAACATCTACAAGAAAGGGAGTATAAAAGAATTCCGCTCCCTGTGGCCATTTCAAATCATCCAAACCGAGCTTTCGGGGCAAAACATCTGTCAAACTTTGTAGACTATCAAACAGATTCCACATACCAGCTGGCTCGATTTTCTCCTGATAACAGAGGATTCGAATATGGGGCGAATAGTTCAACACTAGAATTCTACTATCCTTACCAGCAGATTGAAACATCTGTAATAAGTTCATGGTATCATCAAACATCATCTGTTTTGATGAACAATAAAAAGGCAAAGCAGTTGAATACCATTTCCTACCTTGACAATACCAAGATGGTACAAAGTAAAACATTTCCCTCTATCTCCTTAGCATTCAATTTTTCATTGTAGTCAGTTCCAATTTTCAAGATGTGCATATTTCCTATGGAACAAGCGATAATACGGGAGAAGTCTCCTAGAGATACACCTTGATAAAGCATAAGAATAAACCAATTCTCAAAACAAATCCCTTGATTTCCAAGCATTTTCATCTGAGAAATGACATAAAAGTCTCTGAAAGACGATCTATTTTTGTTAGATTAATTTCTTATTTTTTCTGAGTGAATCGTTCTATAAAAATCCACCAATCCCCTTTAGTATAGCATATTTAGCGACTTTCTTCAAACGTATCTTAGCTCTTTAAAACTACGCTGATTGCAAAGTTAGCAGAAAATTGTTCGCGGTCCATCTTCTTTTTTGAAGCCAGCAAACAGAATCACAACAAATCTACATAACTTTATTGGCTCTATAATATTTGTAGTGGGTAAATTCCCTATGGATATTATGGAGCCTATTTATTGTATCTTGAATTGTCAAATTAAGTGCACATTTTCTTCATAGAAGACTTCATAAGGAGTTTTCCAGTTAAGACATTTGCGTGGCCTATTATTAAGTTTGTTCTCCCACAGCTGAATGGTGTGCTCATCAACGAATGTTAAATCACTTCCTTTTGGAAAATATTCTCTTAGTAGTCCATTCGTATTCTCATTAGTCCCTAGTTGCCAAGGTGCATGAGGGTCAGGAAAATAGACCTATACCTTTAATTTGTCAGTCAAGTCTTGATGATTCGTGAATTCTTTTCCTCTATCTGGAGTGACGGTTTCTTCCGGTAAGGGCTCCAACATTTGTACCATAGCCTCTATGACAAGTTTGCTTTTCTTGACAGCTACCTTCTGAATTTTTAGAAAACGAGAATAGCGATCCGTTAGAGTCACTAAGCAAGCTTTTCCAGTTTTACCTGTAACCGTATCTGCTTCCCAATCACCGACCCTAGCTCGCTTGTTTGCTTCTTCGGGTTTTTCGTGAATGGTATGAGAAATAGAAATTCGCCCTCTTTTTCGACATAACCTTTTGTATGACGTGTTTTCCCACGATGGCGGAGCTTGCGAAGGACACCACGAGCACCATGTGAAAGCCTGTTGTCAAAGTGACCGCGATAGATGGCTCTATAGATTGTTTGATAACTAATAACAGCTTTTCCATACTCTAATCGTAACCGACCTTCTATTTCTTAAGGATACCATTGATAATCGAGAAATAGATGTTTGATGGTATTACTCAAATTGTGGTCTATTTCAAGCATCCGTTTCCGCCCACAGTGTGATTTAGCAATATGGTAAGATTCCTGTGCTTGATTGGGAGAATAGCTTCCTGATTTTGTATGTCGTTTCCACTCGCAACTAATACTAGACGGATGACGATGAAGCAACTTAGCAATTTGAGAAAAATTTAGGCCTTACATACGGTAAATGAGAATACTTTCACGCTCATCTATGGTAAAATGATGGTAGCTCATAAGATTTCCTTTCGTAACTAGTTTTGTTCAATTCTATTTTACTAGAAAATCGGCACTACCCCCATAAAATGAGACACAAGAAAAACACTCCTGTTGAAATCTGGTAAACTAGAAACAGGAGTGTTTTGTTATGGTAAAAAAAGCCTATTCAGTAGAAACTAAGTTAGCCTGTATCGAAATGAAGAAGATAGGTAAATCAAATAAGGTTATCATGGATACCCTCGGTGTTAAAAATGTCAGTCAGGTGAAGACTTGGTGGAGATGGTATCAGAATGATGAATTGTACCGTTTCTACCAACCTGTGGGGAAACAATATACTTACGGTAAAGGGATGAAACAGTTATCTGAAGTCGAACAGTTACGTTTGCAGGTAGAATTACTAAAAAAGTATCTGATCTTGGTAAGAGAATCGACAAAGTAAATCTTATCAAGCTAGTGGAAGAGTATCAGAAAACCTACCCTGTATCTCTTATTTTAGAGTATTTCAGCGTCAAACGCTCAACCTTTTATCGCTGGAAACAGGAGCGTAAGAATTCTCAAAAAAGAGACGAAATAGCAGATAAAATCGAAAAACTCTGTATGGAAAATCACTTTATTTACGGCTATCGAACCATCACTCGCTTGCTCAAGAAAGTTTATAACCTCGTCGTAAATCGCAAGAAAATCTATCGTATCATGAAGGAAAAAGGCTGTCTCTTCCGTGTACGGCCCAAGAAGGGGACTGAATTAGGAAAGCCTTACCATGTAACAAACAATAAGTTGGATCGTGATTTTCAGGCAGGCAAGCCTATGGAGAAGCTGGTAACGGACATCTCCTACCTCTACTTTGGCAACTGTAGGCTCTTCATGGAACTCTATAATCGTGAAATTGTGGCTTATACCATCTCAGATTGCCAGGATACGGATTTTGTGCTTGACACGCTTCATCAACTCGAATTACCTCAAAGGACACTCTTACACAGTGATCAGGGGTCTGTCTACACCTCCAAAGCCATACTATCAGGCTTGTACTGAAAAAGGCATCACCCGCTCCATGTCCCGTAAAGGAACGCCAGCAGCTAATGCCTATATCGAATGATTCCATTTTGTTCTCAAGTCTGAAACCTTCTATCTCCATAAGTGGAGAAACTTAACCAAAGATAGTATAACAGATATTGTCAAAAATTACATCCTATTTATAATGAAACTAGAATTCAACAGAAATTAAATGACCAGTCTCCTGTAGAGTACAGAAAACTGGTCGCATAAGAGGGGTTTTCTCTTGTCCCAGTACGGAGTGCAGTGCCGGTTTTTTTCGTTCTCTCATTTCCATGCTCGTAAAAAAAGGCCCACCCGGGTCTTAATTCGCTTTCTTATTTTCAAACTCATGAAAAAGAGGTCTACCTGGACCCAACTCGCTCTCTCATTTCCATGCTCGTAAAAAAGACCCGTAAGGGTCTTAATTCGCTTTCTTGTTTTCAAGCTCATGAAAAAGAGGTCCAGTGGACCTCTTTTTTAATCTTCGTTTACGAAAGGCATCAAAGCCATTACGCGAGCGCGTTTGATAGCTGTTGTTACTTTACGTTGGTTTTTAGCTGAAGTTCCTGTTACACGACGAGGAAGGATTTTCCCACGTTCTGAAACAAAACGGCTAAGAAGCTCAGTATCTTTGTAATCAACATATTCAATTTTGTTTGCTGCGATGTAATCAACTTTTTTACGGCGTTTGAATCCGCCACGACGTTGTTGAGCCATGTTTTTTCTCCTTTATAGTATTAATTGTCCATTAGAATGGTAAATCATCATCTGAAATGTCCAATGGATTTGTTGCTCCAAATGGATTTTCAGAACGTGAAAAGTCTGGTACTGGGTTTGCAGGTGCTGATTGACCAGCAGTTGGTGCAGAATAAGCTCCACCTGAATGTCCTTCGCGCACTCCGCGACTTTCCAACATTTGGAAATTATCCGCCACGACTTCTGTTACGTAAACACGTTGTCCTTGCTGGTTATCGTAACTTCGAGTCTGAATACGACCTGTGATCCCGATAAGAGAGCCTTTTTTAGCCCAGTTAGCAAGATTTTCAGCTTGTTGGCGCCACATAACGACATTGATAAAATCAGCCTCACGTTCGCCATTTTGACTCTTGAATGTACGGTTTACTGCAAGAGTAAAAGTCGCAACTGCTACATTTGATGAGGTATAACGCAACTCAGCGTCACGCGTCATACGCCCTACAAGTACAACATTGTTAATCATAATCTACCTTCTTACGCGTCAAGTTTGACGATCATGTGACGAAGAATGTCAACGTTGATTTTTGAAAGACGGTCAAACTCTTTAAGAGCTACGTCGTCGTTTGCTTCAACGTTAACGATGTGGTAAAGTCCTTCACGGAAATCTTGAATTTCGTATGCAAGACGACGTTTTTCCCAATCTTTTGATTCAACAACAGTTGCACCGTTGTCAGTCAAGATAGAGTCAAAACGTGCTACCAAAGCGTTTTTCGCTTCTTCTTCAATGTTTGGACGAATGATATAAAGAATTTCGTATTTAGCCATTGATATGTTCCTCCTTTTGGTCTAATGACCCCCAGTCTTTGCAAGGGGTAAGTGAGGTTCGCTCACAATAAACCATTATACTAGAAAAACTGACAGATAGCAAGTAAAAAAGATAAAAGTGAAAAAATAACTTTATTACTTAGAAATAACATCCTCTTTGAGTTCCAAAGCTCTGGCCATCTCTTTCAAAATGAAAAATAGCAAAAAGCTGGCTAGCACTAAAACGAGCCCTAAGTAAAGGAAGGCTACTACAAATCCTAGATAGTCAATCAACCATCCTGTCAGAGGAAAAATGATGATCATACTTAGGCTGAACATCATAGAGTAGACACTTAGCATGGTTGCCCGTACCTCGCTTGGGAGTCGCTTTTGTAAATCATTATCAAAAATCGGCTGAAAGAGGGCATATAAGGCGTTACTGAGCCAATAAATCAAAATGTAAATCAGTGGCGTACCAAAATAGGAAAGCAAATAAGTTCCTCCCGTCAAGAGTACAAGAATTGGAAAGAGTTTTAAGGCTGAATACCTCTTTCCAATCTTACTTGCTAGATAAACTGCCCAGATATTCAAAACACTGCCGATCAGCATGACTATCGAAATCTGCCACCCTTCTAAGTCAGGCAGTTGATTTTGATAGTAAAAATAAAACATGCACATCAGTGTCCCGATGATTTGGGAAAGAATCATCCAACTAAAAAGACTGGGGTTTCTCCGCAACTCCTCTTTGACAGTCCAGATTATTTTTTTCATTGTCAGACGCTCAGATTTTTGTGCTTTAACACTAGGCTCTTTTAGCATCCAAGTTAGGAAAAGAACGATTATCGAAGTAACAATCATGATATAGTAGGTCAAGTGCAATTGACCATGGACAAAAAATCCCGCTAAAACAGTCCCCAAAGACCGAGTTCCTTCTGCTACTCCTGACATAAAACTTGAGATAGTCAAGTAGCGCTCTTTTAATCCAGCCTCCACGGCCGAATCATAAACCATAGCTGCACTCGTCCCCGAATCAAAATTATAAGACAAGGCACTCACCACCATAGCGAGTGCGTAAATCCAAAAATTACCTTGTCCTAGTAACATGAGAATAGACGACGCTATTCCAGCTATTCGACTTAAATATAGATTGGTTTTATAGGAATAGCGGTCAGCTAACATTCCAGAGGGAATTTCACAGATGACACTGGTGGCATGAAAAATACTTTCCAATAAGCCAATCTGCCAAAGCGACATCCCGTTTTGACTGAGAAATAGAATCCAAAAGCTGGTAATGCCCAGAAAGGCAAAAAATTCCACACCAGCCATGAGACCGATATTCTTCCGGTAATTTCGTTTAAACATAGTTTCTCCTTTAACAAGTGTATTTGTATCTTTGTGTTTGTCACTTGTTAAACTGTGCTTTACATGTTCTCCACCTCTTCTTTCTTCTACTTTGAAAAAACGCCCCTAGGGCGTTTTGATTTATTTTATGGTTTGATACGGTGCAACATACGTGGGAATGGAATGGCTTCACGGATGTGTTTGGTTCCAGCTGCGAAGGTTACCATACGCTCGATACCGATACCAAATCCACCGTGTGGCACTGTACCGTATTTACGAAGGTCAAGGTAGAATTCGTATTCTGTACGATCCATTCCAAGTTCTTCCATCTTAGCGACAAGGGCATCATAGTCTTCCTCACGCATAGAACCACCGATGATTTCTCCATATCCTTCTGGTGCAAGCAAGTCTGCACAAAGCACGCGCTCTGGATTTCCAGGAACTGGTTTCATGTAGAAGGCCTTGATAGCTGCTGGATAGTTGATAACGAAGGTTGGGACACCAAAGTGGTTTGAAATCCAAGTTTCGTGTGGTGAACCAAAGTCATCTCCATGCTCCAAATGCTCGTAATCAGCATCTTCATCGTTTTCATGTTCTTGCAAGAGGTCAATAGCTTGATCGTAAGTGATTCGTTTGAATGGCTCTGCAATGTAGCGTTTCAAAAGCTCTGTATCGCGTTCCAAAGTTTCCAAGGCTTGAGGAGCACGGTCAAGAACACCTTGAAGAAGGGCTTTAACATATGCTTCTTGCAAGTCAAGTGACTCATCATGTGTCAAGTAAGAGTACTCCGCATCCATCATCCAGAACTCAGTCAAGTGACGGCGTGTTTTTGATTTCTCCGCACGGAATACTGGACCAAAGTCAAATACGCGACCAAGAGCCATAGCACCCGCTTCAAGATAAAGCTGACCTGATTGGCTCAAGTAGGCTGGTGTCCCAAAGTAGTCTGTTTCAAAGAGTTCTGTTGAATCTTCAGCCGCATTTCCTGAAAGGATTGGGCTATCAAACTTCATGAAGTCGTTCTTGTCAAAAAACTCATAGGTTGCATAGATAATAGCGTTACGAATTTGCATGACCGCTACTTGCTTACGAGAACGGAGCCACAAGTGACGGTTGTCCATCAAGAAGTCTGTTCCGTGTTCTTTTGGCGTGATTGGATAATCTTGAGATTCACCGATCACTTCGATATCTGTGATATCGAGCTCATAACCAAACTTAGAACGTTCGTCTTCTTTGACAATTCCTGTCACATAAACAGACGTTTCTTGGCTCAAGTGTTTGATCGTTTCAAATTTTTCAAGACCTACCTCTTCACCAAATTTTTCAATAAAGTTTGGTTTGAAGGCAACTCCTTGGAAAAAGGCTGTTCCGTCACGCAATTGCAAGAAGGCAATTTTCCCTTTTCCTGATTTATTGGCAACCCAGGCTCCGATGGTCACTTCTTGACCAACGTAGTCTTTTACTTCGATGATTGTTACACGTTTTGTCATAATCTATCTTCCTTTTTTCGTTTAACTTGTCCGAAGACATCATTACCCACTATTTTACCATAAATAGACTGCGATAGCTAGGTTCGACTAGAGAAAATTCGCGAGATTTTCGTTACAAAAAATCTTCGCCAAAAAGGCGAAGATTTTGAGTTTTATTTTTCCATAAATTGATGCAAGCGACGAATGGCTTCTTTCAAGGTGTCCAAGTCAGTTGCATAACTAAGACGAACATTTTCTGGTGCTCCAAATCCAGCTCCTGTAATCAAGGCCAGACCAACTTCCTCAAGAATAGCCGTTGTAAAGTCCGTCACATCGGTATAACCCTTCATCTCCATCGCTTTTTTAACATTTGGGAAGAGATAGAAGGCTCCTTGGGGCTTGACAACTTCAAATCCTGGCACTTGGCACAAGAGAGGATAAATGGTATTCAAACGTTCCTCAAAAGCCTGGCGCATGGTTTCGACAGAGTCTTGTGGCCCAGTTAGGGCTTCAATGGTAGCATATTGCGATACGGCAGTCAGGTTAGAGGTTGTTTGTCCTGTTAGTTTGCTCATAGCAGCAATAATCTCAGGATTTCCCACAGCATAACCTACCCGCCAACCAGTCATGGCATAGGCCTTAGATACACCGTTAATCACGATGGTTTGCTTGCGAATGGCTTCTGACAGACTAGAGATTGGAACAAATTCGTTCCCGTTATAAACCAAACGACCA
The DNA here is from genome assembly GCF_023611505.1 of Streptococcus oralis. Classification (NCBI taxonomy): domain Bacteria; kingdom Bacillati; phylum Bacillota; class Bacilli; order Lactobacillales; family Streptococcaceae; genus Streptococcus; species Streptococcus oralis. The sequence continues at coordinate 588,589 of NZ_CP097843.1, read as the reverse complement.
TAAATATCATCTGCTAGGATAAGGACATCATGCACAACAGCCCAATTTCCGATAGCCAAGAGTTCCTCACGAGAGTAGATCATACCGGTCGGATTCGATGGCGAATTGAGAACCAAGACCTTGGTCTTATCTGTTCGAGCTGCTTCTAGCTGCTCTACTGTTACTTTAAAGTGATTGTCTTCCTTTGCCTGGACAAAGACTGGCACACCTTCTGCCATCTTGACCTGGTCTCCATAGCTGACCCAGTAAGGTGTAGGGATGATGACTTCATCACCTGGATTGACCACAGCCATAAAGAAGGTGTAGAGAGAGAACTTAGCACCAGTGGCAAAGGTAACCTCGTTAGCCGCTACGGAATACCCATAGTAGCGTTCAAAATAGGTATTAACCGCAGCCTTTAAGTCTGGTAGACCTGAAGCAACTGTATAAAAGGAAGCACGGCCATCACGAATCGCTTCCACCGCCGCATCCTGAATATTTTCAGGAGTATGAAAATCTGGCTGTCCCAAGGTTAAGAAAAGAACATCCTTTCCTTGAGCTTTTAATGCTTTGGCTCTTGCATCACTGGCTAGAGTAACACTCTCTTCCATTTCTAGTACACGCTTGGATAGTTTCATATGCCCTCCTTATTGGATCACTGCTCCTGTTTCAAAGTCCACCAGATAGTAGTGGTTTCCTGATTTAACTTCCCAAATCGGCTTGTCCTGATAGCGACCAAAGGTGACTTTGTCAATATCGCTAGCTCCTTTTTCCCTCGAAATCGTCGCTGCCTTGTCTTGAGAAATCCCCTTATCAAGCTGATAAACGTAAATCTTATGTTCATTCTTTTCAATCAGTACGGCAATGGCCTCTTGCTTTTTATTATGTCCTAAAACGCTGTAATAACCTTCTAGTCCATTATAAAAATCAACCTGATCTGCCTTTTCCAATTCTGCATACTGCTTGGCCAGTTTTTCTCCTTCAACCCTAGCATCTTGATAGGGTTTCATGCTGAGTGATATCAGATAAAGAAAGGAAGTCGTCATGACTAGCAGTACCAGAGAAATGCCGATTCCATATTGTATAAGTAGCTTATTTTTTGCTTTTTTCTGTCTTAGTTTCACTTGTCTATTTTACCATCTCTCCTCCTTTATTACAAGTGAAGACAGGAACATTCCGAGATTATTTTCCCTTTGAAATTAAATACAATATCTGCCTGTCTATCAAATACTGTTTTCTCAGAACTAAGTTTTTCCACCCCTAACAAGTAAACTTAGCTGAGCACATTTATTGCTAATTAGTATTATTTGTTGTAACATAGATGGTGACAAAAGAGTTCACTCTTTGAATTTTAAACTAAAGGAGACACGTCATGTCTAAAAAAGTACTATTTATCGTCGGTTCATTACGCCAAGGTTCTTTCAACCACCAAATGGCCCTCGAAGCTGAGAAAGCACTTGCCGGAAAAGCGGAAGTTAGCTATCTTGATTATTCAGCTGTTCCTCTCTTCAGCCAAGATCTTGAAGTTCCAACTCATCCAGCTGTAGCTGCTGCTCGTGAAGCAGTCCTTGCTGCGGATGCAATCTGGATCTTCTCTCCAGTCTACAACTTCTCTATCCCTGGAACAGTGAAAAACTTGCTTGACTGGCTCTCTCGTGCCATTGATTTGTCTGATACACGTGGTGCTTCTGCCCTCCAAGACAAGTTTGTTACTGTCTCATCTGTAGCCAATGCCGGTCACGAACAACTCTTTGCGATTTATAAAGACCTCTTGCCATTTATCCGCACACAAGTCGTTGGTGACTTCACTGCTGCACGTGTTAATGACTCTGCTTGGGCAGACGGAAAATTGGTGTTAGAAGAAGCAACTGCTTCATCACTTGAAAAACAAGCTGAGGACCTTCTTGCAGCCATCAACTAATCCAGCAAAAACCAGCTCGAATGAGCTGGTTTTATGCTTGTTTCACAAAGACGAGTTCTAAGTTACTTGATAAATCAGGTCGGTATTCAAAGCCGGCGAAGCGGAGCTTGCGAGCTTGGTCAACCGTTTGGACTTGGCCCTCTATTAGAGCTGTCAGAAAGGCACCACGCGCTTTCTTTGAAATGGTTGAGTGGATTTTCAACTGGCCTGCCTTGTCCTCCATAAATTTGAAGGTCACCATCTTTTCTCTGATTTCCTTAGAAAATACGGTTTCAAACTCTGATGACAAGAGAGAAAAAATCAAGTCCTCATCCTGTAGTGCCTCATCGTAGGCTGATTTCCAATGGCTCTTTAGGGTTTTTCCAGCGACTTTTAACTTCATCAAAAAGTCCAAACGGTGAGGAGCCATAGGTGATAAGGCTGGGACAACGCCATACAAAGCCGAGGTAATTAAAACATGATTTTTAAGATAGGCTTGTTCAGTCTCAGTCAACTCATCTCGCTTGATGTGGCGATACATGAGACCGTCAAAGAGTTTCAAAGCTGGATAATGTTTAGCCCTCTGATCTTTTAGAGCTTGAATATGAGCGTATTCTTCTTCTGCTTTCTCAGCTGATACCTTGTAAAAGCTCTCTAATTCACTGGCTGAGTAGCACGCCAGTGAGTCAAGGACTGCCTGACTTTCTTCACTCAAGGGGAGCGCTTCGACAAGAGGAAGGTTTGTGTTCATTTCTTTGGCTGTTGGGATTAAAATTTTCATATTGTTAGTGTAGCATATTTTTCAATCGTGACCAAGAATTTCATCTGAAAACCTCGGTATTAGCCGAGGTTTCTTTTACTTGACTTTAAATGTTTTGAGGAAATTATCTTTTCCAACCTGACCTTCGAAGGATTGACCATTTTCAAGGTAAGGAAGGTCGTCCGATACTGAGGCCTTGACCTTATAGATTTTGCCATCAACTTTGAAGAAGTAGACGGTATCACCCTTGATGACAGCTGATTTAAGATCTGATACGATACCTTTGATATTTTTCACCGTTTCGTTATCCAGCTCGAGGTCATTTTTATTGGCATATTTGATGAGGAGTTCATCTACCGTAGCTGCTACGATGACGTTTTGGTACTCCACTGCATCGACCAATGCATACTCCTTGACCAAGCCTGCATTGTCCTTCAAGCCCATGATATAGAGAGGTTTGTCATTGAGATTAACAAGGATAGGGAAGGTAGCCCTGTAGGCCTTCTCCTGAACCGCTCCTTCAGCTGAAGCACGGGCAGATTCTTCGGTTGCTGAAGCTAGATTGTACTTGGTGATTTCACCAGTGCGCATGTTTTCAAGGATAAATCCTAGATTACTTTCGTCAGCATTTGCTGAAGTCACACCCGTGTAGAGATAAATGTCATTTCCGATAGAAAGATAGTTATAGCCCTCTGTCGTTTGGGTAACATTTTTCTTAGAAATCAAGGCATTCCAGAAGCCATCTTTATATTTGCCGTTGTAGTTGATTTGCTCGATGGTTTCTTCGGCTGGATATACACGATCCACCCATTCTGGCACTTCATCCAAGCTGTATTCCTTAGTTTCTCCATTGGTGGCGTCTAAGATAATAACAGATGAAGGACGAGGCACTCCTAGACCAAACTGTTTTTGATAAACGGTTGCTACATAGAAGGGATTGCCTTCATCATCCACCTCAAAGGATGGCGTTTTAAAAATCTTGGTCGGATACTTGATCCGAAGATGGCGTTTGACGTCTCGGTTAAAATACTCAGAGTCCGAATACTTCATCGGTGTTTTTAAATCTACCAATTCCGCATTTCCTGTCACCATATCAACCTTGATATACTCGCCAATCCCCTTGGACTGATTATTAAACCATTTAATCGGGTCGGCATATTCCAAAGGTGTCACCCGATAGGGCTTGCCATCAACTGTCAGCTGGGTATAAGTATCTGCTGCTACGTACTGGGAGACCTTATCCGTCAGAGACCCCAGGTAACGGTCACCAATCTTTTCTGCAGTGCTCCGATCTAGGATTGGAACCTTACTGGTATCACTCTTAGGAAAATCTTTAAAGTCTTTTTCTGTGATGGACACCACATTAGCATAATTTTTTGCTTGGAAAAAGCTAGAAGTTACTAGGCTTACCAGACCAGCAAGGGCAAAGATGAGTCCCGCGGCCAGCAACAATCCTCCACCTAGTCTATTAAAATGAATCCCTTCCAGATTGAGTTCGTTGGCAACCTTGCCATGACGTAGGTGAACTGTCTTGAGAAGATTGGTATCCTTGCGGAAGCTAAACAAAATTCCCATCACCACCAAATGTCCGCATAGGAAAAAGATAAATTCCCAACTCGTAAGATTAAGTGGTGGTAAAAAGATATACCAGGTCGTTGCGATAAAAACAAGTTCAAAGAGTATGCGTTTCATCTGAGTTCCTCCTAAATAATTCGTCCTTCCAAATGATCCAGTTCATGTTGGCAGATCTGAGCTGGAAAACCTGTCAGCGTAATGGTCTGTTCCTGCCACTTGCTATCGCGATAGGAAACCGTAATCGTTTCATAACGAGTCGTTGATCGCACCCCAGTCAAAGACAAACAACCTTCCTCTGTCTCGTAAGGTCCTTTATAAGAAAGAAGAATGGGGTTAAACATGACCAAGGGAACTAGGCCAAGGTTAAAGATAATGACACGCTTCTGCACGCCAATCATATTGGCCGCCAGACCGACACAGGTCTCGCGATTGGCCAGCAGGGTATCCTGTAAATCTCTAGCCAGATAAAGGTCTTCCTGGCTTGCAGCTTTCGAAACTTGCGACAGGAATAAGACATCTCGGACAATTTTCTTTTCCATTTCTTTCGCTCCTTGCCATTTTACTTTATTATAGCATAAAAGTGGATAACTCCTAACTATTCTCCTCAAATGCAAAAAAAGCCATCCGAAGATGACTTTCTTTTTAAATCGCGTTCTTATCAAAACCAAGCTTGCGTTGAACAAACTTAACGATTTCTACGATAAGTATCATTGAGAAGCTTCCAGCCAGAACAATGGCCCATTGTGACAAGTCTAGTTTGCTTACGTGGAAGATGCTTTCTAATGGGTCGATAACAATAGTTGATGCTAGTAAAATAAATGAAACCAAGATTGACCAGTTGAAAGTTTTAGATTTAAATGGACCAACAGTCAAAATAGACTGGTAAACAGATTTAACGTTGTAGGCATGGAAGAGCTGGATCAAACCAAGTGTTGCAAAGGCCATAGTAAGAGCATCAGCGTGGATAGCTTGATTGTCACCCACATGAACTGGGTAAAGAAGGGCAAGACCATAAACGGACAGAACAAGGGCGCCTTGAAGGAGACCTTGATAGATAATGGAACTCATGACCCCACCTGAGAAGAAGCTTGACTTGCGTCCACGTGGTTTGTGGGTCATAACACCTGGCTCAGCTGGCTCAACACCGAGAGCAATAGCTGGGAAGGTATCCGTTACCAAGTTAATCCACAAGAGATGAACTGGCTGTAGGACATCCCAACCAAACAAGGTTGACAGGAAGATGGTTAATACTTCAGCCGTATTGGCAGAAAGAAGATACTGAATAGTCTTTTGAATGTTTGAGAAGACCTTACGTCCTTCTTCAACTGCGACGATAATGGTCGCAAAGTTGTCATCCGCAAGAATCATATCAGAAGCCCCCTTAGAAACCTCTGTACCAGTTATTCCCATACCGATACCGATATCAGCTGTTTTCAGAGCTGGCGCATCATTAACACCATCACCTGTCATGGCAACGACCTTACCTTGATTTTGCCAAGCTTTCACGATACGAACCTTGTGTTCTGGAGATACACGCGCGTAAACAGAGTATTGACCAACGACTTTTTCAAATTCTTCATCTGAAAGTTCGTTCAATTCCGCACCTGTCAGAACATGGTCCGCCGTATCTTTTTCATCAATGATTCCCAGACGTTTGGCAATGGCTTCCGCTGTGTCTTGGTGGTCACCAGTGATCATGATTGGACGGATTCCTGCTTCTTTAGCCACACGAACGGCTTCTGCTGCTTCGGCACGTTCAGGGTCAATCATCCCAATCAAACCAGTAAAGATCAAGTTGTTTTCAAGCTCTTCAGAAGTAAGATTTTCTGGAATACTATCGATAATCTTATAAGCTCCTGCAAGGACACGCAGAGCTTGATGAGCCATGTCAGAGTTATTTGTGTGAATTAATTCAGTGACTTTCTTATCAATCGGAGCGACATCTCCAGCCTTATCACGAGCAACACAACGTTTCAAGAGTTGATCTGGAGCCCCTTTGACTGCTACGAGGAATTTACCATCTGGCAATGGATGAACCGTTGACATGAGTTTACGATCTGAGTCAAACGGCAATTCAGCTACACGAGGATATTTCTCTAAGAACCCTTTAACATCGTAGCCCTTGTCCAAGGCATACTGGATGAAGGCTGTTTCCGTTGGATCCCCGATCAGGTTTCCTTCCGCATCAATCTTGGTATCATTAGCCAAGACAACTGAACGAAGTAGTGGCATGTCCAAGCCAAGTTCAATATCATCAGCTGAATCATGTAGGACTGCGTCATAGAAGACTTTTTCGACTGTCATCTTGTTCATAGTAAGCGTACCAGTCTTATCAGAAGCGATGATTTCAGTTGAACCAAGCGTTTCAACTGCTGGCAACTTACGAACGATAGAGTTTCGTTTTGCCAAAACTTGAGTACCAAGGGCAAGAACGATGGTCACGATAGCAGGAAGTCCTTCTGGGATGGCTGCAACAGCAAGCGCAACAGAGGTCATCAACTCACCAAGTGGATCTTTGCCTTGGATGAAGACTCCAACTACAAAAGTAACAAGGGCAATAACCAAAATTGCATAGGTTAAGACCTTAGAAAGGTTGTTCAAGTTTTGTTTAAGAGGTGTATCCGTCTCATCAGCATCTTGGAGCATGCCAGCGATATGACCCACTTCAGTATACATACCTGTATTGACAACAACACCAAGACCACGACCATAAGTCACGTTTGAGTTTTGGAAGGCCATATTGACACGGTCACCAATACCAGCATCTGCAGCAAGCTCGACTGTCAAGTCTTTTTCAACTGGAACAGACTCACCTGTCAAAGCCGCTTCTTCGATTTTAAGAGAGTTGGCTTCTAGCAAACGTAGGTCTGCTGGTACCACATCACCAGCTTCAAGGGCAACGATATCTCCTGGCACCAATTCTTTGGAATCAATCTCTGCCATGTGCCCATCACGAATAACGCGAGCAGCTGGACTGGACATAGACTTGAGGGCCTCGATGGCTTCTTCTGCTTTTCCTTCTTGGTAAACACCAAAGGCAGCGTTGATGATAACCACGGCTAGGATAATGATGGCATCTGCGATATCTTCACCACCAGATGTTATGACTGATAAGATAGCTGCAGCAATTAGGATGATAATCATCAAATCCTTAAACTGTTCAATGAATTTAACCAAGAGAGATTTTTTCTCACCCTCTTCCAGTTCATTGCGTCCATATTCAGCTTGGCGTTTTTGCGCTTCGCTTGACGAAAGGCCTTGCTCAGTTGCTTCAACTGACTTCAAGACCTCTTCAGGACTTTGAGTATAAAACGCTTGGCGTTTTTGTTCTTTTGACATGCGTCTCCTCCTTGACATTGTGTGCAAAACAAGTTCTCTTTTTGTTTTATGACAAACAAAAAGAGACTTGTTAATCATAACAAGTCTCGCTGTTTAAGATAGGGCCGGAAGGTATACTTTGCAGTACACAATTCGGAATGACGACACTATCACAGGTTTCTGCCAGCTACTCCCTTGAGTAGTACTATTATATCAAAATTTGAAAAGTTTTCAATCATTAAAATTCGATGAAGGTGGACTAAATTTGAATTTTCCCGCAAAAACCAGTATAATGAAAGAATATTACTTATACTGAAAAGGAAGTTTGATGAAACAATCAATCTCAAATCTCAAGTTAGCTGAGCGTGGTGCCATTGTCAGTATCTCGACCTACTTACTCTTGTCTGCGGCAAAATTAGCAACTGGTCATCTACTTCATTCATCCAGTTTGGTAGCGGATGGTTTCAACAACGTATCCGATATTATCGGAAATGTTGCTCTTCTGATTGGCATTCGGATGGCTCGCCAGCCTGCAGACCGTGACCACCGCTTTGGACACTGGAAGATTGAAGATTTAGCTAGTTTGATCACTTCCATCATCATGTTCTACGTTGGCTTTGATGTGCTTCGGGATACCATTCAGAAAATTCTCAGTCGGGAACAAACGATTATCGATCCTCTGGGAGCATTTCTAGGAATCATTTCTGCAGCGGTTATGTTTGTCGTTTATCTCTATAACACACGCCTCAGTAAGAAATCCAAATCCAAAGCTCTAAAGGCAGCAGCTAAAGATAATCTTTCCGATGCAGTCACCTCGCTTGGTACTTCCATTGCTATCCTAGCCAGCAGTTTTAATTATCCGATTGTGGATAAATTAGTCGCTATCATCATCACTTTCTTTATCTTAAAGACAGCCTATGATATCTTTATCGAATCGTCCTTCAGTCTTTCAGATGGTTTTGATGACCGGCTACTAGAAGACTACCAAAAGGCCATCATGGAGATTCCAAAGATTAGTAAGGTCAAGTCCCAAAGAGGGCGTACCTATGGTAGCAATATCTACCTTGATATCACGCTGGAGATGAATCCTGATTTATCAGTCTATGAAAGTCACGAAATTGCAGACCAGGTCGAATCCATGCTAGAAGAGCGTTTTGGAGTATTTGACACCGATGTCCATATCGAACCTGCTCCTATACCTGAAGACGAAATTTTAGACAATGTCTACAAAAAACTACTCATGCGCGAGCAATTGATTGACCAAGGAAACCAACTAGAAGAACTCCTTGCTGAGGACTTTATCTATATCCGTCAAGATGGAGAGCAGATGAATAAAGAGGCCTATAAGGCTGAAAAAGAACTTAAAGCTGCAATTAAGGACATTCAGATTACCTCCATTAGTCAGAAAACCAAGCTCATTTGCTATAAGCTAGATGGCATCGTCCACACCAGTATCTGGCGTCGCCATGAGACTTGGCAAAATATCTTTCATCAAGAGACTAAAAAAGAAGAATAGAAAACTCCTGTCGTAATGACAGGAGTTTTCTATTCACCTAACTATCAAAGTCACTTAGGTATTCATAGCGTTCGTATTTTTCAAGGAGTTCTTCATTTTTCTCATCTAGCTCTTTCTGAAGCGTCGCTAGTTTGCCAAAGTCAGAACCATTTGCCTGCATCTCTTCTTCAATAGCAGCGATACAATTTTCCAAGGTTTCAATATCCCCTTCAATGCTTGCCCACTCCTTCTTTTCTTGGTAGGTCATACGTTTCTTGTCTTCACGTACCTTGACCACTTTCTCCTTTTCGGCCTTTTGCACTTGATTGGCCATCTCTGTTTCAAAGGCTTTTTCGTCAAGATAGTCTGTGTAATGACCAAAGAAAGGACGAATCTTGCCATCCTCAAAAGCAAGAATCTTAGTTGCTACCTTATCCAAGAAATAGCGGTCATGGCTAACTGTCAAGACAGGGCCTGCAAAACCTTGCAAGAAATTCTCTAAGACTGTTAAGGTCGCAATATCTAGGTCATTTGTCGGCTCATCCAAGAGAAGAACATTTGGTTTTTCCAAGAGCAATTTGAGAAGATAAAGGCGTTTTTTCTCTCCACCAGACAATTTCTCAATCAAGGTTCCATGCGTCGAACGTGGGAAGAGGAACTGCTCTAGCAACTCTGCAATGGAAGTCGTAGAACCACCACTAGTCTTAACCTCTTCTGCTACTTCCTGCAGGTAATTGATGACCCGTTTGCTTTCATCCAAGCCTTCAATTTGTTGAGAGAAATAGGCGATGCGAACAGTTTCCCCTCTCACAACTTGTCCTTCAGTTGGCTCAAGACTTCCTGCAATCAAGTTGAGTAGGGTTGATTTCCCAACACCGTTGTCCCCAACGATACCGATACGGTCTTTAGCTTGCACCAAAAGGTTAAAATCTTGCAAAATAGGCTTGTTCTCATAGGCGAAGGAAACATTCTGAAACTCGATGACTTTTTTTCCAATCCGACTGGTTTCAAAGTTCATGGTCAAGTCTGCCTCAGCAACGCCGCCTGAAACTTCTTTTTTCAAGTCATGGAAACGATTGATACGAGCCTGCTGCTTGGTCGCACGCGCTTGCGGTTGTCTGCGCATCCAGGCTAATTCTTGCTTATAGAGTTGTTCTTTTTTGTGGAGCATAGCTACGTCACGCTCATCCTGCTCTGCTTTGAGGCGAACATAGTCCTGATAATTTCCCTGATACTCGGTCAAGCCTGCTCGGTCCAGCTCGAAAATTCGCGTTGACAGCGCATCTAGGAAATAACGATCGTGGGTGATAAAAAGGACGGTTTTCTTGGAATTTTTCAAAAAGAGGGTCAGCCACTCAATGGTTGCAATGTCCAGGTGGTTGGTCGGCTCATCCAGTAGCAAGAGATCGTGGTCTCCAAGAAGAACTTGCGCCAACTGAACCCGTCTTCTCAGACCACCTGACAATTCACCAACTGGAGTCGACAAATCCTGAATACCCAACTTGCTGAGAACCGTCTTGACCTGACTCTCGATTTCCCAAGCTTGGAGAGAGTCCATCTCTGCCATGACCCGTTCCAAACGAGCCTGCTTGTCCTCGCTGTAGTTGAGCATGATCAACTCATACTCACGAATGAGCTGAATTTCCTTGAGGTCGCTGGAAAGAACCGTATCCAAGACCGTCTTGCTATCATCAAAATCTGGATTCTGAGTCAAGTAGCCAATCTGATAATCATTCTTAGCTGAAAAGGGGCTAACGTCCCCATCAAAGCCAGAAGTGCCAGAAAGGACGTCCAAAAGGGTTGTCTTACCCGTTCCATTAACACCAATCAGACCAATTCTATCCAAATCATGGATAATAAAGGAAATATCCTTAAAAACGGTCTTGTCACCAACGGATTTGCTTAGTTTTTCAACGATAAAATCACTCATTTTTTCTCCCTCAGGTAAGCATGGATTGCTTGACGATCATTTTCCAACTCTCCATCGACAATGGCAAACTCAATCTCCGTTAAAATCTCTCCCAAGTCTGGTCCTGGCTGGTAACCATATTCCTTAATCAGAACTCCTCCGTTAATCTGGATTTCTTTCTTATCATGAATGGTCAAACTCTGGTAAGTTTCTGTGATGGCTTGTGGGTTGACTTCTTTCCCTTGAGCCTGACGAAGACGTTCAGCTTGTAGAAGGGAATCCAAGTCAAAGCGGTAACAATCGCGCTTGCTCAGCTCTCCTTCTTCTCGCAAAACCAAAATAGTCAGCAAATCCTGTACTTGCTTGGCAAACTGGCGTGAGGTTTTCCAAGCTTTCAAAAATGGCTGTGCATCTTTAATCTCCAAAGCCCACAACAGAGCTGCCCAGGCTTGTTCAGAAGATTCAAAAGTGAAATCAGTCTCCAAAACAAACAGTCTGTTGAGCTTGCCCTGGCTTCCTGCCATGTCTGGAAGATAGTCATAAGCTCGACTCTCAATCATGGAAGACAGACCAACTCGCCAAAAAGGAGCCAGCAAGAGTTTATCAAACTCAACGAAGGTGCGCTCCACAGAAATTTTCTCCAAGAGTGGCGTCAAAGTCTTCATCGCCACAAAAGTTTCTGGTTCAAGTTTAAAACCGAGACTGGCCTGAAAGCGGAAACCACGCATAATACGCAGAGCATCTTCGTTGAAACGCTCACTAGCCACTCCAACTGCTCGCAAGACTTGGTTTTTCAAATCTTCTAAACCATGGAACAAGTCAATAATTTCGCCTGTCTCATCCAAGGCAAAGGCATTAACTGTGAAATCACGGCGCTTGAGGTCCTCTTCTAGCGAACGCACAAAGGAAACCGCACTGGGTCTACGATAGTCCACATAGACATCCTCTGTTCGAAAGGTTGTTACCTCATACTCCTCGTCCCCATCTAGGACCAAGACGGTTCCGTGCTCGATTCCGATGTCAGCTGTACGAGGGAAAATATGCTTGGTTTCTTCTGGATAGGAAGAAGTCGCAATATCCACATCGTGGATGGGACGATTGAGGAGGGCATCTCGAACAGAGCCCCCAACAAAATAGGCCTCAAAGCCTGCTTCTTTAATTTTTTCTAATACTGGTAAAGCCTTCTGAAATTCAGAAGGCATTTGCGTTAATCTCATAATAAGTGTTCTAATCCATAGACAAGCTCATGACGCTTGACAACTTCTTTGATTCCCAAATTCACCCCTGTCATGAAGGAGCTGCGATCATAGGAGTCATGACGAAGGGTCAATCCTTCCCCCTGATTGCCAAAGATGACTTCCTGATGGGCTACCAAGCCTGGTAGACGGACTGAGTGTATGCGCATGCCATCAAAGTTAGCACCACGAGCACCTGCAATCAATTCTTCCTCATCAGGCGCACCTTGCTGAATAGACTCTCGAACTTCCGCCATTAACTCGGCAGTTTTAATAGCTGTTCCACTCGGAGCATCCTTTTTCTTGTCATGATGGAGCTCGATAATCTCCACATTTGGGAAATATTTGGCAGCCTGCACCGCAAATTGCATCAGCAAGACAGCTCCCAAGGCAAAGTTAGGCGCAATCAAGCCACCCAAATCTTGTTCACGGGAAAATGCTTTGAGTTCTGCAATTTCTTCACTAGTGAAGCCTGTTGTTCCAACCACTGGAGCAAAGTCATTTTCAAGGGCAAAGCGCGTATTTTCGTAAGCAACGGCTGGTGTAGTAAAATCTACCCAGACATCTGCTTCAAATCCGGCTAAATCAGCCTTATCATTGAAGACAGGAATTCCCTGCCATTCTGACTCAGACTCAAACGGATCCAAAACCGCGACCAAGTCCAAGTCCGGATCAGCAAAGACCATCTGACAGGCAGCTTGGCCCATCTTTCCCTTAAACCCGGCGATAATTACTCGAATACTCATCTCTACTCCTGTCTAAGATACAAAGCCTGTAAGAACATAAAGTGAAAATAGGAGTTCTGATCAAGGAGTGTCTACTCCTTGGAAGAACTATCTTTTTCACACAGGGTTCTAGGCGTGTTCAATTATCAAGATACAAAGGACGTTAGTTACACATGAAAAATATGGAATGACGCTGACTTTCCACGAAAGGAAAGACAGGCATCTTTTTCAAGAGGCAGGCAGGCCATGTTCAATTTCTAAGATACAAAGCTTGTAAGAACAATCTAGACGACTGGCGTATAGCTTAAAGCGATACTACCTTCTCCAAGGTGGGTTCCAATGACACTACCAAAGGTATCAATTGGAATCTCATCAGTCACACCACTCTCCATCAAAAGCTGACGTAAGTCCGCTGCCTTTTGAGGAGCATTGCCATGGATGACTGTGATACGGTAATTCCCATCTTTTGTCGACTCTTTGATGATTTCCACCAAACGTTTGATTGCCTTCTTTTCTGTACGAACTTTTTCGTAAACTTCAATCACACCTTGGTCATTGAAGTAAAGAATGGGCTTGATACTGAGGAGATTCCCTAAGATGGCTGCCCCATTTGACAGACGTCCTCCCTTAACCAAGTGGTCGAGGTCATCTACTATGATAAAGGCTGAATTATCAGCAATTTGAAGAGCTAATTTCTCCTGAATCTGAGCAAAATCATCGCCCTGTTCTGCCCATTCAAAGGCACTCTCTACCATAAATCCTAGAGGGGAACTTGTGATATGGGTATCTGGAAAGGCAATGGTCAAGCCATCATACTCATCCAACATGTATTGGATGTTCTGATAAAAACCTGAAATCCCTGACGAAAGAAAGAGTCCCAAAACATGGGTATAACCTTGTCCTTTCAAGGAACTTAGAATCTCATCCAATTTGGCAATACTTGGTTGACTGGTTTTAGGCAATTCTGCAGACTGAGCCATTTTTTGATAAAATTCCTCAGCAGTCAGATTGACACCTTCAACATACTCCTCCCCATCAATATTGACAGGAATATCCAAGATAAATAGATTCTCTCTTTGCAGCGTCTTCTCCTCTAAATAGGCTGAAGAATCTGTAATGACAGCTAATTTCATGACTAAAACTCCAAATTGATCCCTGGAAGATCCAAGGCGATTTCTGTTACTTCATACGTCAAACGGTTGAGCATGTTCAAGCATGGACGTGCCAAGGTTTCAACTTCTTCTTGGTTAAATTCACTTGGTTCGTTAACAATACGACCTTCCACATGGTTAACTTGAGAAATCGTTCCACTGATAACAAATTTGTCAAAGACAATCATAAAGCTCAAGATAACAACTAGCGAGGTTACTTGGTTTTCTTGGTCGTATTGGAGCAACTGGAAATTCACATCTACCTTGGTTTCAGGAGCCCCATTTTCATTTTCCCATTCAAAGTTACGAGCATCAAAGTGATACTGGCTAACAAATTCTTGTTCTCGTTTAAGATTCATTTCTCTCTCCCATTGCTACAATTTACTATGCAATTGTACCACATTTTTATCATTTCATCTAGTTTTCTAGGCTTTAGTCAATACCGATCTCATCTTTAACAACAGTAGCAATCGTATCTACATAGTAATTGACTTCTTCTGTTGTAGGTGCCTCTGCCATAACTCGCAATAGAGGTTCGGTACCACTTGGGCGAACAAGGATACGGCCGTTTCCTGCCATTTCTCCTTCCATCTTTTCGATGATTGCCTTGATGGCTGGTACTTCCATGGCTTTTTCTTTCATGGCATTTTCCACTCGGATATTGACCAGTTTTTGTGGGTAAATCGTTACTTCTGATGCCAGTTGAGACAAGGTTTTACCGGTTTCCCGTATAACTTTTGTTAGTTGAACGGCAGTTAACTGTCCATCACCTGTCGTATTGTAATCCATCAAGATAACGTGACCAGACTGTTCACCACCAAGGTTGTAGCCTGATTTTCTCATTTCTTCGACAACATAGCGGTCACCAACTGCAGTGACTGCTTTGTTAATGCCAGCACTATCCAAAGCCTTGTGGAAACCAAGGTTAGACATGACGGTTGTCACGATGGTGTTTTGAGCCAACTGGCCTTTTTCAGAAAGATATTTCCCGATGATGTACATGATCTTATCACCATCGACGATGTCGCCATTTTCATCAACAGCAATCAAACGGTCACTGTCTCCGTCAAAGGCCAAACCAATAGCTGACTGGCTTTCTTTGACCACTTCTTGAAGAGCTTCTGGATGTGTAGAACCCACATTCAAGTTGATATTAAGACCATCTGGAGTCTCACCAATAACAGTTATTTGAGCCCCAAGGTCTGCAAAGATTTGACGAGCACTCGTAGACGCTGCACCGTTTGCTGTGTCCAAGGCCACTTTCATTCCTTCAAGAGGAGTTCCAGTTGAAACAAGGTAGCCTTCATACTTACGTAAACCTTCTGGATAGTCCACTAAGGTTCCCAAGCCTTCGGCACTTGGACGAGGAAGGGTGTCTTCTGTAGCATCCAGCAAGGCTTCTATTTCTGCTTCTTTTTCATCATCAAGTTTGAAGCCATCCCCACCAAAAAATTTAATTCCATTATCAAGGGCTGGGTTGTGACTAGCGGAAATCATGACACCTGCACTGGCTCCCTCAGTTTTGACCAAGTAAGCTACTGCTGGTGTTGCAAGGACACCGAGTTTGTAGACGTGAATCCCTACAGAGAGGAGACCTGCCACTAAGGCTGATTCTAACATTTCTCCTGAGATACGTGTATCACGTCCTACAAAGACTTTAGGGGCTTCTGTTTCGTGTTGGCTAAGAACATAACCACCAAAACGTCCCAGTTTAAAGGCCAATTCTGGCGTCAGTTCTACGTTTGCTTCTCCACGGACTCCATCGGTCCCAAAATATTTACCCATTTTATTTATCATCCTTTTCTATTATTTATTATTGTTTAGACGAATCTGATTTTGTTTCTGAACTCGTTGAAGACGAACTGCCTTCTGAGGAACTTGTTGACGAGTTACTTGAACTAGACGTTGCTGTTTTTGTTGTAATTTTCATAGTTGTGTCAAACGGCATAATGACGCTTGGTAAGACATTTCCATTTTTATCGACTGCTTGTAGAGGAACAGAGGACGAGTAGTTTCTAGTTATCCGTTCACTCGTCGGTAAGATGGCAATGACACGATCTACTTTGGAGAGGGTTTCCTCATCACTAATAACCGTTACTTTTTCATCTGATACAGTAACTGTATCGATTTTCACGCGAGAATCAATCTGACTAGGATCAATCTCCGGCACAACAATGACATTGTCTCGTTTTGCTTTTTTACCAACCTTCACTGTTATCTTTTGCGGTGTCGCAACAGCCGTCAAACCACTCGGTAAATTTTCAATAGTCAGAGGAACTTCGATGGTTCCTACACTAGCATCAGAAAGATCAGCCGTCACCTTAAATTTGCGGGTACTTTCCTGCATCTCACTCGCCAAAGCAACTCTGTTTGACCCTGTTAGAAAGACCGTCACCTCAGATGTAAAACCACTGATAAAATACTGATCACTGTCATACTGAATATCAATTGGGACATTAAGAACTGTGTTTGTATAAGTCTCCGTCCGCACCTGTCTGGCACTGTTGCTATTCTGATAGTTTGTCAAAGTTGCATAGATAAAGAGAATGCAGGCGAAAAAGAAGGAAGAAATGATGTATAGACTATTTTTTCTCATGTTTCAATCCTCCTAGCAAGCGCTCTTTCAGACCTTGCTTTTTCTCTGATTTTGGAAGTAAGATTCTTCTTAATTCAGATTCAAACTCTTCCAAGGTCAAATCGTGCTTAAAGACTCCATTATAGGTGATGGAGATTCCACCCGTTTCTTCCGAAACCACAAAGGTAAGAGCATCTGATACTTCCGACAAACCAATCGCCGCCCTGTGACGCGTTCCAAACTCCTTGGAAATCCCGGTATCTTCAGTCAAGGGTAGATAGGCTGAAGTTACAGCAATTCGGTCTTCCTTGATAATGACAGCACCATCATGCAAGGGAGTATTGGGAATAAAAATATTAATAAGCAATTCAGCCGAAATTTTAGCATCTAAAGGGATCCCTGTCGAGATGTATTCCTGCAAGGTTCTTACTCGCTGAACCACTACAAGCGCCCCAATCTTACGAGGACTCATGTATTCAACTGATTTCACAAATGCACGAACCATCTGCTCTTCCGCACTGATAGGGGCATTGGAGAAGAAATCAGTAGCCCGGCCCAATCGCTCCAAACCTGTTCGAATCTCTGGTGAAAAGATAACCACCGCTGCAATCACCCCGTAGGTGATGATCTGATTGATCAACCAGGAAATAGTCGTTAAACCAATCATATTGGAAAGAATCTGGGCTAGAATAAAAACTAAGACTCCACGGACCAATATCATAATCTTGGTGCCTGCAATAGCTTTAGTAAAATGATATAAAATATAAGTCACAATGAGAATATCAATCAGATTGGTGACTATACTCCAAGGACTTGAAAACAAACTCGTCCAGTATTGTAAATTGGATAATTGTTGAAAATTCATCCTTGGCCTCCTCCCTGTCAAAACACTTTACTCATCATTATACCATTTTTTGCCCATTTTTTCCCTATCCTACCTCATTTTAAATTAAGCAAAAATATGATAAAATAAACTGACTAGAAAAAACAAAGGAGAAATCATGTCTCAACTCTATGATATTACCATTGTAGGTGGCGGTCCTGTCGGGCTCTTTGCTGCCTTTTACGCCCACCTACGCCAAGCCAAAGTCCAAATCATCGACTCTCTTCCCCAGCTCGGTGGTCAACCAGCTATCCTCTACCCTGAAAAGCAAATCCTTGATGTTCCAGGTTTTCCAAACTTAACCGGAGAAGAGTTGACCAATCGCTTGATTGAACAGCTAAACGGCTTTGATACTCCCATTCATCTCAACGAAACCGTTCTTGAGATTGAAAAACAAGAAGAAGGCTTTGCCATTACAACCTCTAAAGGTAGCCACCTGACTAAAACAGTTATCATTGCCATGGGTGGTGGTGCCTTCAAACCACGTCCGCTCGAATTAGATGGCATTGAGAACTATGAAAATATCCACTACCACGTTTCCAATATCCAACAATACGCTGGGAAGAAAGTAACCATCCTTGGTGGTGGGGACTCAGCAGTGGACTGGGCTCTGGCTTTTGAAAAAATTGCACCAACTACCCTTGTTCACCGTCGAGATAACTTCCGCGCCTTGGAACATAGTGTGCAAGCCCTGCAAGAATCGTCTGTAACCATTAAAACACCGTTCGTCCCTAGCCAACTTCTCGGAGATGGAAAAACACTCGACAAACTAGAAATCACCAAAGTCAAATCAGATGAAGCCGAAACTATCGAAGTAGACCATCTCTTTGTCAACTATGGTTTTAAATCATCTGTCGGAAATCTTAAAAACTGGGGTCTAGATCTCAACCGTCATAAGATTATCGTCAATAGCAAGCAAGAATCTAGCCAAGCAGGTATCTATGCTATCGGCGACTGCTGTTACTATGAAGGAAAAATTGATTTGATTGCGACAGGACTGGGGGAAGCTCCAACAGCTGTTAACAATGCCATCAACTACATCGACCCTGACCAAAAAGTGCAACCAAAACACTCAACAAGTTTATAAGAAAAGAACCACGGATTGAACAATCCGTGGTTTTATAATTCATCTGCAATCTTGTTTATTTTTCGGAGTCTGTGGTTGACGCCACTTTTGGTTAAGGGATTGCTCAGGCTATCTGCCAACTGCTGGATAGAGTAGTCTGGATGCTGGATTCGCAACTGAGCCACCTCTTGCAAATCCACAGGTAAATTTTCCAAACCCATTCTATCTTTGATTTTACTGATATTATTAATGGTCTTCATACTAGCAGAAACCGTCCGAGCGATATTGGCTGTTTCAGCGTTATTGGCTCGATTGAGATCGTTACGAGTTTCACGCAAAATCTTGACACGCTCAAAATTATCACGCGCCTGCATGGCCCCAATCACGATCAAGAAATCCATGATGTCTTCTGCACGCTGGAGATAGGTAACTGCACCTTTCTTGCGTTCAATAACCTTGGCGTCCAATAAAAACTGCTGAAGGAGAGAGGCCAATCCTTGGGCATGGTCCAGATAAACAGAACTAATCTCCAACTGGTACTTGCCAGACTCAGGATCTCGGATGCTACCATTTGCCAGAAAGGCCCCACATAAGTAAGCACGACCAGCCTCCTCATCCGCTAAGATATCGGGATCAATGCCTGTCTCCAAACCAAAGAAGGAATCCGCAAGCCGCAAATCAGCTAAAAGCTCCTGCACCCTCTCATCGGTATAGACCGTGTAGACACGATTCTTACGAAGATTGCTCCTCTGATGATGTCGAATTTCTGACTTAATATCATAAAAATGGAGAAAGGACTCATAGAGGTGCCGAGCTAACTTGGCATTTTCAGTCACGACGGAAAAGGTCAAGCCTGAAGTCGAGAGACCGATACTGCCAGACATCTTGATAATGGCAGACAATTCATGACGACTGAGATGATGTTGACCAAGAATTTCCTCTTTTACTGCAACTGTAAAACTCATTTTCTCACCTGTATAATGCGCATCAATTCATCTACAATCAAATCGCCATCATGGAAGGCACCTCCATTTTCCAAACGAAGGAAGTTGGATGAAATCACACGAGGAACCTGCTTGCAAAGACCAGCAAAGTCATGCTCTACCTGAACCAAATATTCATCAAAACGGTTGGTATCCATGTATTCTCTAGGAACCTTTTCGATATTGACCAAGACCGTGTCGATAAAAGGCCGACCTAAGTGTCGATGGAGAACTTCCACATGGTTACTGTCTGAAAAGTGCTCTGTTTCCCCACGCTGGGTCATGATATTGCAGACATAGGCGATCTCTGCCTTAGTCTCCAAGAGAGCCTGCCCAATCTCCTCAATGACAATATTTGGCAAAATCGATGTAAAGAGTGAACCAGGCCCCAAGACAACCATGTCACTCTCGAGAATGGTAGTAACTACTCGACGGCTGGCTTGGGGTGTTTCATCATCCAAGGTATTGGTCACATAGACATGGTCGATCATGCCTGGATGATCAGCAATATGGCTCTCACCTGCTACCTCAGAACCGTCTTTAAAGACTGCATGCAGTGTCAAAGGCTGATCGCTTGATGGGTAGATTTTTCCTGTTGTGTGGAAAAAGAGACTTAGCAACTGCATGGCATTATAAGTGGACCCCTGCATTTCAGAAAGCCCTGCTATAATGATATTTCCTAGAGGATGACCCGCAAAAGCACCAGCGTCTTCTGAAAAACGGTACTGAAAAACCTTCTCATAAAACTTAGGCATATCCGACATGGCTACCAGGACATTGCGAAGATCACCTGGTGGTGTCAGCTGTTGGATATTCTTTCTTAGCTCACCAGAAGAGCCACCATCATCAGCTACCGTTACGATGGCCGCAATATCAACATCCTTTTCTCGCAAGCTTTTCAAAATGACGGGGATACCTGTTCCTCCACCAATCACCGTTATCTTTGGTTTTCTCATGAACGGTTTACCGTTTCCTTTCTTCTGTCTTTGTCACGATGGCTTTCATTGACAGGCCAATTTTTAGCAAGGTCCTCAGCAATTCGTTTGGCAAAGGCAACACTACGGTGCTGTCCACCTGTACATCCTACTGCAATGGTCAAGACGGACTTGCCTTCTTTTTTGTAACTTGGCAAAATGGGTTCAATCAAAGCGAGTAAGTGCTGATAGAAACTTTCCGATTCTGCATGTTTCATGACATAGTTGTAGACAGGCTCATCCATTCCCGTTTGATTGCGCAGTTCTGGTAGGTAATAGGGATTTGGCAAGAAACGGACATCAAAGACCAAGTCTGCATCAATAGGGATACCATACTTGAATCCAAAAGACATGACTTCGATACGAAAAGACTGGGCTTGCTCTTGGTCTGAAAATTGCTGAGCAATGGTTTTACGAAGTTCACGCGGAGTGAGTTCGGTCGTATCCACCACATTTTGGCTCATGTTTTTCAAAGGTGCCAAGAGTTCACGTTCCAGCTTGATGCCATCTAAAATCCGACCATCTGCTGCTAGAGGGTGACTTCGTCTGGTTTCCTTGTAACGAGCGACCAATTCCTTATCTGCTGCGTCTAAAAAGAGAATTTTGAAATCCAAATCATCTTGGTTTTCCAATTCATCCAAGACAGCTTGAATCTCAGAAAAGAAAGAACGGCTACGCATGTCGACTACTAGGGCTAACTTGTGGTCATCATCCTTGGTCTCTACCAACTGTAAAAACTTTGGCAAGAGGGCTGGTGGCATATTGTCAATGGTAAAATATCCCAAATCTTCAAAAGACTGAATGGCTACCGTTTTCCCTGCACCACTCATCCCTGTCACAATCACCAGGTGAAGTTGTTTCTTTGTCATCTATCTCTCCTTATATCAAAAAAAGTTTGGCAGAGCCAAACTTCAACTAGCTTATCCAATCTCTGCGATTACTTCAATTTCGACTTTTACATCACGAGGAAGACGTGCAACCTCTACAGCTGAACGAGCTGGAAATTCCTCTTTAAAAGCAGTCTGGTAAACCTCATTAAAAGGAACAAAATCGTTCATATTGCTCAAGAAGCAAGTTGTTTTGACAACGTGGTCAAAGTCTGTTCCTGCTTCAGCCAAAATCGCACCGATGTTTTTCAAGACTTGTTCTGTCTGTTCTTGAATGGTCTCTCCTACGATTTCACCAGTTTCAGGAGATAGGGGAACTTGACCGCTAGCAAATAAAAGATTGCCAACGATTTTCCCTTGAACATAAGGTCCGATAGCCTTTGGAGCTTTATCTGTATGAATTGTTTTTGCCATTTCTTTCCCTCACAATTTTTCTAATATTGCATCCCAAGCCTGATCCATCCCCGCCTTGCTGACAGATGAAAAGAGGATGAAGTCGTCACTTGGGTCAAAGTTTAATTTCTTTTTGATTGCTGATTCATGCTTGTTCCACTTACCACGAGGAATCTTGTCTGCCTTGGTCGCAACGATGATAACCGGAATTTCATAATACTTGAGAAATTCGTACATCTGCACATCATCTGCTGACGGGTCGTGGCGGAGGTCCACCAGACTGACCACTGCACGAAGATTTTCCCGAGTGGTCAGGTACTCCTCAATCATGCGCCCCCACTTTTCACGTTCCTTTTTTGAAACGCGGGCATAACCATAACCTGGTACATCCACAAAACGCATCTTGTCATCAATATTAAAGAAGTTGAGAAGCTGGGTTTTCCCAGGTTTCCCTGATGTACGGGCAAGATTCTTGCGGTTTAGCATGGTGTTGATAAAGCTAGACTTGCCAACATTGGATCGTCCTGCAAGGGCAATCTCTGGCAGTTCATCCTGCGGATAGTGAGACTTATTAGCCGCACTGAGCAAGATTTCAGCATTGTGTGTATTAAGTTCCATACTCACCTCTAGGCTGTTTCTAGGATTGGTTTTTCCGTTCCATCGACAGCTTCTTTTGTGATGCGGACCAATTTCACATTTTCCTGACTTGGTACTTCAAACATGACATCTAGCATGGTTTCTTCGATGATGGAGCGAAGACCACGAGCCCCTGTCTTCCGTTCAATGGCCTTATTGGCGATTTCTCGCAGGGCTTCGTCGTCAAATTCCAACTCAACGTCATCATAAGAAAGCAAGGTTTGGTATTGTTTCACCAAGGCATTTCTTGGCTCTTTCAGGATGCGAACCAAGTCATCGACCGTCAATTGCTCAAGAGCTGCAAAGACAGGCAAGCGTCCAATCAACTCAGGAATAATCCCGAATTTTTGAATATCTTCTGCGATGATTTCTTGCATGTAAGAGCTGTTCTCATCAATCGCCTTGTTATTTTGGCCAAAACCGATGACTTTTTCCCCCAGACGTTGTTTGACGATTTCTTCGATGCCATCAAAGGCACCACCCACGATAAAGAGGATATTCTTGGTGTCCACTTGAATCATCTCTTGTTGTGGATGTTTGCGTCCACCTTGAGGCGGTACGCTGGCTACAGTTCCCTCGATAATCTTAAGAAGGGCTTGTTGCACCCCTTCACCAGAAACGTCACGTGTGATCGACACGTTCTCGCTCTTCTTGGCAATCTTGTCAATTTCATCAACGTAGATAATCCCACGTTCTGCACGTTCGATGTTAAAGTCAGCAGCCTGCAAGAGTTTGAGGAGAATATTTTCCACGTCCTCACCCACATACCCAGCCTCAGTAAGAGCTGTCGCATCTGCAATCGCAAAAGGCACGTTCAAGCTCTTAGCCAAGGTCTGGGCCAAGAAAGTTTTCCCAGAACCCGTTGGGCCAATCATCAAGATGTTTGACTTCTGCAAATCCACATCTTCTGACTCTTCACGCGTATCATGGAAATTGATGCGTTTGTAGTGGTTGTATACAGCTACTGCCAAGGCACGTTTGGCACGATCCTGACCAATCACATAGTGGTTCAAGATATTGAGGAGCTCGATTGGTTTTGGCACTTCAGACAAGTCTGCCAAGACTTCCTCAGCCAACTCCTCCCGAATGATTTCCTGGGCCAACTCCACACATTCATTACAGATAAAGGCGTTGTTCCCAGCGATTATTTTCTTTACTTCTTCTTGGCTCTTGCCACAAAATGAGCAATAAACCATCATATCATTTTTCCTATTTGTAGGCATGATTTCCTTCCGTTCTAATTTATCATTCTATCTAAAATAAGGTCATATAAAAAGCGTGGACACTGTTTACTAGATTGGTAAAAGCATTCAACCAGAGTAAGGCAGACAGTCCATAGCGCTTCTTACGAAAAGCCTGTGCTCCAGTCAAAATACAGATTACACACAAAAAAGCTGTAAAAAATCCAAATATACTGCGCTCCATTAGACTTCCTTTCTATCTCGGTATTCGATGGTAAAATCATAGTCGTTTTTCTCATCTCGCTCATAAGATTTGCTTGCGACTGTCTCAAAACGAGACAAGTCAAACTCCTCAGGGAAATAGGTATCTCCCTCCACCTGAGCATGAATCTGTGTCACAATGATTTCATCTAAATAAGGCTCAAAAGCCTGAAAAATCTGCTTTCCGCCAATGATATAGAGATTTTTTTCCTGACTCTGATACCACGCTAAAACAGACTCCACATCTTGAAATACGAGCGCCCCATCTATGACTTCTTCGCTATTGCGCGTTAAAATCAGGGTTTGCCGTTTTGGAAGCAGACGACGTCCCATGCCATCAAAGGTCACTCGCCCCATCAGTATAGCATGATTTAAAGTTGTTTCCTTAAAATGTTGCAACTCTGCCGGCAAATGCCAAGGGAGACGATTTTCCTTCCCAATCACACCTTTTTCATCCTGGGCCCAAATGGCTATGATTTTCTTTGTCATGCTTCCGTCCTTTTTATTGATATTACTATTCTATCAAAATTCTCCCAAAAAGACTGTTTTGAAACGCGCGCAAAAGAGAGAAAAGGAGCAGGCTTCATTTAGCCTGCTCCTCTCGTCCCTAGGACATATATTTTTTTGCTTCTGATTCAATTTTTTCGACCACTTCTTGGATACTTAGTCCAGTTGTGTCAAGATAAACTGCATCCTCAGCCTGTTTGAGAGGTGAGGTTTCACGATGACTGTCCTTGTAATCACGCGCAGCAATCTCTTCTTTCAACGTTTCCAAATCTGTCTCAATGCCTTTGGCAATATTTTCCTTGTAACGACGCTCTGCTCTTTCTTCAACAGAAGCCACTAAGAAAATCTTGAGTTCAGCTTGTGGTAAAACAACTGTCCCGATATCACGCCCATCCATGACGATACCACCTTGCTGAGCAATCTCTTGCTGGAGCGAAACCAGTTTCTCACGCACCTCAGGAATGGCAGCAATGCTTGAAACCTTGTTGGTCACTTCATTTTCACGAATCGGATGCGTAATATCAACATCCCCTACAAAAACAAGTTGCTCACCTGTTTCTGAACGACCAAAACTAATGGGGTGTTGGTTAAGAAGCTCAAGAAGTTGGTCTACATTTCCTGCATTCAACTGGTGTTTGAGCGCTATATAAGTCGCAGCACGGTACATAGCACCTGTATCGAGATAAGTATAACCAAAATCCTTAGCGACAATCTTTGCGACCGTACTCTTACCACTCGAAGCTGGACCATCGATAGCAATTTGAATTGTCTTCATGACCGACTCCTATCTTGTCTTAATCACATCACCTGGGTTGGCAAACCAAGATCCAGATGACATGTGAGAAGGATTTAGAGCCTCTAGCTGGGCAATGGAAATCCCTGCACGTTGAGCAAGAGCTGCTTCTCCCTCTCCAGGATGTACTGTAAGTGTTCCTTCACCTTCTGTATGTTCTTCCGAACTGCTCTCTGAAGGTGTTGATTCAGAAGAAGCTGTTTCCTCTACCTTGCTACTTGAAGATGATGATGCTTCTACTTTAGAACTTGAACTTGTAGAAGGAGACGATGCATCATAGAAGTCCTTCAAAGATGAAGTACGATTGCTTCCTCCGGTTGATAGGTAAATCAATACAACTACCATTGCTACAACGATTACAAAGAAGAGGCTAGCTAGAACTGTCAAGACACGATTGGCAACAACGCCTTTCCCTTTTTGTTTCCGGTGTCGACGCTCTGATCTTGTTTCTTCCTCATTGTTTTCGTAAATATCTTCTTGCCACGGTTCTTTTTCCATACCTTACTCCTTGTTTTTTTTACATTTTCTTATTACAATATAAATATGAAAGTCACACTTATACCCGAACGGTGCATCGCCTGCGGGCTTTGCCAAACCTACTCTGAACTCTTTGATTACCATGATAATGGAATCGTTCGATTTTACGATGATCCAGTTGAATTGCAAAGAGAAATCGCTGAGAGCAGCGATGTTCTGGAGGCCATCAAAAATTGTCCTACAAGAGCACTTCTAAAAGATCCATCGTAGGAAGCAGGGAATGAATGTTATTGATTTTTTCTCATTTTTCCCACACTTACTAGTTTAGCATATTTCTAGGTAAAATTATAGTCTTTTTCAGTTATTTTTTCCTTCAATAATAGAAAGGTCACTTTTTTCTTTGACGAGATAGAGTGGTCTTTTTTTGGTTTCTAGATAAATCTTACTAATATACTTACCGAGAATACCAATCGTCAGAAGTTGAATCCCTCCAAGAAAGAGGATGACAGCCATCAAAGACGTCCAACCAGATGTCGGATTTCCCAAGATAAGAGTCCGAAACACTACAAAAAATGTCATCACAAAAGAAAGAAAACAAGATAGGAGTCCCGCTACAAAGGCTATACTCAAGGGAAAATCTGAAAAGTTAAGAATCCCTTCAATCGAGTAGAAAAAGAGTTGTCTAAAACTCCAACTGGTCTTGCCAGCCTGTCGTTCAACGTTTGGATAATCAAGATAGTGCGTTTTAAAACCCACCCAGGCAAAGAGTCCTTTAGAAAAACGATTGGACTCGGTCAGGGTTAAAATAGCATCTACCACAGACCTTCTCATCATGCGAAAATCACGGACACCTGAGGGTAGAGCCACTGGGCTAATTTTTTGCATGAGGCGGTAAAAGAGGTCAGCACAGAAACTGCGGAAAAAGGGTTCCCCCTCCCGACTAGTTCTCCGTGTCCCAACACAGTCTAAGTCTGCATTCTGGTCTAGTAAGGCCTTCATTTCGAGCAACATACTTGGAGGGTCCTGGAGGTCTGCATCCATCACGACCACCAGGTCCCCAGTCGCATACTGCAAACCTGCGTATAAGGCTGCCTCTTTCCCAAAATTTCGAGAGAATGAGACATAACGGACCGCAGGATTTTGCTCCCGATAGGCCTTCAAAAGCTCTAAGGTCCCATCACTTGAGCCATCGTCTACAAAGACATATTCGACCTCTGCTCCCAAGTCAGGAAGCAGAGCTTCCACAGACTGATAAAAAAGAGGAAGTACTTCCTCTTCGTTTAGACAAGGGACGATGATTGAAATCATCATCTTAGTCTTCAAATCCATTTGGATGCTTGCTTTGCCAACGCCATGCGTCTTCACACATTTGGGTGATGTCGAGTTCTGCTTCCCATCCGAGCTCTGCTTTGGCTTTTGCTGGGTCTGAGTAGCAGGCAGCGATATCACCTGGGCGGCGTTCTACGATGCGGTAAGGAATAGGACGTCCCACTGCTTTTTCCATATTTTGGATAATTTCAAGAACAGAGTAGCCCTTGCCTGTTCCAAGGTTATAAATGTTAAGGCCAGACCCCTTTTGGATTTTTTGAAGAGCTGCAACGTGACCTTTAGCCAAGTCAACAACGTGGATATAGTCACGAACACCAGTGCCATCTTCCGTATCGTAATCGTCTCCGAAGACTTGCACTTGCTCTAATTTTCCAACAGCTACCTGAGTCACATATGGTAAGAGATTGTTTGGAATACCGTTTGGATTTTCTCCTAAATCTCCACTCTCATGTGCTCCAATTGGATTAAAGTAACGAAGCAAGACCACATTCCATTCTGAGTCTGCTTTGTAGATATCGGTCAAGATTTCTTCTAGCATGAGTTTGGTACGACCATACGGATTGGTCACTGAAAGTGGGAAATCTTCTAAGATTGGAACTGTGTGAGGATCTCCATATACTGTCGCAGAAGAACTGAAGATGATATTCTTACAGTTTGCTTCTTCCATAACTTTTAAAAGACTAAGAGTTCCAGCGATATTGTTGTCATAGTAGGCAAGAGGGATACGGGTTGATTCGCCAACAGCCTTCAAGCCCGCAAAGTGAATGACACCAGTCGGTTCTTCCTGCTTGAAAATATCTCTGAGAGTATCCGTATCACGGATATCCGCCTCATAGAAAGGCACTTCAACCCCTGTAATTCTCTCAACAACTTCTATACTTTTACGATTGCTATTGACAAGATTATCCACTACAACCACTTGATGACCTGCTTGGATCAACTCAATAACAGTGTGGGTTCCGATAAAACCTGCTCCACCTGTTACCAAAATTTTTTCTTGCATCTTTTTTCCTCGATTCTCGAATTATTTTTTCTTATTTTACCATTTTTGATAGGGAATGTCATTTGCCATCCTAGAGGGGAGACTAAAATTTCAGTAAAATGCTTATACTCTTCGAAAATCTCTTCAAACAACGTCAGCTTCACCTTGCCGTGGATTGGTATGGTTACTGACTTCATCAGTTCGATCCACAATCTCAAAACAGTGTTTTGAGCTGACTTCATCAGTTCTATCTACAACCTCAAAGCCATGCTTTGAGCAGCCTGTGGCTAGCTTCCTAGTTTGCTCTTTGATTTTCATTGAGTATTATTCGCTTTTTACTCGTTTGACATAGTTTGCAATTGGATAGTTTACTGGGTCCAGAGTCAATTCCTTGTCTTGGATTAGTTGAGCTAAATGGTAACCAATGATAGGACCCGTTGTGAGGCCTGATGAACCTAGACCACTAGCCGCATAGACACCTGCTAAGCCTGGCACCTGTCCAAAGAAAGGGGAGAAATCACGAGTATAAGCACGGATTCCCACACGCTCAGCTCTGGAAGTCGCTTTAGCTAAGGCTGGATAGTGAGGTAAGGCTGCCTCCTCCATTTGTTGGAGCAAGGTTTCATCTACTGTCAAATCAAATCCCATATCATTTTCGTGGGTAGCGCCCAAGGACAATTTCCCACCTGCAAAAGGGATCAAATCCCACTCCCCTTCTGGCATGACAACAGGATAGGATTCCATATCTTTGGAAATCTGATAATCTTGGAGTTGCCCTTTCTGAGGACGAACATCTACCTCATATCCTAAAGGTTCCAAAATATCCCCCAACCAAGCTCCCGTCGCTAAAACAACCAATTCAAACACCTCTTCGCCAATCTGATAGCCGGATGCTAATGGTGTCAGACTCACTTTTTCTTTGACCAGCTTGACTTGACTGGCTTCTAGCAAACGAGTCACTAAGAGGTGGCCATCTACTCTCGCCCCACCAGAAGCATAGAGCAAGTGGTCAAATCCCTGCAAACCAGGGAATAATTCATTTGCAGACGCTTGGTCCAGAATAGCTAACTGGCCTATCAAGGGAGATTCTTCCCTGCGCTGAAGGGCTAGCTCATAGAGTTCTTTCAACTTGGATTCGTCCTTTTTCAAGAGAAAAACTCCTGAGCGTTGGTAAAAGTCGATTTCCTGATCAGACTTTTCTAAATCAGCCAACAAATCCACATAAAAGTCAGCCCCCAAGCGTGCCATCTTGTACCAAGCTTTATTACGTCGTTTTGAAAACCAAGGACTGATAATTCCCGCTGCTGCCTTGGTAGCCTGTCCCTGCCCATGGTCAAAGACGGTTACCTCAAGGTCACTTTCTTTCGAGAGGTAGTAGGCAACTGTTGCCCCCACAATCCCTGCTCCAATAATGGCAACTTCTTTCATTGTTTTCACTTTCTAACTAGATATGGTGGAAAGGATTGGTCGATGCTTGACTAGGCAAAATCTCAATAGGCCAGCCCTTTTCTGCCTTCCATTGGGCAAGGAGCGCAGTAATTTTTTCGACAAAAAGGATTTCGATATAGTGGCCCGGGTCCAGCGCCAACAAGCCATCTGACAACATATCCTGAGCTGTGTGGTAGTAGATGTCACCAGTAATATAGACATCTGCCCCCTTTGCCAAAGCATCAGGATAGAAAGACTGACCACTACCACCGCAAATGGCAACTCTTGAAATTTCCTTCTTCAAATCACTCTCTTGATAATGCACCATGCGAAGACTATCTAGACCAAAAACATGTTTGACATGACTGGCAAATTCTTCATATGTTTGAGGTTGAATGTCACCAATACGCCCAATCCCACGTTCTGGGCCTGTTTCCTGCAGATAAGTGGTCTCCTCGATACCTAGCATCTGGCAAAACCAGTCATTGAGGCCATTTTCAACGATGTCAATATTGGTGTGACTGACATAAACGGCAATGTCATGTTTGATGAGGTCGATGTAAATCTGATTTTGCGGACGGCTGGCGACCAAGTCCTTGATGGGACGGAAAATCGGCGCGTGCTTAACGATAATCAAATCCACACCCTTTTCAATGGCTTCAGCCACCGTTTCTTCACGAATATCCAGGGCAACCATAATCCTTTGAATATCCTTGTCTAGAGTTCCAATTTGCAGGCCACGACTGTCTCCCTCCATGGAAAATTCCTGAGGACAAAAGTCTTCATAACGTTTAATCACTTCACTTGCTAACATGGAGCACCTCCTTGATGGCTTGAATTTTATGAGCTAGAACTTGACGTTCTTCCAGATTTTTTTCTGGGATTTGTCCGAGGGCGAACTCTAGCTTAACAGCTTCTTTTTGCCATTTTTGGACAAATACTGGACTGACCTCTTTGGACAAGAAAGGTCCAAAGCGAACATCACTGGCAGATAACTTCATTTGTCCTGCTTCCACAACTAGAATTTCATAAAACTTGCCTGCTTCTTCTAGGATGCTTTCTGCTACGATTTGAAAACCGTGGTCTTGTAGCCAGATGCGCAAGTCGTCTTCACGATTATTTGGCTGGAGGATTAAACGTTCTACACTCGCAAGCTTATCCAATCCTTCTTCCAATATCCTAGCAATCAAACGACCACCCATACCTGCAATGGTGATAACCGATACTTGGTCGACATCTTCAAAGGCTGCTAAGCCATTGGCTAAACGAACTTGGATTTTCTCCTTTAGACCGTGAGCCTCAACATTTTTGACCGCAGACTGGTAGGGACCTTCCACCACTTCCCCTGCAATAGCACTTTTAATTTGGCCTCTTTCGACCAACTCGATAGGCAGATAAGCATGGTCACTCCCCACATCAAGTAACACAGCACCTTGGGGCACAAAGGACACCACCAATTCTAATCTCTTTGAAATCATCTTCTCTCGCTTTCCAAAACTCTATTACCTTTTATTATACCATATTTCAGCTAGCAATCTTGCACCTAAAAAACCGCAATCCACAGATTGCAGTCTTTCTTTATTTTCTAGCTTGATAACGACTAGTTAGAATGAAAATCAGGGTAAAGACCAGCATCATAGTTCCATAAACAGGCAGTGTTTGTCCAGTTAAGGTTGATATTTCAAGCAGTTTCTGGATTCTTGGGAAGAGAGCTGTAGTCAGGAAGCCTCCTACTGACCAAACAATCAAGAGAACACGCCAGAGGGTAAATGGCATGCAGGCTCTAAATACGGATAAGAAACCGATAGACCCAAGGAGATAATAGAGGAGAGTTGACATTTCTAACTCAGACCAACCTTGACTCGCTCCAAATATTTTCACAAAAAGAACGCTGAAGACGACCATAAGGGCACTTGGTAGGGCACGAAGCATGGATCTTCTGAGGAAATTTGGCTCAACAGGTTTGATATTTCGCTCAAAAGTCAGAACGAATGGTGGGAAACCTTCCACGAATTGGTCGATCATGGTAATCTGGATCGGGATGAAAGGGAAAATCAAGATCCACTCAGACCGTCCCAGAAGAACACTGGCGATACAAATCACCGCTAACAGGAAGGAATAGATGGTCTTAATCAAGAAAATCGGTGCGATATGAGCGATGTTATTGACCACGCGACGGCCTTCAAAGAGAATCTCAGGAACATCATTAAAGTCTGAGTTCAAGAGAACCAGATTAGCAATCTGACGCGTCGCCGGATCTCCTTCAGCCATCACGATAGAACAATCCGCCTCACGAAGGGCCAGGATATCATTGACTCCGTCCCCTGTCATTGCTGTTGTATGCCCTACTTTTTTCAGCGTTTGGATGATGAGTTTCTTTTGATGAGGGGAAACACGTCCGAAAATAGCTGTTTCTTCAGCCATGGCAATCAATTCCTCATCCGTGATTTTTGAACAGTCTACATAGCTTTGATAGTCTGCAAAGCCAGCCTTCTGGGCAATGCTGGATACAGTGACAGGATTGTCTCCAGAGATAATCTTGAGTCCCACTTCCTGGGAACGGAGGTAGTCTAGTGTCTCAGCTGCTCCTTCTCGAATGGGGTCCAAGATTTCCAGCAAGGCAAGAGCTTGAATATCAGATGGTTTTTGTGGCTTGTGGTGGTCTAGTTTTTCGTGACTGAGAGCCAAGACCAAGACACGAGAACCTCGCTCCAAGGCCTCTCTGGCTTCTGGTACTTCAGAGTCCAACAACATCTCAGGCGCCCCTAAGAAAACTGTCCCTAGCCCTTCCAACTCCATAGCTCCCCACTTGCGGTCGCTAGAGAAAGGCAGATTGGAAAGCATAGGATAAGCAACTTCTCCCACAAAACGCTGGCGAATGGCTTGAGCTGTAGGATTTTTATCCTCACTATGATATATATAGCTGGTCAGAATGCTTGCAATAGTCTCTTCACCATACGTTTCCGTCAGAGGAAGAACCGCCTCCACCTGCATCTTTCCTTGGGTGATGGTCCCCGTCTTGTCCAGACAGAGCATATCCACGCGCGCCAAGGTCTCAACAGAGTACATCTCCTGCACCAAGACCTTTTTCAAGCCCAGCTTGATCACCGCAGTCAAGAGCGAAGTGATGGTCAAAAGGGCGATTCCCTTGGGCAACATACCCAAAAGTGCTGTCGAAGTATTCACTACAGAAGACTTGAGAGGCAAGCCTTTTAACATCAAGGCTTCTAGCAGGAGAGCTAGACCAAAGGGAATGATAATCTTCCCAGTAAAACCTGCTAGCTTGTCCAGCGATTTCATGATACGAGAGTTGATGGGTTTAACAGTCTTGGCTTCCAGCATGAGTTTGGAAGCATAGTTTTCTGCCCCGACATGGCGGACACGGGCTAAAACTGACCCACTGGCTAAGAAACTTCCAGACAAAAGCAAGGCGTCAACTTCCTTTTGCACCAAATCACTCTCACCCGTTAACATGGCTTCATTGACTTCCGCAAAGCCTTCTAAAACCCGCGCATCACTAGGAATCTGCTCCCCAGCAGACAGACGAATCACATCACCTAGAACCAACTCTTCTGGATTGATGGCAATTTCCTGACCCTCACGGATGGTTTTGACCTTTTCCTTGGTCATGAGATTGAGCTTGTCCACCATGTGTTTGGCCCGTAGTTCGGTAACAATCCCAGAAAAAGCGTTAAAGCAGATAACAGCAAAGAAGACCAAATTGCTCCAAGCCTGCACAAAAGCTAGCGCTAGAGCAATAACAAAGTTTAATGCGTTAAAAAGTGTAAAAACATTTCGTTTAACGATTTGCCAAGTACTGGTACTGGCCGAAGCGGTAAAGTCATTGACCAAACCTTGAGCCTGTCTTTCCTTTACTTCTCTTTGGGTTAATCCCATAATCTTATTTTTATCCATGAATTCTATCATATCATTTTTTCTAGAAGAATTCTAATCTCATCCAAAAACTGTTGGTTGATAACTGAAAAAGTTTGCCAGTAGTCTTTTGATAAGGTATAATAATAAAAGCAATACAATTGAAGGAGTTCTCATGTTCTATACTTATTTGCGTGGACTAGTCATGCTGATCTTGTGGTCCATCAATGGCAATGCCCACTACCACAATACTGATAAAATCCCTAGTAAAGATGAAAACTATATCCTAGTAGCACCTCATCGGACTTGGTGGGATCCAGTTTACATGGCTTTTGCGACCAAACCAAAACAATTCATCTTTATGGCCAAAAAAGAGCTGTTTAACAACCGCATCTTTGGCTGGTGGATCCGTATGTGTGGCGCCTTTCCTATTGACCGGGAAAAACCTAGTGCCTCTGCCATCAAGTACCCTATCAACGTCCTCAAAAAAAGCGATTGCTCTCTCATCATGTTCCCAAGTGGGAGCCGTCACTCAAATGATGTCAAGGGTGGAGTTGCCTTGATTGCCAAAATGGCCAAGGTCCGTATCATGCCTGTCACCTACACAGGTCCCATGACCTTAAAAGGTTTGGTTAGCCGTGAACGTGTGGATATGAACTTTGGAAATCCAATCGATATCTCAGACATTAAGAAAATGAATGATGAAGGAATCGAAATGGTTGCAGACCGTATCCAAGCAGAATTCCAACGTTTGGACGAAGAAACCAAGCAATGGCACAATGATAAAAAACCAAATCCACTCTGGTGGTTAGTCCGCATCCCAGCCCTCATCCTTGCTGTGATTGTTGGTATCCTAACGATTATCTTTACCTTCATCGCAAGCTTTATCTGGAATCCAGATAAGAAGAGAGAGTCTCTTGGTTAAAAAATACAATTATCCCTTGGCTTTTGCCAAGGGATATTTCTTTTATTCGATTTTCCATTTTTGGGCCAACCAGTTGGAAAAGGCTAGGAATCGTTCAGCCACTTGCTCATGATGCCCATAGGGATCAAAGACAAACTGACTAGTCGGATAGTGTTTCTGAAGACTGGTATGAATCTGCTCAGCATAGACTGGTGCTTGAGCCAAGCGATTGGTATGATGGGCTCCTTCTGTTTGACCATTCTGTAAATACAGCAAACAATCTAAATTTTTCACCTTTTCTTCCCTGCAATAAGTCGTAAAATCAGGATACCAAAAGGAACCGCAGATAGAGAAGATACAGGAGACCTTATCAAAACGGAAAAGACTGTATACTGCCGCCAAACCACCTAGTGAGTAACCTCCATAGGCAAGGCGATTTTTGTCCAGGCGATAAAGCACCTGCAACTTTTCTAAAAGACTACCAAATAAATGACCATGATAGGCATTTGCCTGACCGCCAAAATCTTGAGCTCCATCTCTCAGAGCAGCTGCCTTCCATGGAGTGTAGTCGTCTAGGCGATTTTTAGAGGTCAAGCCCACTAAAATCACAGATTCTGAAAGGGAGGATAGGAAATCCAAGTTTCCATCATTCAAAAGAATCGCTGGATAGGTTTGACTGGGATCATAGGTCGAAGGAAGGCTGACCTTGACTTGGATCCCTTCCCAATCAAACTCATTATTTATTGATAAAGTCATTGATTTTCTCAAGGGAATCAATCACTGCTGGACCATAGTCCATCAACTCATCGTAGGAAATGGTCATGATTTTTTGATTCTTAATTGCAGGAACGTTTTCCAAAACTTCATTTGCCTTCATCAACTCTACTGCGTTGGCATCCAATTTTTTATTGCGGTCGCTGGTCACATAGATAATCAACTCAGGATCCATTGACACGAGATTTTCCAAGGTCAAGCCTGATGTTCCCGTTGCAACGTTGGTATAACCAAGTTGATTCAACAAGCTCTCTTGCAAAGCAGACTTGTAAGCACCGAAGGTTTCGTCATTATAAGCAACCATAATCAAAGCCTTTTTCTTTTCACCTTGGCTTTCTGGATTGGCTTTCTTAACAGCATCAATTTTAGCTTGTAATTGGGCTGCGTATTCATTAGCCTTGTCCTGAACATTGAAAATCATTCCAAGATTTTTAACGTCTTCTACAATATTTCCCAAATCTTGCTGAATCGTTGAGAGAGAAGCTTTTTGTGTATAGACTGGGATTTTGTTTTCATTCCAAGTGCTAACTGTCCCCAAGGATTTTTCAGAAAACATCATGTTTCGACCCATCACAGCATCTGGCTCATAAGAAAGGACTGTCTCTTGTGAGACTGTTTTTTTATCTCCAATTTGAGGAATAGTCGCAATTGCGTCCTTGTATTTGTCCGTCACAGCATTATCAGGGTTAAGCATGCCAGCAATTTTATCCTTCAAGCCCAACTCCAATAAGATTTCAGTGGTTGATAGATTGTTGGTGATAACTTTTTCAGGTGCCTTGTCAAAGACTTGTTCGACTTCATTTCCCTTAGCATCATAGGTTTTGACCGTTAGTGGATAAGTCGTCTTTGTGTTCGCCTTTTGACTTGTTTCTGTGCTAGACTGTGTGGTAGTTTTTTCTGTAGTAGTATTGCCACAAGCTGTCATGGTTAGGGTAGCTACTGTTACGAGTAAAATGCTTAGTGTTTTTTTCATCTTGTTTTCCTTTTCATTCTTATAAATAGTGAATCATAGCTTGCTGATCCTCGGTCCAAGTAACCTGACTTTGAACTCCGTATACAGTTTGCAATGACTCAGGGGTGATGGTCTCCTTTGGAGTCCCTTGGTAAAGGATTTCTCCCTCTTTCATCAGATAGAGATAATCCGAATAGCGACAAGCAAGTTGAATATCATGTAGGACAGCTAAAACATTGACCTTGAGATTCTTCACAATGGCCAACAAGTCTAGCTGATACTTGATATCCAGGTGATTGGTAGGTTCATCCAGGAGCAAGAGAGTCGGTTCTTGCGCCAAGGCGCGGGCTAATAAGACTCGTTGTTTCTCCCCCCCTGACAGGGACGAATAAAGACGAGTTTTCTTCTCAAGCATATCCACCTTGACGAGAGCATCTTGAACGAGGGCATAATCCCTTTCCTTTTCCTTCTGTAAAAAAGAGAGATGGGGAGTTCTTCCCAGCAAGACGATTTCCTCAACTGTACAATCAAACTGCAATTGATTAAACTGGGTGACAACTGCCATTTGCTTGGCTG
Source organism: Streptococcus oralis (assembly GCF_023611505.1). Lineage (NCBI taxonomy): Bacteria > Bacillati > Bacillota > Bacilli > Lactobacillales > Streptococcaceae > Streptococcus > Streptococcus oralis. Next base: position 552,108 of record NZ_CP097843.1, on the reverse strand, counting down.
TTTCTTTGAGTGACCAATGCTCCAGTGGCTTTCCATCTAGTCTTATCAAGCCTTTATTCGCCTTTTTCTGACGATAGAGGAGTTTAAGCAGACTGGTTTTTCCACTTCCATTTGGCCCTAGTATCGTATGAAATTGATGCCCCTCAACCTTAAGAGAAACTCCTTTTAAGATTTTTTTCTCTCCTAGTCCAAAGTGAACATCCTGACAAATCAAGTCCATATCAGGCCCTCACCTCCCTTCGCCTACCTCCAACAATGTAGATAAAGAAGGGAGCACCTACTAAGGCTGTGAAAATACCAATAGGCAACTCAGCATTTGGAATGATGATACGGGAGAGTACATCTGCCCAGACCACAAAGAGGGAACCAAGTATGGTCGCAATAGGAAAAAGCCTCCTGTAATTCGTTCCCACTAACCCTCGAGCTAAGTGAGGAGTAATCAGACCAACAAATCCAATAATCCCACAGGTTGCCACTAAGACTGCTGTCAGCACAGCCACCATGGTCACATAAAGATACCAATAAAAGCGTAAGGGAATGCCCAAAGTTAAAGCAGCCTCATCTCCCATCATCATCGCATTAAAAACACGATACTGAGTAGAGAAAAATAGAAAGGCCATTCCTACTACTACAGTTGGCAGAACTAAGTCAGACCAGGTAGTCCCGGCAAGCGAGCCCATGGTCCAAAACTTAATGGTCATCACACTGTCAGCATTAGCACCCACTGAGATAATAAAGTTGGAAAATGCCAGAAAAAGAGCATTGACCACCGTTCCTGATAAGATCAGACTGGAAGTTGTCATCCTTCCCTGCATGGAGGCAATGATGAGGACAGTGATTGTTGCCAAAATAGCTCCAAGGAAAGCTCCAAGGCTAATCACCAATTTTAAACCAAGAATGATGCTCAAAGTTGCCCCTAGAGTTGCACCCGCAGAAATTCCTAAGACATAAGGCTCTGCGATGGGATTGTTCACTGTAGACTGCATCACGCTACCACACATGGAAAGACCAACCCCTACTATCAGAGCGAGCAATACTCGGGGGAATCTCATGTTCCACACAATGGCAAGAGTAGACTTGGAAACCTCTCCTATCTCAAGAGGAAACCCCAACCTGCTCAAAATGATCCGATAGGTATCTCCTAAGTCAATCGCTACGGACCCCATAGAAACTGCTAGAAAGAGGGAAATCCCTAAAATACCTAGCAAAACACCTAAAAGTAACACAAATTGCAGGTCCCGTCGGCTTCCAGAAAATTTGGAAAGCATGAAAACCTCCTTAAACAAAATTAAAAATTTAGAAAATTCTCATAAAAAGTATACCATATTTCCATTGGATGAACAAGGATAGAAACATAGATAGAAAAAGCCCTCTGAAGTCAGAGAGCTGATTTGAGCTCGGGCTAAAATCCTAGTGAAACAAAAAAATCTACACGATCAGAAAAGTCTCTATCGTGCCATTTTCATACATGATGTATAGTCCAAGTAGAATGAATACTATGGGCACAATGATTCGCTCGTATTTTTCAATTGTCTCGAATATTAACGGAATAGAGGATAACATCCGACTAATCTCGCAAAAGATAATTATGCCGATTACAAACACAAGCAACGCCACGAGGGTCTGTGACCAATCTAACGAAGCAAAATAAGGTATATAGATACCTAAATTATCTCCACCAGACGCAATTGTCAGCAATGTAACTGTCCAAAACAGTTGATTTGCCTTGCTTTGTTCTAATCTTTCAATAATTTCTTCCTCTTCTTCCTCACCTTCTCCAACAATTGCAAAGCGAATCCCTAAATAGATAGGGATTAAACCAAGCAATCCAACCATCCATTCTTCAGGCACGAAATTAACGACATAAGCAGCAACTAAACTCGCCCCTACAAGTAAGCCTGTTCCTAGATATTGCCCCGCATAAATATGCCATTTCTGTTTATTCTGTGATAGCTGTGCAAATAAAATAATTAAAATAATTAAATAATCGATACTGGTGGAAATATAAACACCAATAGCAGATATGATTGTCTGTCCCATAAAAACCTCCTGTATTAGTCAGTAATAAATCAGCAGATTTTAGGAGAGCACAGACACATTAATTTAGCTATCGCTAGTGGGTAATGTCGAACGTAGGAAAGCATTTTACTCCTCCTCAAAACGTAGTTACAAAGTAATTTCTAACTGGAATTCGGTGACTACTTCTATGTAAAGTATAACATACTATACTTTACTTCGTAAAGTGTGGGCTCTCCGAGGGGGCTTGCAGACAGTTACTCGGCTTTTCAAGCCGAGTAACTGCGCACCTTCATGGTGTCATTAGCTGATACCATTTGAGGTTTTTGTAGTCTCCAAAATTGTGACCGATAAAACCTCAATAAAAAAGCTCTCTGAAGTCAGAGAGCTGATTTGAGCTCGGGCTAGAATCCTAGTGAAAAAGATGAAACTCCTTGTGTTCATCGAACACTGTTTCCTTTCCCTATTTTCATACGGTTTTTTTAACGCCCTTAGCATCATAATTAACGACGAAGTCCTAGAGAGTTGATTAACTCACGGTAACGGTTAACGTCGTTCTTACGCAAGTATGCAAGCAAGTTACGACGGCGACCGATTTTCTTCATCAATCCACGGTAAGTAGCGTGGTCTTTTTTATGTTGTTTGATGTGTTCGTTAAGGTGGTTGATTTCCCAAGTAAGGACAGCAACTTGAACCTCTACTGAACCTGTATCACCTTCGTGACGTGCATATTGTGCGATGATTTCATTTTTTTTCTCTTTTGAGATTGCCATGATGTTTCTCCTTTTTATTTGGCTTCATCCGAGTGACAGGTTGGCATGCCTGTAACCAAGAAGAAGTTATTTGTCTTTACGACAGTTCTTATTCTACCAAGAAGCAGGGACTTTGTCAACTAATTTACTGTTTAAAACAGTGAATTACTCTACTGATTTCAGGGCTTCGAGCATATCCACTTTTCTTAAGTGGTGATTGACAAAGACGCCCAGTAAGGCTAAGATTACAGTCACTGCGACGATTGGAAGAGCATAGACTTCCCAGCTGACTCGTGGATAAAAAAGTATGGTGGCAGGTGAAATCATTTGTATCAAAAATTGATGTAAATAGTGGCCAGCTACCAAACCGAGAGCAATTCCCACAAGGGACAGCACCATAGTCTCACGGTAGATATAGAGGGTCACTTCTTTATTATGGAAACCGAGAACCTTGATAGTGGAAAGTTCACGGATACGTTCTGCCACATTGATATTGGTGAGATTGTAAAGAATGACAATGGCTAGTAAAACGGAAACAAGGACAAGGATGGCCATGGTTTTATTGAGCGAACTAGCCACGGATTCAAAGAGATGGATAGCTGTTGCATTTTGAACCACCCCAGAAACAGCTGCTTTTTCCATAAAGATAGCTGCTTCTCTCTCGATATTGGAAGGTGTTGGCTCTTTTAATTTTACTAGGTAGGTATTGTCTTGTGGACTGGTACCGTAGACTTGTTCGTATGTGTCTCGTTTGAGATAAACAAAGTGTCCAACATAGTTTTCAGAAATAGCCGATACCTTGATTTCCTTCCCATCAAGCTCCAACTCGTCCCCAACCTTAACATTTGCTAGTTGAGCTAGTTTTTGACTCACGACCGCTCCATCTGTGATCTGCACCTCTTGGCCATTTTCCTCTAATGCGATAAAGGGCTTGAAGTCTTCTCCACTAGTAACCATCATGGTGATGGTTTGAAGTCCTGCTTTTCCTTTAAAATCTTTTTCAATGGATTTAGAATAAATCTTTTGATAAGCATGGATAGATTCAGCCTGCAAGGCACTTTCTAAATCTGCTTTTTCTTGCTCACTCGCACTGCTCTTTTCTGCTACAATCATCTGGTATTGCTGGATTTGTTCAAATTGACGATCGACAACTCCTCCCACAGAAGACTGAATGCCAAGACCTGCAAATAGGAGAGCAACCGAACCCGCAACTCCAAAAATGGTCATCAACATCCGTTGCTTATAACGGAAAATATTTCGCGCCGTAACCTTATGAGTAAAACTCAAACGACTCCAAATAAAGCTCAGGCGTTCCAGCAAAATCTTTGATCCCTTAACGGGAGGTTTTGGAAGTAAGAGTTGGGCTGCTTCATCGTGTAGTTCCCTCCGTGCCACCAGATAAGCCGGCAAAACACTGGATACCCAACTTAAGGTTAGGGCAAGGAGGCTATAAGACCAGTAAAAATACTCCTGACTTTTACCAACGACCATCCCAGCTGTTATAACATCCGAAATCACGCCTGCAAGGAGATAATGTCCTAGAAGCGTTCCTAAAATGGTTCCTACAGTTCCTGCAAGAAAACCATAGAGGACAAACTTGGCAATTATATCTTGATTCCGGTAACCTAGGGCCTTGAAAATACCGGCATTGGTACGTTCTTCATCCACAAAGCGAGTCATAGTTGTAAAGGTCACCATTGCAGCGACCATATATAGCACAACAGGGAAGATATTCCCGACAGAACGAATGCTTGCTGAAGCGTTACTGTACATGAGATAGCCTTGACCCCCTGGCATGGTTTGGCGATTGTATACGTGATATTTCGGCTCTGCCAGTTCATCAAGCTCTTTCTGACGCTGTTCAATCTTCTCTTTTTCCTTAGTTAGATCACTCTCTGTCTGAGCCAGTTTTTCTTTTTGAGTCGCCAGTTCTTCCTTTGCTTTTATCAGCTGTCCCTCGATTTGACTCTTTTGCGGTTCTGGTAAAGCGGTCGCTTGTTCTTCTTGGGTTTTCAAGCGACTTTCAGCCTGCTCTAACTGACTATTGCCATTTTGAAAGTTGCTTTCAGCAGTTTGGAGCTGTTCTTTCCCCTCTTCCAAGCTCTTTTGCCCATTGGCTTTGATGCTTACCAATCGTTTTTGACCATTATCGGCTAGCAAATCTTGCAACTCTTCCTGATGTTGGGTTCGTTTGGTTTTATAGTCTGATGAAAAAGCATCCAGATTTTTTAAATCATCATAGCGCACACGCGCAATACTATAAACATCTGAATCAAACTGGCTGGGCAAAATCACTCCATAGCCAGCCAAGCTTCCATTTCCACTGCTAGCACTCCCTAAGTCTTTTTGAGAAAGCATCTCACCCGACTGAACAAATCCAGTAATTGTAAAAGTTTGGGATTTTAGGACGGACTTCCCTTCTTCTTTCTTAGTAAAGGTAATGGTCTGCCCAATCTGATAGCGGTCTTTCCAGAAGTCGGCTAGGGCAATTTCCTCATCAGCCTCTGGCAGTCGCCCTTCTGTCACTTGGAAGGTTGAAATCCCCTCTGGCTTGGAATAAAGTCGAACCGCTTCTTCACTATTTTCAACGGTTAGGTCTGCCATATAACCAAATTCAACACTTGCTCCTTGAAGGGCCTTTAATTCGTCTTGGTCTTCTTTGTCCAAGCCATAATCAGCTATCACTGCCAGATCTAGGGTATTGGCTTTACGGAGATAATCCCCTGCCGTACGTTCCATATTTGGACTGGCCACTTTGAGACCAATAAGGGCTAAAGAACCCAGCATCATCAAGGTCAGGATAGAAACAAAGCGTCCCTTTGAAGCCGTCACTGACTGAAATAGGTCTTTCCGATACGTTTTTTTCATGCTAATACTCCAATGTATCGATATCCTGCGGATGCTCATTGACCGTCATGCTCTTAACCGTGGCATCGCGCATATGAATCACCCGATCTGCAATAGGGGCTAGCGCGCCATTGTGGGTTACGATAATCACCGTTGCTCCTTTTTGACGAGACATGTCTTGGAGAATCTTCAAGACTTGCTTCCCCGTCTGGTAATCCAAGGCACCCGTCGGTTCATCACAAAGGAGGATTTTAGGATTTTTGGCTACAGCACGTGCAATGGAGACTCGCTGTTGCTCCCCTCCAGAAAGCTGGGCTGGAAAGTTATTCAGGCGATGAGCCAGACCTACATCTTTGAGCACTTGCTCTGGATCCAAGGCATCTGTCACGATTTCTGAAGCCAGTTCCACATTTTCCTTGGCTGTCAGATTGGAGACCAGATTGTAAAATTGAAAAACAAAGCCTACATCTTCACGACGATAGTTTGTTCGTTGGTGCGAACTATAGTTGGCAATATTGGCACCATCAATCCAAATCTCCCCCTCATCATTGGTATCCATACCTCCTAAAAGATTGAGAACGGTTGATTTTCCAGCACCTGAAGCACCAAGTATGATAACCAGCTCCCCTTTTTCAATTTCAAAATTCACATCACGATTAGCCACAATCTCTGTATCCCCAACCTGGTAACGCTTGTAGCTGTGTTTCATCTCAATATAAGCCATCAGACACACCTTCTCTCAAACAAATTACTTCCTATTATCATTATAACGCTTTTTCAACTAGTTGGAAACCAGAAGCAAAAACAAAAAGCCTAGGAATCCTAGGCTTTCTGTTTATAGATTATTTTCCAAGATAGTATTCTTTTACGACGTTCAATTTTTCGTCGAATTCGAATACCAATGGTGGGAAGTTAGGGATTTCTACACCCATGATTTCATCATCTGACAAGTGTTTGATGTGTTTTACAAGGGCACGGATTGAGTTACCGTGAGCTCCTACGAATACGTTTTTACCATCTTTAAGTGCTGGAGCGATTTTATCTTCCCAGAATGGAAGGGCACGTTCCAAAGTCACTTTCAAGTTTTCAGCATCTGGAATGACTGAATCGTCAAGTGAAGCGTAACGACGGTCAGTATGTGCTGAGTATTCGTCATCATGAGGCATTGCAGGAGGCAATACATCGTATGAACGGCGCCAGATATGAACTTGCTCATCACCAAATTGTTCAGCAGCTTCAGCTTTGTTTTTACCAGTCAAACCACCGTAGTGACGTTCGTTCAAGCGCCATGATTTTTCAACTGGAACCCAGAGTTGGTCAGCAGCTTCAAGAGCCAAATTTGTTGTTTTAATCGCACGTTTCAATACTGAAGTGTAAGCTTGGTCAAATTCGATACCAGCTTCCTTGATCAATTTACCAGCGTCAATCGCTTGTTGTGTTCCTTTATCAGACAAATCAACATCAGCCCAACCAGTGAAAAGGTTAGCTTTGTTCCATTCAGACTCACCGTGGCGAGCAAAAACCAATTTTACCATTAGATGGATTCTCCTTTTATTTTTCGAGGTTTCCCTCGTTTATCTATTCTATTTTACACAATTTTTCACAAAAAAGCTAGTTAAAATCAACTAAAAAGAGAAGAGCTTATCAGTCTTCTCTTTATCACACTATCATAATTGTTCTCGATAGAGGATGAAATAGTCCCCAAAAAATAATTGGAAAACTACTACTCTTCAATTACAAATTTTTTCAATGTTCCAAAGTAAAGTGAACCACCAATAATGGTTAGAATTCCACCTACCCATCCCAAAAATGGAATCAAGCCGACCGCACCACCTACAATGAGCAAAACAGAAGGTGCATTCGTAACACGTTCATCATCTTTATAATAAACAATAGCCACAATTCCCAATACTAAAACAGCAATTTTAACCAATGACAAAATAATTGAGAGCCCTGTCAATGTCCCAACCGTTACATCTGCGTCTTCAGTTGCCGCAGCAGCTCCAATAGCCAGGATAAACATGATGACTGGCGCTAAAAGCAATACAATTCCTGAAATAAGACCAAAAATAGCGTTGACACGAGCAAGTGTATTTGTTTTCATAATAATCTCCTTAAAATTTTTATAGGTATTATTCTATCATAATTTATCTAAAAATTAAACAATCTTATAAAATTTTATAATAAATATTGATTTTCAAAAAATAATTTTAAGTTCTATAGTCTCTTTATAATTAGTAAAAATATAAAATTATGAGAAAACTGAATAGTTGATTATGTTAATTATCTACACGGACAGGCCAGGAAGAACTTCATTTGAAGAAATGGACTAGTAAATTTTCCCATGATAAAACGCATAATATCAAAGCACTTGAACTCTTGATATTATGCGTTTCTTATGATTTTAGCGACCTTTCTCAGTCTATTCTGATTATTTCGCTTCAAATCCTTCTGCGACTGCATCTGCAAAGTTTTCTTCTACGATACTTGCACAGTGGTCACAGATAACTGCGTGGTAGCTACGTTCTGCAGTAGTTGGATCGATACGACGGCAGCGCTCACATACTTCACCTGCAGCGCGTTCAACTGTGAAGGCTACATCCTCAAAGCTAACTGCGCCTTCTGGAGCTGGCCCTTCTGCAATAGTCAATTCTGACACGATCAAAAGTTGAGCTACATTGCTATCCAATGCTCCAAGAAGAGTTTTCACCACTTCATTTGGATAAACTGTCAAGTGGGCTTCAAGTGATTTACCGATTACTTTTGCATTACGAGCTGCTTCCAAGGCTTTTTGAGCCTGTCCACGGAAGTCCATGAAGGCTACCCATGTATCCAAGATTTCTTCTTGGTTGGCAAAAGTTTCAGCTTCTGGTAATTCTGACAATTGAACGAATTCCTCTGCTTCAAACTCAAGATATGACCAGATTTCTTCTGCAGTGTGAGGCAGAATTGGTGTCAAGAGTTTGGTGATTTTCACAAGAATGTCATAGAAGACTGTTTGCATTTGACGGCGTTCGAGTGATTTGGCACCTTCGATGTAGACAACGTCTTTGGCGAAGTCAAGGTAGAAGGCAGACAAGTCAACGTTGATAAAGTTCACCAAGGCCTTGTAGATGGTTAAGAATTCAAAGTCAGCATAAGCATCACGAATGGTCTTCACAAGCTGGTTAAAGCGAATGGTCATGTACTTGTCAACAGAACGAAGCTCATCGTAAGCCACTGCGTCTTGAGCTGGGTTAAAGTCAGATGTATTGGCAATCAAGAAGCGAAGTGTGTTACGGATCTTACGGTAAGTTTCAGAGACTTGGCTCAAGATATCCATAGAGATACGCACGTCGTTGCTTGAGTCAACACTTGTTACCCAGAGACGCAAAATTTCCGCACCAAATTGTTTTTCAACATCACTTGGCGCAATGGTATTCCCAAGAGATTTAGACATCTTTTCACCTTTACCGTCAAGGGCAAATCCTTGTGACAAGATTTGTTTGTATGGCGCTACGCCATGGTTGGCAACAGATGTGATGAGTGATGAGTTGAACCAACCACGGTATTGGTCAGAACCTTCAAGGTAGAGATCAGCTGGGTAAGTCAACTCAGGACGGTTTACTACAACTCCATTCCATGATGAACCTGAGTCAAACCAAACGTCCATGATGTCTGTTTCTTTCTTGAACTCACCATTTGGAGAACCTGGATGGGTAAAGCCTGCTGGTAAGAGGTCTTTGGCATCACGTTCCCACCAGATGATAGAACCGTGTTTCTCAAAGAGTTGAGCCACATGTTCAATAGTTTCAGCTGTCATGATTGGTGCTCCGTCTTCTGCATAGAAGATAGGAAGGGGAACTCCCCAAGCACGTTGGCGAGAGATAACCCAGTCGCCACGATCACGGATCATGTTGTAAAGGCGCACTTTACCCCATTCTGAATGGAATTTCACTTTTTCAATTTCATCCAAGATTTCTTGGCGGAATTTAGATACAGAGGCAAACCATTGTGGTACTGCACGCCAGATGATTGGTTTTTTCGTACGCCAGTCAAATGGATATGAGTGAGAAATTTCTTCTTGAGCAAGGAGAAGGTCGCCAAGTTTTTCGATAACAGTCGGCACAACCTTGTCATAGAATTGACCTGCAAAGTCAGGACCAGCATTTGCCATCATGATCCCGCGTTCATTGACGGTTACAGCAACTTCAAGTCCATTGGCAACACCGACATTGTAGTCATCCTCACCAAAACCTGGAGCTGTATGGACGATACCTGTACCAGAGTCAGTCGTAACGTGGTCACCAAGGATTACCAGTTCATCTACTGCTGTATCCCATGGGTGGACTGTCACAATGTGATTCAATTCTTGCCCACGATAAGTCGCCAAGACTTGGACATCAGTCCAATCAAACTTTTCAGACAAACTAGCCAACAATTCTGAAGCAACCACAAACTTACGAGTTTCACCAGCTGGTTGAACGACTACGTAATCAATATCCGCTCCAACTGTCAATCCACGAGAAGCAGTGATGGTGAATGGAGTTGTTGTCCAAACAACGATATACGTATCTGTATCGAGGACACCTTTACCATCTTTTACCTTGTTGGCATAGTAAAGAGAAGTTGAAACTAAGTCATGGTATTCAATTTCCGCTTCTGCAAGGGCTGACTCAGATGACCATGACCAATAAACTGGCTTGGCACCACGGTAGATATAGCCTTTCTTGGCCATTTCACCAAAGACACGGATTTGAGCTGCCTCATAGTCTGGAGTCAAAGTCACATAAGGATTTTCCCAGTCCCCAGAAACCCCCAAACGTTTAAAGTCTTCCCGTTGTTTATCAACTTGAGAAAGAGCATACTCACGGCAAAGTTTCAAGTACTCAACCAAGTCCATTTCTTTGCGTTTAACACCTTGTTTTGCCAAGACTTGCTCGATTGGCAAACCATGTGTATCCCAACCTGGGATGTATGGTGCATAGAATCCTGACATAGACTTAGAACGAACAATAATATCTTTAGAAATCTTGTTCATAGCGTGTCCAACGTGAATATTTCCGTTTGCATACGGAGGTCCATCATGCAAGGTGAAATGTGGTTTTCCTTGGTTCAATTCTTGACGACGTTGGTAAAGTTTTGCTTCTTCCCATTCTTTTTGCCAAACTGGCTCTTTGGTTGGAAGACCAGCACGCATTGGAAATTCAGTTTTTCCAAGATTAAGGGTATCTTTGAGTTTCATTATATCTCCTTTATTATATAGACAAAATAAAAACCACGACTCGCAAAAAAGGACGAAAATCGTGGTACCACCTTTGTTCGAAAAAAGACAGGGTCTCTTTTCCTCTTTTCCCGTAACGTGGGGAACGTCCAGTCTTACTGCTTTCAGACTGGATTGCTTGAGAGGATAATCTAACCACTAGGGATTGCAGGACTCTCACCATCTCCCGCTCGCTGATAATATAGTTGGTTCGATCTTGTTCTCACATTTTCTTATAGGATAAGAACAGATTCTTTGTTTGCATCTTCCTCAGTTGCTGCAGTAGCTTCTACTTCAACTGACTCTTCATGCTGGACAAGTTCTTCTGTATGTTGATTTTGTTGGGCTTCAAATTCAGCCAATTCTTTGTTTCCAGCCTCGATACGAGCTTGCAATTCAGCAACCTCTTCTGGAGTGAATTGACGAGTCATATCAATTGGTTCTTCCTCTGGTTGTAAAGATACGGATTCACCAAGAACTTCACCAACCACTTCTTTAAAGGCTTCATCACTTGTCTGAAGGTAAGTAGCTGTTGGGCGAAGAATATCTTCCCAATCAGATGATTCAACAATAGCTAACTGACTTTCAATCGTTGATTTAAGACGCTGATGGAATACACGGCTCTTGTTCTTCAATTCTTCAGTTTCAACAGCAACTTTCTTAGCATTATCTGTTGCCTGACGAAGAATTTCGTTTGCCTTGTATTTCGCTTCTTCAAGCAAACGCTGAGCATCTTGTTCAGCTTGTTGAATAATATTGTTTGAACGTTCTTGAGCAGCTTGTTTAACACGCTCCGCTGTATCTTGAGCAATCAAAACTGACTGACTCAAGGAATCCTTCATCTCATCAAAGTAAGACAAACGTTCTTCCAAACTCTTGATGTGTGTCTCTTTATCGTGATTGCTACGAACCAAGTCTTCGTAGTCACGAACAACGATATCCAGAAATTCATCTACTTCTTCTGGATCAAAACCTCTAAATCTTGTACCAAAGGTTTTATCTTTAATTTCTAATGATGTAATTGGCATACTTTTCCTCACTTACTTAATAATAATTGAATGCTTAATTTTATCTTGTCTTTTTTTGTCTGTCCATTGTCTTTAACAATTTTTAGACGACCAAACTTTCTCACACTGATCAAATCTCCAACTGCAACCTGGTAATCAGATTTTTCAACCAGATGATAGTTTACCTGGACAGATTTTTTCTCAATCAGTTGACTGGTTTGATTTCTAGATAATTTCAAGGCACTTGATAAGAGGGCATCCAATCGAAAACTCGAAACTAAAATTTCTCGTTCTCTAAAGTCAATTTTAGATATAATCCTATCGGTAAAAGGACGTTCCTCCAGCGATACAGGAAGTCTGCCAATCTTTCTTATTCCATCCTGAAAAAGAGGAATAAAATCACGATTGACAAAAATCTGTGCTCTCTTTTCATCTACCAAGATATCACCAAATAATTTACGGTCAATTCCTAGCTGGTTGATGATTGTTCCCAATATTTTTCCATGGCTCAGCTGTTCAAACTTGCTCGGATAGCAAATTTCTAACAAGGTCATTTCAAAGTCTGATATTTCCGGTTCAAAGTAATCTGGATACAGAAGAACACGAACCGACTCCGTCGGAAGAAAATCACCACTACTTTGGCAACCCAGTTCATATGTCCCAGCTAGCACCCTCAAGATCTGTTCCTGATGGGGATTGATAAAAGGAGTAAGCACTGGTGCATATGTATCTTCTACCCGCTTGATCCACTCTAAACCCTTATCAATAAAGGGAATATCATCTTGGGAAAAATGCTGATAAATGGATCGATCTACTGTCATAGTAATAGCACTAGTCGTGTTAAGATATTTCCAAGAAACTGGATCAGAATCAACGCGGCCCAGACAGTAAAATCAAGACCAGCAAATTGTAAATTGAGCTTACGAAGTGGCTCGATAACTGGACGAGCAAGTCTGATGACTAAGCGACCTAGTTGACTTTCATAGGCATTTGGAAACCATGAAAGAAGAGCAAATGCAACGAGAATGATGGAGTAAATGCTAACTGCATTCTGGATTAAACGGATTAAGAAAATCATTATCTTGCTCTATTTCGTTTAATATCAAAGCCGAACTCGGCACCTTGTGATTCGTCTGGAAATTTGATATCCTCAATATTCACGATAACGTTGACAGGCGTCAATAGATACATCGTACTCGCAACTTTTTTCATATTTCCAGCCAAGACGTGACGGGCTCCGTCCAAGTAATCAAGGCAGCGACGCGCTTGTACTTCTGTCATGTATTGGAAATCAATCAAGATGCTTTCATTTCCAGTTAACAAATCAACAATCTCAGTTGCATCCTCATACTTTCTTGGATAACGAACATCAATCGTCACTTTCTCATCTGAGTGATGGTTTTGCTTTGCCAACTCTTGTTGACGAGCATGGAGGCGAGTAATATTCGCATCTTTTGCTGATCCTGACTGAGCAGGTGCTGGTAATTCTTTAGAAGATGAGATAGCTGGGCTAACTGTTTCCTCTTGTTGAGTCTGGTAGTTAGTCGTTTCTTCCCCATCTTCTGTAAAATAATCTATAAATTTATCGAATCTATCTTTTAAAGACATAGCTCTCTCCTATTTAAAAAATGCTGTACCGATTCGAACAAAGGTTGAGCCGAACTGAATCGCTTCTTTAAAATCACGACTCATTCCCATACTTAGCTCTGTCATCGGCATATTAGGGATTTGTTTTTCTCTAATTTCTGCTTGCAGAGCCTGCGTATCCTTGAAAATTTCTTTCAATTCATCACTGCCTGCCTCAAAAGGAGCCATGGTCATTAAACCAACATACTCAATCTGATCTAACTTAGCCAATTCTGGCAAAAGTTCTAGCAATTCTTCTTTTGAAAACCCATGCTTGCTTTCTTCCCCAGAAATATTAACCTGCAAGAAACACTTGATAACATGATCTGTTCTCTTTTGAATTTCCTGTGCTAACTTTAGGGAGTCTAAAGCATGAAAGTAATCCACATATGGGATTACTTCTTTTACTTTCCGTCTCTGTAGTGTTCCTATTAAATGCCAAGTGACTGGGTAATCTTTCAAGGCCTGATATTTTTCTAAAAATTTATCAACTCGATTTTCACCGATATGATGGATGCCAAGCGGAAGCAAGGCTTCCGCTGTTTGTACATCTACATATTTTGTCACTGCGATTACTGAAACAGCATCTATATTACGGTTGGCTTTTTGACTAGCATCAGCAATTTGCTGAAAAACTAATTCAGTATTTTTTTTCAAATTCATTGATTAACGATTTTTGAAGAATGGAGGTGTATCCAATTCATCCTCATCTTGTGAAACTGGTGTTTCAAAGCGTTCAACTGGTGAAACAACGGGATCTGTTTGGCGAACAATTGACTCACGGCGCAAGTCCCAATCTCCAAAAGCAGATGCTTGGTTGGTTTCAAAGCGACGTGGACTTGATTTAGGCAGTTCTGCTGTCTCTTCCAAGTCGAATTGACGGTGAAATGTGTGTGCTTGTGGAGTTTTAGTTGATGGTCGACCAACTGGTTGGTTGGTAGCAGACCCGACTACTTTTTCTAGTCGTTCTTGACGAACACCTGTCGCTACAACAGTCACACGGATTTCATCCTTCATGCTTTCGTCGATAGATGTTCCAAGCCAGATGTTTACACCTTTGCCAGCTGCTTGATTGACAATTTCTGAAGCTTCTTCTGCTTCAATCAACGTTAAATCAAGACCACCAGTAACGTTGACAATCACATCCTCGGCACCATCGATAGTTGTTTCAAGAAGTGGAGAGTAAATTGCTTTACGAGCTGCTTCAACAACGCGCTCTTCACCACTACCAATACCGATACCCATAAGGGCATTCCCTTTATTTGCCATTACAGTTTTCACGTCAGCAAAGTCAAGGTTAATTAATCCTGGGTTCGTGATCAAGTCAGTAATCCCTTGAACACCTTGACGAAGAACGTTATCTGCTTCACTAAGAGCTTCAAGAAGCGGTGTTTTCTTGTCAACAATTTCAAGCAAGTTGTTGTTAGAGATAATCAACAAAGTATCAACATGCTCGCGAAGTTCATTGATTCCTTCTACAGCGTACTGACCACGTTTGCTTCCTTCAAATCCGAAAGGACGTGTCACGACACCAACTGTAAGAGCACCAAGATCTTTAGCGATACGTGCAATAACAGGGGCAGCACCTGTACCA
The DNA here is from genome assembly GCF_023611505.1 of Streptococcus oralis. Classification (NCBI taxonomy): domain Bacteria; kingdom Bacillati; phylum Bacillota; class Bacilli; order Lactobacillales; family Streptococcaceae; genus Streptococcus; species Streptococcus oralis. Next base: position 537,024 of record NZ_CP097843.1, on the reverse strand, counting down.
GATCCACCACCCATACCAGCAGTGATGAAGACCATGTCTGCACCGCTGATTGCTTCCGTCAAAGCTTCTTCGCTTTCTTCTGCAGCTTTGCGTCCAACTTCTGGACGTCCTCCAGCACCCAAACCACGAGTCAATTTTGGACCAAGTTGGATAACGGTTTCTGCTTTCGTACTGCTAAGGGCTTGTACATCAGTGTTGGCTGCGATAAATTCTACACCAGCAACACCTTCGTCAACCATGCGGTTAATGGCGTTACCACCACCACCACCGACACCAATTACCTTAATAACTGCGCCTTGAGCTGCTGCTGTATCAAATGAAAATGTCATAATTTCTTATCCTCTTTTATTCATCAAACATGCTTCCGATTAAACCACGGAAACGTTCTGTTAGCTTCGGTTTACTTTGAGAACTTGCTTGGAATTCTTCCTTGGGAGCAACTGGAGTTTCCTGTACAGTTTCAACTGGAGTTGTCTGTGTTGGGCTTGGTTGCGCCACAGGATTCAAACGTTGATTTGGAATGCCAAAGTTGATTGGTTTTTGACGAAGGAATTCATCTCCTTTAACTGCTTTTTGAGCAAGAAGATTGACTTCAGTCAATTTACCAGCAAACTCAGATAAACTAATCACGTGAGCAAATGCAGGGTTGCGAATTCCCACTTGGTTTGGTACGTGAAGTTTTACTCGAACACCAAATACTTCTTGGGCTAATTCAACAATTCCTGGCAAAATTGCATTTCCACCGATAAGGACGATACCACCTGGCAAATCTAACAAGTGTCTTCTTTCCAACTCTTGTTTGATTTGGTCAAAGATATGTTTGATACGTGCTGAAATAATTTCTGCCAAGTAGCTTTCTGTCACTTCAACAGGTTCTACTTCGCCAATTACTTCAACTTGGAAAGTTTCATTACTTGCAAGTGGAACGTAAGCTTCACCATAGTTCAGTTTCAAACTTTCAGCAATTTTTTGAGATGTTTTTAAGACTTTAGAAATGTCTTTTGTAACGTAATCTCCACCTTCTTGGTAGATATTGGTGAATTGCAATTCCTGGTTACGGATAGTCGCTACAGTAGTCTGACCTCCACCCATGTCAATGACAGTCGCACCAAATTCACGTTCACCTTCATTGAGAACGGAGTTCACAATCGCCAAAGGTGAAATAATCACATTATCAACCTGGATACCTACACGTTCGACCGTCTTGCGAAGATTGTGTAGAATCGTACGAGGACCTGTGTAAAGCAGACCACGCATTTCCAAACGGACACCCATCATACCACGAGGGTCACGGATTCCTTGGAAACCATCCACGATGAATTCTTCTGGAATAAAGGTAATCACTTCACGATCAGGAGTCATGCTCTTTGTCAAAGCTGATTTAACAACATCTTCAACATCCTGATCTGTAATTTCTTTTGTATCTGATGTTACAGGAATCATTCCTTGTGTTGGTTCGACCTGCAGAAGATTTGCTGGAAGACCAACGTTGACAGACTTGATAGAAATACCTGCTTTCTCTTCTGCCTGTGTGATTGCGGATTTGATTGCCGAAGCAGCCGCTTCAATATCAACAATAATTCCGTCTTTTACACCTTTACTTTTGGCATTACTAACACCAATTACATTTACTTCGCCATCTCTATGCTCAGCAACTAACACCTTAATGGAGCTAGTTCCGATATCTAAGCCTGTAAAAAAACCATCTCTAGTCATTACATCGCATCCTCTCTATCTTCCAAGTTTCTCACTTCTATTTAATAACTATGTTTGGGCATAGCTATTCAAAGAATATTATAACACAAAAAAACTAATCATGCTTAGTTTTTCGTAAATTTCCTGCATGTTTTTTGAGAAAATAGTAGAAAATTTTTCTTCTGGAAAAAGTTTTTGATGTTCTTGTCAACAATTCGATAATATTTATAACCCATCAAAAAAAGAAGGTCTTTTTAGACCTTCTCTTGAATAAATTCTTCCGATTTTTGCTGTAAAAAAATCTCTAGCAATTTTGCTGTTACGCAAATTGCTATCACGATAACGCTCGAAACAATAAGGTAATTCAAAAGTTGTCCGTGATTTCCAACAAGTGGCGGTCTCGTTAAGAAACCATAATCCCCACTGACAACTAAATTAACAACCCATATCAAAGCGTTCAAGGTGAAGGTAATCACCGCTACATTTTTGAAGTTGAGCAGGGAAGCTTCATAATTCTTAAACAAGTATAGGAGCGCATTCCCCAAAAGTGCCACATGTCCGATAACGAAGGACAGGATGGTCACGTGTGGAAACGGATAAGGATCAAATAGTGGATAAGTCAGAGCCACTGTTGCCCCAAAGGTTCCTAGAAGGGCAAAGTATTGCTTGTACTTAGAGGTTCCCGGGATCAGGAGCAAGACAAACATGGCTACACGGCAATGATAGAAGGGTAAACTTTCTGACAGGGGCAGATGGTTTCCCCAATACCAGCTATACAGAATAATCAGTTGAACAGATTGAAGAATCTGAATAAATCGTTGGTAAGCCACTTTGTCACGAAAACGATAAGAAGTGTAGAAAGTAAAGGCCAGTATACATAACAAACCAATATACCAGTGGAGTTCAAACTGGGGCGGTTCTGATATCTGCGTGGTAAACAATTGATCCCACAAATTCATATTCTCTTCCTCATTCATCTAGCCAGAGGCGGTAAAAAATTCACTTTCTCCAGCTTTTAAATTTTTTGAAAAAACTTGATTCTATGCTATTCATAGAACACTTACGTCTTAAATTCGCAACCTATTATATCATTTGTATTGCAGAAATGCACTTTACAGACACCTTTTTTTGATTTGTCGACTTCTCTAGCACAAACTAATCGACATATTGGTCTCTTTGTCCTCTATAAACTTGCCAAAGAATCTCCATTTGCTCCTTGGTGATGCGTTTTTCAGATAGGGCCGGCAATTGGTCAATGGCAAAAAATTGAAGCTCAGCAATTTCTTGATTCTCTTGAAATTGTCCGTCAAGAAGTTGGCATTCAAAGACAAACTTTGCATATTGTTTGCTCTGTAGTTGGAAACGATTGGTATCAAAAACTGCAAGTAACCTTTCAGCTTTTGCTGTAAAACCGGTTTCTTCTTCAATTTCTTTAAGAATATTTTCGGTTGGAGAATAGCCAACTTCACCAAAACCACCTGGCAAAGCCCAACTTTCCTCTCCTTGTCCCCTAACCAGACAAATTTTTTCATCCTCAACAATCCAAGCACGGACGTCCATTAAAGGAGTCGCATAAGCGGAAGTCGGTTTCAAGACTTCTGCCACTTCTTCTGAATCTATGTCTAATCCCTGATTCAACATTTCAGATAACAGGCTTCGCAAGTCCTCGTAACGCTCGCGGTCGAAAGGATCTTTTGTAAAGGTTAATCCAGTATCTGTAATGGCAATCATTCTTTGAAGATACTTGACAAAATCACTTGCATTCATTTTCTAAACTTTCTACCAACTTAGCTAGATTCATAGAGTTCGAGCCTTTGAGCAAGATTTGGTCATTGGCACCGAGGCTTTCCTTAACTTGCTTGACAAGGTCTTCAAATTGGTCCTCGTTGGCTGTTTTCTTGAAATAAAAAACGTGACCGATTGGGAACATTTGACTAGCCAGTTGGCTTAATTCCGCAATATCTTCTCCATAGAAAATAACGGTATCCAGCACATCTGGCGAGAGGCTCAAAATCATCTGATTATGGAGTTGAACAGACTGGCTACCTAATTCCTTCATATCCGCCAAAACTGCTATTTTCTTGCCTCCTTCGTTGGCTGGGATGGCAGAGAATGTCTCCAAAATCAACTTCATAGCAGTGGGATTGGCATTGTATACGTCAGACAGAATATCTGCTCCATTGGCTGCTTTCTTCCACTCGGTGCGGTTACGCGTCAATTCTAGGTTCTGGAAAGCCTGACGAATCTGTTCCTCTGAAACTCCTTCTTGTAGAGCCACATAAGCAGCAATCATAGCATTGGTGGCATTGTACTTACCTGTCACTGGCAAATCAAGGGCTTGCTCCAAGAAATTGGCCTTAAAGGTCAGACTATCCTTGCGTTCAAGCAAGTCTGTAATTTCCAGCTCTGCTCCTTGTCCAAAACGAACCACCTTTTTATCTGTTGGCAAGTAGTCCTCTACAATAGGGTCAGCTGGCGCCAAAAGCAAAGAACCTGAAGCCATACCGTCTGCAATTTGCATCTTCCCTTTAGCAATCTCTGAACGGTCTTTGAAAAAGGCCAAATGGGCTTCTCCAACCAAGGTCACGATGGCTGTCTTTGGGTGTGCCAATTCAGACAAGAGATGGATATCTCCCAAGTGATCCTGTCCCATCTCCAAGACCAACTTTTCTGTCCCCTCAGGCATGTGAAGAACCGTGTAGGGAAGGCCAATCTCGTTATTGTAATTGCCTTGGGTTTTGTAGGTCTTGTAGGTTGTTGATAGTAAATGTGCCAACATATCTTTGGTCGTTGTCTTGCCATTTGAACCCGTAACAGCAAAGACATCAACTGCCGTTTTTTCAAGATAGTAGGCTGCGAGGGTTTGAAAGGCAGACAACACATCGTCTACTAGAATGTAGGGATGATTTGCAACCTCTTTCTCAGACAGGGTTACTACTGCACCATTTTCAAAAGCTGTTTCGATAAAATCGTGGCCATCACGCGCACCTTTGAGGGGCACAAATAAGTCCCCTGCAGCAATCAAACGACTGTCAAACTCAGCTTTTTCTAACTGAGCATCCGCAAAAAGACTAACATCATTTTTAGCTCCAACAGCTTGGGCAACTTCATGGATCGTTAATTTCATTTCTACTCCTTTAAAAAGGGTTGAAGTCCGAGAACTCTAATCACCTACAGTGAAGGTTCGGGCTTCTACCCCTTCTTTCATTTTTATAGCAAATGCGCTTCGTGCTTGTTAAAGCTCTCCTTAGCAAGGTCAACCAAACGCTCAATTAGTTCTGGGTAGCTGATTCCCATATTGTCCCAAAGTAGTGGGTACATAGACCACTGGGTAAAACCTGGCATAGTATTAAGCTCATTTAGGAAGATCTCGCCCTTATCTGTATAGAAGAAATCGCAACGAGAGAGACCAAGACCACCGATTGCACGGAAGGCAGTTTCAGCATTTCGACGCATGACAGCTACCACATCATCACTGATCCTAGCCGGGATATCCATGGTAATCTTGTTATCGATATATTTGGCATCATAATCATAGAAGGCAACATCCTTGACAACTTCTCCTGGCAAAGTGCTCTTGACATCGTAGTTCCCCAAGAGACCAACCTCGATTTCACGCGCATTCACACCTTGCTCTACCAAGACACGGCTGTCATATTGGAAGGCAAGTTCCAAAGCTTGGCGGAGTTCTTCTTGGTTTTCAGACTTAGAAATACCGACACTTGACCCCATGTTTGATGGTTTTGTGAAGACTGGATAAGTCAATTTTTCTTCAACTTCAGCGATTTTAGCAGTCACATCATCACCTTCGACGACGGCCACATAAGGAACTTGGGCAATTCCGACAGATTCTAGAACTCGCTTGGTCGTAATTTTATCCATGGCAAGACTAGATGACAAGATATTGCAACCTACATAAGGCATTTTTAAAACTTCCAAGAATCCTTGAACAGAGCCATCCTCTCCCATTGGGCCATGAAGAACTGGAAAGACCACTGCACCTTCTTCGTAGATGGCACTTGGTGCAACTTTCTTATTCCAATCAATCGTTTCATTGGTCATGAGACGATCCTCTTGACCTGGAGTCTGGCTAAATTCTTGCGTTTTGATAAAGTCACCTGACTGGCTGATAAAGAAAGTCTTGACTGTGAAACGGTCGTAGTTGACCGCACGCATGACACTTTCAGCTGACAATACAGACACCTCACGTTCTGCACTGCGTCCGCCGTATAAAAGAATAATCGTTTGTTTCATATTGCTTGTCCTAATTCTAATAGAATACTCGTTCTTTAGTATATCATATTTGCTTCTTTTTTGAAACTTGTATCTAAAAAAGCCCTCATTTGAGAGCTGAAATTTTACCTATCCACCACTTGAGCTTCAAAATGGGCTGGTTTGTCATCTACAGCATCTTTTTCTAGTAAAATTCCTCAACACGCCCAGTTGTTCATACGGCATTGTATTGAACAAGAAGCCACTTTCTCTGGTAAACTAGCCATACAAAGTCTGATACATCTTTTGCATGAAAGCCTCAAGCTCTTTTTGAACAATTTTTAATAGTCGCTCTTCTTCGGCTTGGGGGATAGTCACACTCTCTTTTATATTTTTTTCATTTATTTGAAAATAGGCGCTAGAAACTAAATCAAAGTTCTTATCCAATTCATATAGTACACTAGTTATTTTACCATCTATCTCTATTCTAAAATAAGCAGTAACCCCATTCTGTCCCGGATTTGAGATATCCAAATCGATGTCTCCTTTTATCTCTATGGAGTCAATTCCTCCATCCAAACGAATAGCTCCATCAGGAGGAACGACATAGCCTTCTTTTCGGATGTCAGACGCATATTTTCCTGATGCCATTAAATGATGAAGAGCTTCAATTCTTTCATTTTTCTCAAAGGCTTCTTTTAAAGTACTAGATTGTCGGAAATGATTGTAAGCAAAATATGAAGGAATTGCTAACAGAAACAAAAACAATACAATCAACCACTTAAACTGTTTTACTTTATCTGACATTAGTTTCTTCTCCTATTCAACACTCTCTTTCACATAAGTGTTAGTGTAAATTATTACTCATCTTCCTCGTCATCATAAACTGGCTCGCCATGGATTTTGATGTATTCTTCATTTCTACGGTCATCTTCTTCCCAAACTGGGTCCCTCACATCGTCCAAAAAGGGAATTTCTTCCAAACTCAGCTCATTAGCTTCTTCATAACTCATCGAAAGGATATCCTCATGTCGATTTTTAAATTCCTCCACACTTAACCAGCTCTCTTTATCATCTTCGCTAATCTGACCATCAATAGCAGTCGCAATTTCAATGGCCATAATATAGAAAGCACGTTTATCAACAGTGAGAAGGTCAAGATGCTTAGAAGCAATTCTTAAACATTCACCTTTCTCACGAAAATCCGACATGATAGCATCTTCATAGTCTAGCTGTATATATTCTGACTTATGGGATAAAAAATCATATTTTATCCCTTCCTTAATCTGAACACTTTTCCATCTATCATCATGAGTTTTCTTGTCTAATTCTAAGTGAACAGAAAGTTTCTCAATTGGTAGTTCTAGATACCCAGCATACGACAAATCCGGCTCTATTCCATCTTTTTCCTCAAACCACATCCTTTTCGCTAGTTCCATGTAATTAAATGGAATTTCTTTGGTGTAATCACCTTTGATATATAGTCTCACTCGTCTTCCTCATCGTCATCCAACTCCACTTCTCCATGAATTCGGATGTACTCTTCGCGCTTCCTATCCAATTCTTCCCATAGGGGCTCATCAATGGCTTTCATAGCCTTTATCTCTTCTAAACTAATATCAACCGCTTCGTCGTAGGTAAAATGTAATAGATCCGCATGTTTCGTTTTGAATTCTTCAATATTCAGCCATGTTTCTTTGTCATCTTCGCTGATTTGACCGTCAATGGCAGATGCTACCTCAATCGCCAGGATATAGAGAGCTCGCTTATCAACCGTTAGAATATCCTTATGAGTCGTGATGATTCGTAGATAGTCTCCTTTTTCTCGTCCATCACTTTCATAGGAATCTTCAAAATTTAAATTTAAATTTTCACGCTTAAAAGTCGCCCAAGAGTCTTTTCCTATTCTAAAATCAGCCTTTCCCCAACGCTCATCATTTGAAGAAAATTTATCTAGAGTTAAACTCAAATAAAAATTATCATCAAATGCATAAAAAACTAACTTTCACTCCCTTACGTTCCTTGAACCACATTTTCCAAGGATATTCCATACATTTTTGGTATATACTAGTTTCGTAGTTACCTTTAAGATATAATTTCACTCGTCTTCCTCACCGTCATAAACTCGTTCACCATGGATTTGGATGTACTCCTCACGCTTCTTATCCAATTCTTCCCAGATGGGATCGTCAATAGCGTCAATCGTTTGAATTTCTTCCAAACTCATCTCATTTGCCTCCTCAAAGGTTAGAGATAAGATATCTTGGTGCTTTTCCTTGAATTCCTCGATTGTTAACCATGTTTTCTTGTCATCTTCGCTAATTTGTCCGCTAAAGATTGTAGCAATCTCAATTGCCATGATATAGAAAGCTCTTTTATCAAGAGTGAGCAGTTCAAGATGAGTAGAAGCAAGACGCAAACAGTCTCCATTTTCTCGAAAATCTGTTACATAAGCATCTTCATAATCTAAATTTACTTCTTCATCAATTTGTGAAAAAAAGCGATATTTTATCCCTTCTTGTATTGGGGCATGCAACCAACGTTCATCATAATCCTGTTTATCTAGTTTTAGATGAATTGCTATATCATTCCCATCTCTGATTTGAAGAAAACCAGAATAGGAGAGAGGGATACCTTCTCCTTGATAAGTTTCAAACCACATTTTCTTAGCTAGCTCTAAGTAATCAAATGGAATTTCTTTGGTGTAATCACCTTTGATGTAAAGTCTCATAAATCTGAGATATCGCCTCCATGTGCTAGTATATATTCTTTTCGACGAGTGGCTTCTTCCTCCCAAAGAGGGTCGTCTACAACATCCATCATTTGAATTTCAATCAAACTTCGTTCATTTGCTTCTTCAAAAGTCAGAGATAGAATAGCCTCGTGCTTTTTCTTAAATTCCTCGACTGTTAGCCATGTCTTCTTATTATCCTCGCTAATTTGCCCGTCAATGACCTTTGCAATCTCAAGCGCCATAATGTACATGGCGCGTTTATCAACTGTCAAAACTTCTAGATGGGTAGTTAAAATACGAAGATAGTCCCCCTTTTCATTATAATCTGTAGCAAACGCGTCTTCAAACTCTATCTCAATACATTCCTTAATATGTGAAAAGAGACTTCGTACCCCTTCCTTTAGGGGAACACTAGACCATCGCTTATCTGCAGTACTTTTCCTCAAGGATAAATTTACAGAAAAATCCTCTTTTAATGCATCATTATTCCCAGCATTTGAGTAAGAAACTTGCTCATCTTCTGGAAACCACATTTTTCCAGCTAGTTCCAAATAACCATAAGGTACTCTTTTTGTATAATCGCCTTTAATATAAACTCTCACTCGTAGTCCTCATCGTCATAAACACGTTCACCATGGATTTTGATGTATTCTTCCCATCCTCTGTGTAATTCATCCCAAAGTGGTTCATCAACCGCCTCCATAATCTCTAGTTCCTCCAAACTAATATCAACCGCTTCATCGTAGGTCAAATTCAGCAAGTCTATATGTTTCGTTTTAAATTCTTCAATACTCAGCCATGTTTCTTTATCGTCTTCGCTGATTTGACCGTCAATGGCAGATGCTACCTCAATCGCCATAATATACATCGCACGCTTGTCAACCGTTAAAATATCTAGATGAGTAGAAATAATTCGCAAATAATCACCTTTCTCACGCCCATCGCTTTCATAAGAATTTTCTAGATCCAATGTCAAGTTTTCATATTCAAATGTCTTCCAAGGGTTTATATTTGTATTAAAATTTGCACTCTCCCAACGTTCGTCATTATATTTAAATTTATCCAACCGTAAATTCAAATGTAAATCTTCATCCCAAGCATAGGAAAAATCGAGCGGAATTCCTTTTCGCTCTTTGAACCACATCTTTTGAGCTATTTCTTTAAACTCTTCATAAAAATCAGTCTTGGTGTAATCACCTTGTAAATATAACTTCATGCATACCTCCTGTTTTAATTCGCATAATACCTTTGATAAGCTTTCCAAATTCTATCAATAATTTGCTCTCTAACCCCCTTGCTGAGTTTACTTAAACTTTCATTTGAATTTACCCAGTCTACAATAGAATCTTTTCCTATTATTCTATCTATCCTTAGATGCTCGTTTAGAGGATAGCTAGATTTCCCACTTCCAGATTGTACTTGAAATTTACCACTCTGTGGTTCAGAATCAACACGGATTTTTACATTTTTCCCTTTCACACGTGCTTCTATCTGTTTCCCATGAGTAATACTTGTCTTTTTATTAGCTTTCCAGCTGTCGTAGTTGCTAGAATAATTAACCTGAATTTCGCCATTTTGTAAGGCCGTCTTTGTGATAGCTGATAAGCTAGTTACTGCTCCACTAGCTATCAGTACATTTCCATATTGTACCCCTGATACAGATGCTGCGGTACCAGCTACGATACTTGTCCCTGCTGTTGGCGGACCAGCCATTATACTCAAGACTTCGAGGGCACCACTCGCAAAGTAAACTCCCAATCCAGAGAATATTTGAGCTACTCCACTCCAAAATTCGACTGAATTTGCTTCAAAGTTTTGTGCTTTTAGTTCATCAAACTTTTTGTTAACCAAATGAGTATAGTCCGCATCGTATTTCCCGTTTTTTGAAACAACATAGCCTTGTTCAAATGGATAAATGTCAATGATATTCCCTGTTTCGTCAATCTTAAGAGTGTGATTGTAGTCGTCGATTATTTTATCCCATTCGGACTTGTCGTGACCTTTTAAACGCTTTTTAATTCGGCACGATAGTAGGCATCACCATCTTCCGATAGCATCATATCCCTAGAAGCTTTATTGATGGCACGAGTTTCTGAGTCTTGAAAATCTCTTTTGGCATGCGAAACAATCTTCACATCCTTCATCTTCTGCACCCAGCTCATGTCCACACCGCCCGCATAGTAGTTACCATCGCTATCAACAATGATTTTACTTAGTTGCATGGCTCCTTTGATGGCTAAGCCAAGGACTTCTAGACTATCGTTGAAATACTGGGAAACCTGTGAGATAAAAAATTCTAGTTTTTCAATCTTGTCATCCAAATCTTGAATACCTGACTCGATTTGAGACTTGGTATTGTAGAGGATGGTCTTCTCAGAGAAGGCTTTCCCCCAATTGAGACTAAAGAGGTCCGTGATTTGATTTAGCCAGTTCTCCCTCACTTGAATCTGAGCTTCTACGATAGCTAACTGCTCTTCCCTCAATTTTTTTAGTTCCTTGAGCTGATCTAGGTCCAAATCACCATATCCAGAGACCTGAGCATCCACATTCTTGTAGGAAGTCAACTCTAGTTGGATATCGCCTACCGCTTCTTGTAACTTCTTGATGCTGGGGATGATAATGTCTGTAAAGACACCTTTGTCAGCTGTGTAGGCTGCTCCTGACAGCTCACCTGAGTCTAAAGAGGAAATCAGGTGGTCACATCCACTAGATAAGCGGTCCGTGACTTCATTTGCGACTTGGAGGTTGTTCGTCATGGCCTGAATCAATTCTTGGGATTCTTGTGCGCTGGTTTGTCGTCTACTTGGTGATGGTGATTGTGTAGGACTTGTTATTGGTTACATAAAAAAACTTTCTCCCCTTAGTAGTTGACAACAATTCCATTCTTTACCAAATGAATACCTTTTTGATTGTTTGGAAGTTCTCTATCATCATGCTCTATCCATTCTGCAAAATTTCGTTCTCTTTCCTTTTTCTATGCTGACCCGACCACCTGATACACTGCAACAATACTATCATACGAAGAACCAAATAGACCAATCGAAAGATTTTCATCTTTCCAAGAGCTGATAAGAAGTTTTTCCTTGCATTCCCCACTTCTTGAACTAACTGCTCAACCGTCTTACCTGTTTCCTCTTTAATAGCAACTGCATTCTTTGAAATCAAATAATAATTTTGTTCTAAACTGCTGATATAGGCTTTGGAAATTGGCTCGTCTAAGAAAAAATATACTCTATCAGCATACTCATCTTCAGACAGCGTATAGTATACTTCAGCTTCACTCCCCCATTTTTTAGGAAAACTAGTTATTCTAATATTTCCATAATCTAAATGCATAATTCCAACTAAAACGTCATTAGTCCATTCTTCCGCATAATGGTATAATTTCATTTTCTTATCTACCATTGGCCAAACTATAACATACCGACTATGCATGAATTCCTTAGTTAATGCAGAGTTACTTGCCAAACTGGTCGCACCAATCTCATATACTGACCAAATAAGAACCATGAGCATTAAGACAGCTTGAGTTGGTTTGTTTTTATAATAGTTTTTCATTTTATTTAACATTTTGCTCTCCGATAGAAGGATTGGGTTTATCTAAATCTTTTTGGAAATGTTGGATAGCATTCATAAATTTTTCGAAAGTTGATGATTGTTCACTAGAATGAGAAGAGACATATAATTTATAAGTTTCTTCTAATTTCTTCATTCCTTTCGTGTAATCCCCTTCTCCAATATTTTGAACAAATTCATAAGCTCTATAGCCAGATGTTCTCTCAACACTATCATAGTATGAGTTTGTAACATCAACTACACTATCTCCGTTCTTCATTTTGTGGTAAATATTAACAGCATCTAAATCTGAACGATAATCATCATTGCCAAGACTAGGAGAAATTCCCATAGCACCAGCTACATCACCTTGCCAACCCGCTAAATCATCCTCATTTTCTATTCCATGATTATCTGTAAAATGTGCAGAAATGGTGGCAGCCATATGAGAATAATCTATTGTTCCTCCAAATTGAAACAACAATTCCCTTACTCTTGCTTTCTGCTTCTCGTCTAATTTATTATAATTTCCTTGACCATATGCTTTCTCAGAAGCTAAATTCAGTTTACCTTTTATCTCATCATTTGTATCTCCCTCTTCAATCTTTTCCAATCTCGCAAAATTATGCTGATTCTGGATAGCTTTCTGAATCATATCAATTTCATAATCTTTTAATCCATATTTTTTCAGTATGTATTTCAGTTTATCGTTTATGCCAACTATTATACCATTCACCCCGTTTGGACTATATAATCCAGCGACAATTTGCCAAGCACCATAAGATTTATCACCATAAGAGTATGAAGCAACTATCTTAAAGAATTCTACATTTGCTTTTTTAGTCCCATATTTCTTTTCCATACTAGCATATAATTTTAGTAATATTTCTGATTCAGTTTGACTAAACCCATATTGCTGTTGGAGTGTCTGAATAGATTTTTGTTTTTTACTTATTGGTATGGATGTCTCAATTTTTTGATTTTCAATCTTCACATCCTTCATTTTCTGTACCCAGCTCATGTCCAGACCGTCCGCATAGTAGTTGCCATCGCTATCGGCAATGACTTTACTTAGTTGCGTAGCTCCTTGAATCGCTAAGCTAAGGACTTCTAAACTATCACTGAAATACTGGGAAACCTGTGAGATAAAAAATTCTAGTTTTTCAATCTTGTCATCCAAATCTTGAATACCTGACTCGATTTGAGACTTGGTATTGTAGAGGATGGTCTTCTCAGAGAAGGCTTTCCCCCAATTGAGACTAAAGAGGTCCGTGATTTGATTTAGCCAGTTCTCCCTCACTTGAATCTGAGCTTCTACGATAGCTAACTGCTCTTCCCTCAATTTTTTTAGTTCCTTGAGCTGATCTAGGTCCAAATCACCATATCCAGAGACCTGAGCATCCACATTCTTGTAGGAAGTCAACTCTAGTTGGATATCGCCTACCGCTTCTTGTAACTTCTTGATGCTGGGGATGATAATGTCTGTAAAGACACCTTTGCCAGCTGTGTAGGCTGCTCCTGACAGCTCACCTGAGTCTAAAGAGGAAATCAGGTGGTCACATCCACTAGATAAGCGGTCCGTGACTTCATTTGCGACTTGGAGGTTGTTGGTCATGGCCTGAATCAATTCTTGGGATTCTTGTGCGCTGTATTTTACTCCCATGGTAGCCGATTCCTTTCCGCTATCAGTTCTTCTCTGGCTTCATCGAAAGACCGACGAGCCTTCTTCGTTTGTTTTTCCAAGGCATCCAGTTCCTCCTCTACATAAGAGTTGACCTGTCGCTGAATGGTTCTATTATCACTTTCGATTTGCTCTATCACTTGACGAGAACTGGGTGAGAGAGACAATAGATTTACCATGCGATGGTGAATGCTCTGAATATCCGAGTAAAAGTTTGTCAACTGCTGTTCATATTGCTTTTTAGTTGCTCGGAGTCTGTCTTCCTTATCGTCAATCTTGACAATCTCTCGCCAAAGTTTGTAGCGCTTTTCTTCATTTCTATCTGCCATTCCTTAGTAACTCCATCTCTTGGCTTGCTCTATATCACGTTTTTCAATCCTATGAGCAATTTCTGGAAACTTATTTGCTTGGGTCAAAATAGCTGAACTAAAATCACTAACTGCCTGAAGCATTTGATTGCAGGCCAGACGTCCCGCTTCCATCCCAGCAATTTCAGAAGTATATGAAAATTCTACCTGCTGATTTTGCTTGTCGCTCGTGTCATACCCAACCAACTCATTAATAGCCGCCTCTGCTGCTATCGTACTAGATTTTATCTTTCCACCCATACCTCAAACTCCCCTTATTAATTATATATTGACCATATCATAACACAAAAATAGTACGATTTCAAAACAAATCATAAGGAACTAATACGCCTATCACCTTAGAATAAACTCCATCATTCGGTGAATGAGTTTGACAGAGACCGCACTAGTGATTTTGGAGATCCCCTTTCTGATTCCTTATAGTTTGAGTAGTTTTATTAGCAAGGTTTGTCCTCCCTTTGTGAGAAACAGAAAAAAACAAAGCCCTAAGAAAAATTCCTAGGGCTTGTCTTATACGTCAAAATGAGCTACGTTTTTACTGACTCCTACAACTCTGTCCGATTTTCAATGGCTCGTAAGAGTGTGACCTCATCCGCATACTCGATATCTGCTCCCACGGCTAGTCCTCGTGCTAGACGAGTGACTTTGATACCAGCTGGTTTGAGCAAACGAGAGAGATACATAGATGTCGCTTCTCCATCTGCTGTCGCATTGGTTGCCACGATCACCTCTGAAACCTCACTATCCATGAGACGGGTCATGAGACTCTTGAGGTTGATATCGTCTGGGCTGATACCATTCATAGGAGAAATGAGTCCATGCAAGACATGATAGAGTCCATGGTATTCTTGGATATTTTCCATAGCAGCCACATCGCGACTATCCTCTAGCACCAAGATCGTTGTCTGGTCTCGAGTCGGATCTGTGCAGATAGAGCAGGGATCATCATCGGTCAAGCGACCACAGATGGAACAATAGGTCAATTCCCGCTTGGCAGATAGGAGATTTTTTGCAAATTCATTGACATCGTCATCAGACATTCCAATGGTATAGAAGGCGAGACGAGTAGCCGTTTTGATCCCGATACCTGGAAGCTTCGAATAACTATCAATTAACTTGGCAATAGGTGTTGGATACAGCATAAGTTCCTTTCTAATTCATTGGATGTTGTTGGTTATAAAGATTGATGATATCACGCGCAATTGAAGGTCCGACACCATTTGTTAGGTTGGTGTTATGAGGAAAGACGACTGCGACCGCGATTTGAGGATTATCGGACGGAGCATAAGCAACTGCGTTGGTATTATTGGCCTTTTGACCGCCATTAACATAACTTTCGGCCGTCCCCGTTTTCCCGCTTATGGAAACGGCTGCGCCATTTGAAAAGGCACGACCAGTTGTCAGAGCGCTCGTTCCATGCGAAACTTGATAGAAACCTTGGTGCAAGAGGGCCATATCCGCTTCTGAGATATTGATCTTGTTCAGTTCCTTGGTGGCTGTTTCTTGAACTAGATTACCTAAGCCACCTTGTTCATTGTTTCCATAAACTCCCTCAACGATGTGAGGAGCCAATCGTACGCCATTGTTTGCAATGGTTGCGACATACTGGGCTAACTGCATAGGTGTGTAGTTATCAAACTGGCCAAAGGCGTTATTAATATAGTTGGCCAAATCAAATTCTTTTGGTGTAAATCCTGTAGATTCATCTGGGAGGTCAATCTCTGTTGAAGCTCCAAGTCCATATTCCCCAAAGGTTGATCGCAACTTGCCCATTGCAGTTTCTAACTGATCAGTTGCGACTATCATATTTGGCTGGTAGGACTGCCCCATGATCCCTAGCGCAGTCTGAACCATGTAGGTATTAGAAGAGTACTCTAGAGCCTCAACTGCTGTGATAGGGAAGGAGCCATAGGACAAGGTATACCATGAATTGATCGGAGCCGAACCTTGGAAAACAATCGGCTGATCTGTCAAAGTTTGATTTCCTGACAAGACCCCATTTTCCCAACCAGAGCTAAGGGTTGCCGCCTTAACGACAGACCCTGGTACAAAGACATTGGTTATCGTTCCAAGCGAATCTGAACTTAATTCACCGGATTCGACATCATGCTTGACACCTGACATAGCTAGAACTGCACCGGTTTTAGGATTGAGGGCTACAGCGTAGACTCCTTCAGAGTATTTGGCTCCACCGTTACCCAACTCCGAGTTGAAGTAGCTCTTGAGTAGATCATCCACACCATTCTGGAAAGCTAGGTCAACCGTTAACTTGATATTGTTTCCTTTGCTTCCTTCTTCGACATTTTCTACACTTTCCATATTTCCGTGTTTGTCGAGGTGGATTTCTTTGACGGAGCGTTTGCCTTGGAGAACATCTTCATATTGCTTTTCAAGATAGGAAGTTCCCACTCGGTCATTGAGAGAATACCCTTTTTTAAGATAGGCATCGACTTCCTCTGCTGGAAGACCTGATTTTTCACTTGATACACTACCTACAATTGAAGACAAAGAAGTGTCTAGGACTTTTCTATCCCATGAGGTTGAAATACTGATACCTGGTAATTCCTTGGACGCTGATGCAACGAGAGCAACTTGGGTATCATCTAAGGCATCCGTAGAAATGGTACCTGTCGCAAAATTTTCAACGGCATTGAGCTGACTAAAGAGATAGATCTCCTTTTTCTGGTCATCTGTATAATTGAGTTGACTCACGTCAATACTTTCAACCGCATTATTGTAGAGAGTCGCTTCAGATAAGCGGTTCCCATCTGAATCTAGGCGTTTATCATTTGGCAAGGATTCGACTGTTTTTTTGTAAACGTCCTGGTCCGCCAAGTAGTAGTCTGCAATCTGACGGTCTGTCAAATTAGGGGAGGTTACATTCACATATGTGAGAAGTTTCTTGGCTGTCTCCTTCAATTCTGCTGCTGTCATTTTATTGTTTCGTGTGAAAGACACAACTTGCTTGACAGTGTTTTCTACCAAGGGTTTCCCTGCTGCATCATAGATTTGCCCACGAGCTGAACTGGTTGTTACCCTTGTCTGGCTGGCTGAAGCCAATTTTGTTTCATAAAAATCCTTATTGAGCACCTGCATATATAACAATCGACCAATAATGGCCATAAACAACAGGATAACAATAGCAAACAGTAAATTAAGCCGAATAGGAATCGAATGGCTATTGAATTTTCTCATACAACTAAGACTCTTTTCTAGAAAAATTTCCAATTTTCACCTTTATTACATATAAGATAATAGAGCAAACAGGTGAAGCTCAGTACTTTTCATTGTACCATATTTTACGGAGAAACTCTTGGAAAAGTCGAAGCATTTTTTGACTTTTAACTGAAAATGCCTTTTTATTTGGTTATCCTGACTTCTATGATATAATGATAGTAATAGTTAGGAAAGCGTTAACCTTTAAGACTTTGACTCATAAAAAGGAGCCTCATGAACAAACCAGACATCGCAACCATAATCGACCTCCATTTTGAAGAATTAACCGAGCTTGAGCAAGAAATCGCTCGCTATTTTTTACAACCTGAAACGATCCAAGATGATCTTTCTTCTCAGCAAGTTACCCAGAAATTACATATCTCCCAAGCAGCGCTGACCCGCTTTGCTAAAAAGTGTGGTTTTACAGGTTACAGAGAATTTGTCTTTCAATACCAGCATCAGGCGAGTAAACAGGACACTCATTCGCACAAACATAGTCCTTTGACCAAACGTGTTTTGCGAAGCTACAGTATCATGCGAGAACAAACACAGGATTTGATTGACGAAGAACAACTGGAACGAGTCGCCCAGTTAATCGAAGATGCTGAGCGTGTCTACTTCTTTGGAACAGGCAGTTCCGGTCTTGTCGCTCGTGAAATGAAATTGCGTTTCATGCGTCTGGGTGTGGTCTGTGAAGCCTTAACCGATCAGGACGGCTTTGCATGGACGACCAGCATCATGGATGAAAATTGTCTCGTACTCGGTTTCTCACTTTCTGGTACAACTCCTTCTATTTTAGACAGTCTATTAGACGCAAAAGAGATGGGGGCGAAGACTGTACTCTTTACAAGTGTTCCCAATAAAGATAGTCAAGCCTATACCGAAACAGTCCTTGTGGCAAGCCATAGTCAATCTTCTTACATCCAGCGTATTTCCGCTCAACTCCCTATGCTCTTCCTTATAGATTTGGTTTACGCCTACTTTTTGGAAATCAATCGTGAAAGCAAGGAGAAAATCTTTAATAGCTATTGGGAAAATAAAAAACTCAATGGCTATCGTAGACAAAAACGCGTTAGAAAATCCTAGTTTGGTTGAACCAAACTAGGATTGTTTTGTTTTGAAATGATAATAGGCTCCCAACATACCTGCTGTATTTTGGTGATGGGCAAATTCTAATCGTGTTTTTTCAGCTAGACTCGGTACCAAGGCTGCCTTCAAGGCTGTGCGGATCTTGGGTTTGAGAATAGCCTCTTGCCCCATAATACCACCACCGAGAATGACCACTTCTGGATTGGCGACGTAGCAAATATTTGCCAGACCTTTTCCAAGGTAATCTACCATCCGGTCAATACCAGCCATGCAGATCTTGTTTCCTTCAGTGGCTTCCTTAAAGATACGACGACCATTCCACTGATCAACTGAATCACCATGAGCTGAAGCCACATACTCTACCAAGGCTGTCGTAGAAGCCAAATCTTGGAAAGCACCATCCTGCATATGCATATAACCGACTTCACAGGCTGAATTGCTAAATCCATGGAAAACTTTCCCATCCATAATCAAGCAACCACCGATACCTGTTCCAATGGTCAAGCAAAGTGTCACACTCGCTCCCTTTCCTGAACCAGATACTGCCTCAGCAAGACCTGCGCAGTTGACATCATTTTCAATTTCACAAGGAATATTAAAGCTAGTCTCGATTTCCTTCTTGAACTGGGTTCCTGCATAGTTAGGAATTTGAGGCCCAGCATAGAAAATCTCACCTTTGTCTGGATCGACCATTCCCGCTGAAGAAATGGCAACACCTGCTACTGGACCTTTTTCTAAATAGCTGGCTACGATATCTTTTGTCTTTTGTAAGATATGGGGTCCACCCTTTTGCGCCTCAGTTGGCATTTCATGCGATTCAACAAGTTGGCCTTCTTGGTCAATCAAACCATATTTGATGTTGGTTCCACCAATATCAATTGCAACGTAGTGTGTCATAAATACCTCCTTATGGATTAGAGGAAGCGCTCCTTGGTTTCACGAATCAAGGCTGCAGCTGCTTCTACAACTGGGCGATCTTCTTCAGTTACTGGTGTCAATGGTGAACGAACTGAACCAATGTTCAAACCTTCATTGATCTTCAAAACTTCTTTGATGACACCGTACATATTTCCATGTGCAGCAGTCAATTTACCAATGATTGCATTGATAGCGTATTGCAATTCACGAGCTGTTTCCAAGTCTTTGTCAGCAATCAACTCATTAAGTTTCAAGAAGAGTTCTGGCATCGCACCATAAGTACCACCGATACCAGCTTTGGCACCCATGAGTCGTCCACCTAGGAACTGTTCATCTGGACCATTGAATACGATGTGGTCTTCTCCACCAAGGCTGACAAAGGTTTGGATATCTTGAACTGGCATAGAAGAGTTCTTAACACCGATAACACGAGGATTCTTCAACATTTCAGTATAAAGACTTGGAGTCAAAGCAACACCTGCCAATTGAGGAATATTGTAGATAACATAGTCTGTGTTTGGTGCTGCAGCACTAATGTCATTCCAGTATTTGGCAACTGAGTATTCTGGCAAGCGGAAGTAAATCGGTGGAATCGTTGCAATGGCATCTACACCCAAGCTTTCCGCGTGGCGAGCAAGTTCCATACTGTCTTTGGTATTGTTGCAAGCTACGTGAGCGATGATGGTCAATTTGCCCTTAGCAACTGCCATGACTTCTTCCAAAATCAACTTGCGGTCCTCTACGCTTTGGTAGATACATTCACCAGAAGAACCGTTGACATAGAGACCTTGAACTCCCTTATCAATGAAGTATTGAACCAAGGTACGCGTACGCTCTGGACTGACTTCTCCTTGATCATCATAACATGCGTAGAAGGCTGGAATGACACCTTCGTATTTTTTCAAATCTGACATAGATTTTCTCCTAAGATTTCTTTTTTCTGCTAAGAGCAGTTCTATTTTTACAAGTTTAGTATACACCTTGTGAAAATCGCTTTCAATATCTTGTATACACTTAGATTTTAGTTTCTACTTGTATTTTAGAAACTGTAACGATTGAAAGTAGTTTCAGAAACAAGCCATCCTACTGGTATTTGGCGAAGATTTTCTCCATCAAACCTGCTTGGAGAAAGACTAGCAAACCAAAACCAAAGAGGATAAAGGCTGACCCACCCAAAAGGAGAGTGAAGGCGGATAGATAAAGAACCATCACAATGAGAAAGAGAGTGGCTAACATGAGGAAGAACCATGGAAAGTTAAAACTTGCTAGGATAAGCCCTTTTTGCAACACTTCTTTCCAAGACAAATCATAGCGCGCAGCAATGGGATAACTAGCCAGCATCACCAGAGTGAGGAAGATGAGAATCCCCAAACAAATAGCTTTCACAATCTGGAAAGGCAAAGCTGTCTGACCCCAGAAGAGATAGAGATCTAGAAGGCTTAATGACACAATGCCTAACTCCAGCAAACCTAATTGGAAACCCAGTTTCAGATTTTGCTTGAAGGCTCTTAGATAAGTTCTAAAGACTGGTACCCGTCTGCTTCTCTTAATCTCAAACATGGTCTCGTAAAGACTGATTTTCGCCACTCCAATCGTCACGATGGGCAAACAAGAGACGACAAAAAGAAGATTGACTGTGACGATATCCAAGACCTTCTCACTGAAACGCATGAGAAAATTATCTGTATCAAATGCTGCCTTGATTAGGCTTACTCCTTTTTGTGCCATGTTTGCTCCTCCTGATTCTTTTAATCAATCAAAATTTTAAAGAGATATTTGCGAACCTTCTCTTCCATACCTGCATAACCATTTGGCTGGTGAGGTTCTCCTGGGAAGAAAATCGCAAAATTGTGATAACCCAACAAGAGTGGGTAGCCTTCATGACAATGGACAAAACCAATGTCGCTTGCTTCATCAAATGCTACCGCCTCGTCTTTGATACGTGAACCGTATCTCGAATATTCATGCCCTTCTACCAGCAAATGCAAATCTGCATAGTTCTTATGATGCTCAAATTGGTTATTTTCAGCCTGATTGAGGACATTTTCCTGAACAACTAGAAAGACCTTGTCCCCGTCAATCTCATACTTACCGAGTTCGAAAGAATCCTTACGGTGCTGATAGAGATAGTCGATAGCCTTGTCTAGATTGGGATGGATTCCCTTGTAAAAGGCGATGTTTTTCAAATCGTCAAAAATCATACTGTTTCCTTCGTTTCTGATAATTACTATTTTTCAGTTCCGAATTATCCTTTCTCTATTTCCCTATAATAGTGCGGACGGAAGCAAATTCCTTCAGAATTTCATTCCTAATTTTTGAGCCCTTTGCTCTTTCATCGTCAGTCTCAAAAATTCCGTCTAAGATAAGCGTAAATTGCTTATCTTAGATACCACTAAAGCGGGAAATAGATACAATAAAACAAACCTACTCTAACTAGTATCATGAAAAGAGTTCATTCTTAAGTTTATAAGTGTCTGACAAAATCTCTAAGGTAAGCAAATACCCAACATTTTGTAGACACTTATAACTCTGTATTCTCTTATACTCAATGAAAATCGAAGAACAAACTAGGAAGCTAACCGCAGGCAGTACTTAAGTATGGCAAGGTGATGCTGAAGTAGTTTGAATTCGATTTTCGCAGAGTATTATCCTTTAACCGCTCCCATAGTAATCCCTTGTGTGAAGGATTTTTGGAAGACAAGGAAGACGGTTACGATTGGTACGGCTGCAAGAGCTGCACCAGCCATGATCAAACCATAGTTAGTTGCCATTTCGGCCTGCATGGTCGCAACCCCGAGTGAGATGGTCAAGTTTTGACGTGAAGTCAACATAACCAACTGCATGAAGTAGTCGTTCCAAGTATTGATGAAGGTAAAGATTGCAAGGGCTGCAAATCCTGGCTTCACAATAGGGAAGGCTACGCTCCAGAAAGTACGAATTTCACCACAACCGTCGATTTTAGCTGATTCAAGCAATTCTGTAGGGATGTTTTCACTGAACTGTTTCATGAGGAAGACCCCAAATGGCCATCCAATCAAAGGCAGGATAACTGCCCAGAGAGTATCGTGAATTCCCATGAAGTTGACGATACGTACCAATGGTACAAGGACAACTTGTTTTGGAAGAGCCATGGCAGCGATAAAGACTGCAAAGAGAATGCGCTGACCATAGAAACGTTTTTTAGCCAAGACATAACCTGCTAGAGAAGAGGTGGCACACACTAGGAACATGGTTACCAGTGAGATAAATACAGAGTTCCACATCCACTGCATAGCAGGGTTTTGCACCATGAGTTGTTGGAAGTTCTCCATGGTTGGCATTTTAGGGAACCACTGTGGTGGAATCATAATGGTATCAGGTTGTGATTTGAAGGCCCCTGTCAAGATCCAGTAGAATGGAAAGATGAACAGTACGGTCAACAAGAGCAAGATAATCGTTGAGATAACAGTAAAAGCTGTTAAGGGTTTCTTTTGTGTAGGTTGCATAACTGTCTCCTTTCTTTAGTATTCTACGTCGTTTCCGAGGATCTTGAATTGAGCAAAGCTGACAATGGCAATCATCACTGCCAAGAAGACACCGATGGTATTTGCATAGCCGTACTCTGTCAATTGGAAGGCTTTTTCGTAAAGGTAGTACATCAAGGTACTTGTTGAGTAGTTTGGACCACCAGAAGTCAACAATTGAATCAAGGCGAAACATTGGAATGAGTTGATGGTTGTGATGATCGCGATGTAAAGAGTTGTTGGAAGAAGGCTAGGCCATTTGATCTTCCAGAAGACTTGAAATTCAGTCGCACCGTCAACACGCGCTGCTTCAACTAGTGAATTGTCAATATTTCCCATGGCAGCGATATAAAGGATAATCGGTTGACCAACAGATGTTGTCAAAAGGATAATCATAATCGCTAGCAAAGCCCAGTTTTTGTCACCCAACCAAGAAATGTTTTGGCTGATGACATGGCTTGACTTAAGGACAAAGTTCAAAATCCCTGATAGAGGGTCATAGATCCATTTCCATACAACCGTTACGGCAACACTACCTGTTACAACTGGTAGGAAGAAGACGAAACGATAGAAAGATCGAGCAATGGCATTTTGATGATAGGTTTGAGATGCTACAAAGAGCGAGAAGAGAACCACAATCGGAACAGATCCAATAACCAGGATAACGGTATTGATCAAAGACTTCACAAAGACAGGGTCTTTAAACATGCGAATGTAGTTTTCCAAGCCCACAAACTCAAATTTAGTCATGGAGTAGTTGAAGAAACTTGTAATGAATCCCATAATCATAGGAGCCAAGACAAAGATCACAAAGAAGAATAATACTGGTGCTAGGAAAGCGTAGGAAATCACTGTTTCCCGCATACGAATTTTATTGACTTTCACAGTCGGCACCTCTCTTTCAAATAGAATAGTTTTTGATTTTCTTGAACTGTTTTAAAACCAAAATGAAATTTTTTAAGATTCGCTTATGTAAGAACTTCATTTTAATTTCGTGACAGTTCCTACCATTTCAAACAAAAGTCCCCCTTTTCTTACACCATAGTGCACAGGGAAAAGGGGGGAATCAATCTGACTTAGTGCTTATTGTTTTGTAGCTTTTTTGATTGTTTCGTTAGCTTTTTCAGTGAAGGCTTTCAAAGCATCCGCTGGTTTTTCGTCACCATTTGATACAGATTGCAACATTGGGAACCAAAGTGTTCTCATTTCAGCAAATCCGTTGATAGTGTTGTAGTATGGTGAATAGTATTTAGTCCAGCCACTGATTGTTTCCATACGTTTGTCTTCATAAAGTTTGCCAAATGAGGTACGAACTGGGAAGGCACCTGTACGAACTACGTCTTTAGGACCCCATTCCTTGTCATCTGCAATGAATTGAACGAATTTCTTAGCAGCTGCGATTTTCTTATCGTCTTTGTTGTTAAATACTGCAAATCCGTTTACAAGGTATTCAAGAGATGGTTTACCAGAGTCTGATGGAAATGGTACTTCTACTACGTCTACCTTACTTGCTTCCAAGAGTTTCGCTTGGATACCGTTTTGAGCTGGTGCCCAAAGGATTGTGTATGAAGTTTGACCGTTCGCAAAGTTTTGGATGTCTGCTCCACCGTCAAATTGTGAACCATTGTTCAACAAACCGTCTTTAATCCAGCTAGCCGCTTTTTCAAGACCTTTGACGAATTTAGGATCGTCTGTTGTATATTTGGTTACGTCTTTGTCTGTTACAGAACCGCCATAAAGGTTTGCGATGAAGGCACGTGTTCCTTGGTCTCCCCCTTGACCAGAACTGAACAATGAACCTGGTGTATAGCCTTTATCTTTAAGCGCTTTCAAAACTTTTTCAAAGTCATCAGTTGTCCAACCTTCTTTTACAAGGTTTGCAACTCCAGCATCTTCCAACATTTTCTTGTTCATTGCCATATAGAATGGAGCTGAACTGATTGGATACATGTAAGCTTTGTCACCAGCCTTACTTGCTTGTACGATGTTTTCATTATTGACATCTTTGACGAATTCGTCTGTGAAGAGGTCGTTCAACTCAGCCAATTTACCATTTTTACCGTATTGGATGATACGTCCTGGCGCGTCAAAGAGTACGTCTGGCGCTGTTCCTGCTTCGATGGCTGTTGTGATCTTTTCAGGACCTGACTTGAAGTCAATGGTTTCCAATTTCACTTTTACATCTGGATTTGCTTTTTCAAAAGCTTCGATGATTGATTTTTCATAAGTTCCAACACCGTCACCAGTTTTTTCTTGTGTGAAGACTGGGAATGCCCACCAAGTGATTTCTGTTTTTCCGCTATCACTACTAGAGCTTCCAGCATCTTTACTTCCACCAGAGTTACCACAAGCCGCAAGGCCAAGAATCGCAGCACCCGCAAGTACTGTACAAGCTAGTTTTCTAAATTTCATTTGTATTCTCCTAATTGATAAGCGTATCCATATTGGATAATGAGTTCTTTGAATTTGTATACGTTTTTATTTTATCCGACTCATCGACCACTCTCCTCTGTTTTGAGATTGTGTTATTTAAGACCGGCAACAAAGCGTTCCGTAATCTCTTTTGGTCTAGTAATTGCTCCACCGACAACGATGCCTCGCACCCCATATTCAAGGATTTGTTTGGCTTGTTCAGGTGTATGAATTTTCCCTTCAGCGATGACATCCACTCCTGCTTCACAAAGCTTTTTGATCAGTTCAAAGTCTGGACCATCTACTTTAGGACTATAAGAAGTGTAACCTGATAGGGTTGTTCCTACAAAATCAATCCCTGCTTCAACTGCTGCGATTCCCTCTTCAAACGTACTGGTATCAGCCATTAAGAGTTGATGCGGATATTTTTCTTTGACTTGTCGGATAAAGTCTTGGATTTCCAAACCATCGTAACGTTCACGTTTGGTACAATCCAGAGCAATGACCTCAATATCTAGTTCAGCCAGTTCATCAACTTCTCTCATCGTAGCTGTAATGAAAGGCTCCTGTGGCGGATAGTCACGTTTGATGATTCCGATAATTGGGAGTTTCGTAACCTCCTTGATCTCCTTGATATCGCGAACACTATTCGCTCGGATACCGACTGCTCCACCTTGCTCAGCCGCTTTGACTAGCAAGGGAATGACTCCTCCCGCTTCTGTATAAAGCGGTTCGTGAGGAAGTGCCTGGCAAGAGACAATGATTCCATCTTTGATTTGTTCAATCAAGGCTTCTTTGCTGATCTGTGGCATCCTCTTTCCTCCCTTTCTTGTTCTTATGGGCTTATTATATATTATTTGTTAAGCGCTTTCAATAGCTTATGGTAGAATAGATTTCAGTTTCAAAAGTATTTTATAGAACAGACTATCCTGAAAGTAGTTTCAGGCCTCTTATGATTTCGAATCAACCTGAATGTCATCAAAAAAGATAGCAGGCTTGAAAACCTGCTATCTCTTCTGAGACTTGCTATAATAGCTTTTGCTTATTATTCTTTTCTCTTCTTTCCAAATGCAAAGAGTGATAAGAGGACTCCCGCAAGGCCAAGGGAAATTAGTGAGCTGGTTCCCTTGCTTCCCGTATTTGGAAGTTCATCTTGTTTAGCTGCTGGCGCTTGATAGGTCACATCTTGGCCTAGAGACAGTTTGTTGTCTGCAGCTGCCAATACTAGATTGGTGTC
Source organism: Streptococcus oralis (assembly GCF_023611505.1). Taxonomy (NCBI): domain Bacteria; kingdom Bacillati; phylum Bacillota; class Bacilli; order Lactobacillales; family Streptococcaceae; genus Streptococcus; species Streptococcus oralis. The sequence continues at coordinate 510,404 of NZ_CP097843.1, read as the reverse complement.
TCCCTTGTACTCTGGCACTTCATGGACTGCTGCCTCAGCGCCATTGACTCCACCCTTATACTCTGGCAAGTCATTTGAAGCTGCCAAGACAAAGTTAGCACCTCCGCTATATTCTGGAACCTCGTTTGAGGCTGCTTGAACTGCATTCACTCCTCCTTTAAATTCAGGAATCTCATGGACTGCTGCCTCAACTGCATTGACACCACCTGTGAATTCTGGTTTTTCTACCGTTGGAGCCGGTTCTTCACCTACCGTTGCCAATGGACCGGTGTACTCTGGTACCTCTGCTACAGCCGCTTCTTCTGCATTGACACCACCTGTGAATTCCGGTTTTTCTACTGTTGGAGCTGGTTCTTCACCTGCTGTTGCCAATGGTCCAGTGTACTCTGGTACCTCTGCCACAGCGGCTTCTTCTGCATTTACACCTCCCGTGAACTCTGGAACTTCATGGATAGCAGCTTCACTGCCATTAATACCATCGCTTAGTTTAGAGCCAGCTAAAGAAACTGGTAAATTGTGCATGCTTTCAATTGCACCCTCTGCAAGACCTGTAATCCTTTGTCCCATATCCTCTGGATCTATTGTGAATAGGAGAGTTTTTGTATCGTACTGGGTCATAAAGGTTGCTGTCTTGCCATTTGCCAATTGAAGGGTCGGAGCCTTGTTTACCAATACTTCCGAATCGAACTCCATAGCAATGATACCTGGCCATTTTTGGATAGCATATTTCACTTTTGCTTCTTTAGGAGAAATTCTTTCCTTGGTCAAGAAATCCCAGTTGAATTTCTTGAAGGAAAGTGTGTATGGAACACCTCCAGGAGCATGGTGTTCGTATAAAAGTCCAAATTCATCTGGCCCGATTTGTTGGAGTGAGTTATAAGCATACTCACCTTCTTGAATCAAATGGTGGTGCAACCAAGTTAGCTGACCATCTTCTTCTACACGAGCCACTCGAATATAACCATTTTTACGACCAGGACCATTTGCATTTGCCAAGAGAATATACTCTTTGCCATTTTGAACCGTGTGAGTCGCAGCCATTTGAACATAAACGTCTGGCACATCGTAGCGTTCAACGTTATTGTCCCAAGTTAGACCACCATCATGACTGGTTGCAACCTGTAGATCTTCTGTCAACCCACGCATAAAGAGTTTGAGGTCCCCATTGTTTAACTGAACAACTGAAGCTTCCGTATTTTGAGCATAATAATTACTCATGGTACTTGAATCGACTACTGTACCATCATAAAGTGTACGATTGTCGTTGACACCACCACCCATATGCCATGTCTTACCATGGTCGTCTGAGTAGATGATTCGAGATGATTGAGAACCATTGAGGTGGTTAGCCCGGTTGGTCGTATAGACAGGAACGACGATTCGACCTTTATGTGGTCCAGTACGAAGGGTAATCCCCACTCCAGGACCTACTCCTAGGAATTTCATCCAATCGGCTTTGACCATCGGAGTAATATCTTGAGGCGCTGACCAGGTCTTCCCGTCGTCATCGCTGTAAGACATCCATAGGTAGCTATCCTTCGCAATTCTAAATGGAGAAGTTTTGTTTGTTGTGAAGTAGATATTGCCCAGTAGCTGGTCACCCTTGTATAGATCACCCTTGTCGCTATAGGCCGGTTTAACAGGTTCTACAACAACACGGTAGTCTGTTGCTTTACCATCTGGAGTGTAAACTGTACCATTTTCTCGAATAGTATAAGCTTCCTGTTCACCTTCTCGATAGAGGAGTTGATAGGTTTTACCATTGATTTCTTTGTAGGCTTCTTCTTTTTGCGAAGACATTCCAAAGATTCCTTTTCCTTCTGGGAACATGTCATAAATGGCAAAGATGCGTTTGGTTTCAGGATCTTGAGTCAGGGTCATATCGATATTCACTGGTGAACCGATTGATGGGTCAGAAGCTTTTGGATTGTCACGTAAGTTGGTAATGGTTACTCGGTCACCCCAAGTTTTACCATTATCTTCACTACGTCTGATGACCATACCGATATCTCCCCAGTCACTCGAATGGAGACGGCGTTCATCTGCACCAGCGATTAAAGTTCCTTTATCTGTCTTGAGCAGAGCTGGAATACGATAACTCTTGATTCCGTCTTTATTTGGTTGATTGTTCCTACCACCTTCAAAGACGTCTTCTTTCTCAGTAACTTTTGCTCCCTCAGGAAGTTTCTGTTCCAATTCACCTCTTTCAAATAATTGACTCCGTGTTTGAACTTCATCTGGGCTTAAAGCACGATCGTAAACAGTTAGGTTTCGAACTTGTAGGTTTGATGCCCAAACTGTTTTATTGCCCCGTTTGGTTGCTCCAAGTTGAGCTTGATTAACATCTGGCATATCTTTGATGAAGTTACCAGATTTGAGACTTGTTCGAGATAAGACACCGTTCACATAGAGACGAACTCGACCATGAGGTAACTCTGCTGTCGGTTGTTCGACAGTAAAGGTCACTGAATTCCATTGTCCAGGGCGAACTTTCAATGGAGCATCTGTATACTTATCGTAGAACTGCTCCCCGTTAGCGCCACGCCCTTCAATAAGAGCTGTATTATCAAGGACAGACATAGTAAAGTACTCATTTTCCTTGGTGTCACTGGATACAGAGAAGAGATTATAAAAGCGTGGAGCTGATGCATCTGGTTTGAACTCCATGTGAACTGTAGCATTTTTTAGTTGCTTTAGTTTATTTAGTTCACTTGATAAATCAACTCTCTGACCATTTGCTGCATTGGTTTCAACATCTTCTTTTTCAAGGACAGGATTAGCATTTTTTAAATCTCTTGAGTAATAGTCACGAGGAATAGCACCCTGATCCTCTGATTCCTCTTCCTTATTTGCTTCTTCTGCAGGGGTTTCGGTAGAGGATGGGGTTTCTGATTCTGCACTCTCATTTTTTTTCAAGTGATCTTGGTCCACCTCAACGCCGTTGTCTTGTGCTGCTGCCAATTTACCAGCCAAATCCTTATCCAAATGAGCAAGATCTCCCGAGGACGCTTCTTTTGGCAATTCTGATAAACCTTGACCAGGTTTGACAGTTTCTGTATTGGCCCCTGCTGCATTGGCTTGCTCTTGAGCTAAGACTGGATTTGCTCCAAATACCACTGTAACAATCACTACCGATGCTGCACCAACTGCAAATTTTCGAATTCCGTATCGCTGTTTCCGATCTAAAGATTTGTAATTCATGTTTGTCCTTTCACTTTTCATAAAATAAAGCGCTTTCTTTTTCTTTAAAAATTTTTATTGTCTCTCAAGAGACAAGTTTTTACAAGAAAGTATCCAACTTAATGAGAGCTCCCAATCCTCTCCCATTTTCTGCTGAGCTCGAGTTTTTAATCACCCAGCAGCCTTTTTCCTCCTTTCACAAGTGACTTTTCCTTTATTATACAATAAAGTCTTATATTTATATCTGTGTTCCCACAGAATAGATTTTACTTTTAAGGATATTTTAATATTTTAATTTTTCTAAAAGTACTTTCAGGTTTTGGACATAAAAAAGAGAGCTCCTGGGCTCTCTCATTCATTATCTTACGTACTTAAAAGGAATCTCGCTGCCACAGAGCCAGTTATAAACTTGGTCATTGACAAAAACATTCATGGCTTCGTGAGCATACTCTGGCATGATGCGATAGGCCTTGTCACAGGTCAGACGGTTGTATGTCGCAAACTGAGTAATAGGATAGCAAACATCGTCATCCAAGCCCGTAATCATCTTGACCTCACCTTGAATGCGATGGGCAAGATTTTTCACATCGATATAGGCAAGGGTCGCCATGATTTCCTCTTCTGTTTCATGGAAGGGATCGTGGAACTTGAAATATCGGAAAAGTTCATCATAGGCCTCGCTGGTATTGCCAATCTCGAGCACCCGTCTAAAGTCTGACAAGAAAGGATAGATGGCAACTGTTTTCTGAATCCGAGGATTAAGCGCTGCTGCAACCAGAGCTAAGGCCCCTCCTTGTGACGCACCATAGCTGGAAAGCCGATTCTCATCTACCTGAGGCAGACTAGCAATAATTTCGATCAACTGATAAATATCCAGATAGACATCCTTATAAAAGAGATGATCCCGACCTTCCACAGCACCACGGATGATATGCCCCTTAACGGTATTCCCTAGAGGAGAACGCAAGCCATCTTGCGAATAACCTGACTGGCCTCGAACATCCATAGAAACAACCCCGTAACCAGCCACGGTGAAGGCCAGCATGTCGGCCCAGTCCCAACCACGTCCCATATAGCCATGAAAGTGAAAGATTAGGGGAACTTTACCCTCACTCTTTGGAAGGACGACACGTGCGTAGACCTTGCCTTCATTGGTTCCTTCAAAGGTTAGCTCATAGCACTTGACTTGAGGAATATGAAAATCCCTTTCCTCCAACTGGTAGGCAGGAAGAGAGGAAACTTTTTTGACCTCCTCATCCCAGAAAGCATCAAAGTCCTCTGGAACCTCATCCCTTCCTTTATAAGTCTTGATTTCTTCTAGAAAATCTGGATTTTTCATAGAATGCTCCTTTTGTTTTGTAATCGCTATCATAACTCTAGCATATCTAGAAAAGCAATGCAAGAAAGAATGGGAAACAGAAAGTGATTTTAGATTCTCCTCCCTCAAACTGATCGTCTGAAAGTAGTTTTAAAAATAAAAAGAGCGTTTCCGCTCTCTGTGTATCAATAGGTGCTAGCTCCTTTCTCTAGTTTGACGGTTTGGAATTTCTTTTGGTAGGTTACTTTAATAGTCATGTGAGAATCCTCGTTTCTTTTTGATGACTCTAGTATAAGACCCAAACCTAAAAGCTAGCTTATAGATTTCTTAGAAAAGGCTTAATCCAGATGTTCTCTCTTCTCTAGGTGGAGAGCAATCATGCGCCACTCCGGATCCTCTTTCCAACCTTCTATCGAACTAATGTAGCTGGCAACCTTTCTGGCTTCTTCTAAAATAGGAAAGTCTTCGATAATATCAGCCACTTGAAACTCTGGAAGTCCTGACTGTCTGGTTCCAAAAATCTCACCCGAACCACGCATTTTCAAATCCTCCTCCGCAAGGACAAATCCATTGGTCGTTTCTGTCATGATGCGCATGCGGTCCTTCCCAGAGTCCGTCTTGGGATTAGCCACAAGAACAGCGTAAGACTGCTTGTCCCCCCGACCGACACGACCTCTGAGCTGGTGAAGCTGGCTGAGACCGAACCGGTCTGCATCCATGATAATCATGACAGTCGCATTGGGAACATTGACCCCAACCTCAATAACCGTCGTCGAAACCAGAATATCCGTTTTTCGCTCTTTGAACTCCTGCATAATCTGGTCTTTTTCGTCACTCTTCATCTTACCATGTAGAAGAGCCACTTCGGCCTTACCAGCAAAATGAACCGTCAACTCCTCAGATAAGGCAATAGCATTTTTCAGATCCAGAGCTTCAGATTCTTCGATTAGGGGAGAGATGACATAGGCTTGGGAACCTTTTTGAATTTCCCCCTCTAGCCAAGTCAAGACCTGAGGCAGTTGCTCATGCTTGATCCAGCGAGTCACAATCGGCTTCCGCCCTGCTGGCATCTGGTCAATAATGGAAACATCCATATCGCCAAAGGCTGTGATAGCAAGCGTCCGGGGAATGGGAGTCGCCGTCATCATGAGAACGTCTGGATTGTCTCCTTTTTCCCGCAGAACACGCCTTTGGCCCACACCAAAACGGTGCTGCTCATCAATAATAATCAAACCAAGACGAGCATAATCAACCCCATCTTGTATCAAAGCATGGGTTCCGATAATAAAGTCAGCCTCACCCTTGGCAATGGTCTCCAAGACTTCTCTTTTTTCTACAGCTTTCAAGGAACCTGTCAAGAGAGCCAGTTTCAAGTCTGGAAAAAGGTTCTGTAAACTCTCAAAGTGTTGCTCCGCAAGGATTTCTGTCGGAACCATGAGAGCCGCCTGGCAGCCAGCCGTCACCGCCGCAAACATGGCCAAGCCAGCAACCACAGTTTTTCCGCTCCCCACATCCCCTTGTAGGAGACGATTCATGTGATGGTCGGACTTCATGTCGGTCAAAATCTCCTGCAGACTCTTTTCCTGAGCTTGGGTCAGGGCGAAAGGCAGATTTTCTTTGACAGCCGTTACTTTTTCCTGAGACCAGTTCAGAATCAGACCGCTTCCCTGAACTCTATTTTCAGACTTGAGCGTCTGCAACTGCATCTGAAAATAAAAGAGTTCCTCAAACTTGATACGGCGAAGGGCCTGCTTGTATTCTGCCAAATCCTTAGGAAAATGCATAGCGCGGACAGCCTGGCAACGAGACATGAGTTTGTATTTATCAAGTAAAGACTGGGGAAGATTTTCCTCAATCAAGAGGTCTAACCCCTGATCAAAGGCCGTTTTGATGACCTTGACCAGACTGGCCTGACTGATTCCTTGAGCCAGTCGATAAACAGGTTGGAGGTCATCTTCCACCTGAGCCAGAACCTTCATCCCAGTCAGACTGGCCTTAGCACGGTCCCATTTCCCAAAGACAGCAAGGGTTGCACCCAACTCTATCTTATCAGCCAAATAGGGTTGGTTAAAAAAATTCACCGCAAAAACGACTTCTCCCTGCTTGAGGCTAAAACGTAGGCGATTGCGCTTGAAACCATAATACTGGACACTAGCAGGAGTCACGACTTGACCAGACAGAACCGCCTTTTCCCCATCTTCCAGATCTAGCACCTGCTTGGTCTTAAAGTCTTCATAACGGAAAGGAAAGTAGAGCAAGAGGTCTTGTAAGTTTTCAATTCCTAGTTTGGCGTATTTTTCGGCTGACTTTGGTCCCACACCAGGCAAGACATGCAAGGGTTGATGTAGATTCATGCTCCACTCCTTTCTTTTCTAATGATATTCTCTCGGAATGCGATCGCTGAGAAGACAGACCACCTCATAATTAATGGTTCCGCGGTAGGTCGCTACCTGAGTTGCTGTGATTTTCTTGTCGCCGTTGGAGCCAATCAGGGTGACTTTGGTTCCCAAAGGATAAAGCTTAGGCAGACGAATGGTGATTTGATCCATAGAAACCCGTCCGACAATTGGGCAAGCTTGGCCATCTACCAAGACGGAGAAATTCTGCATATCTCGTGTCCAACCATCTGCATAACCGATTGGCACCGTCGCGATGACTTGCTCGCTATCTGCCTGATAGGTCGCTCCATAGCCCATACAAGCTCCAGCAGGAACAGTCTTGACATGGACCAGGGCAGACTCCAAGGTCAAGGCTGGAGTCAAGTCATAAGGCAAGGTCAGAACCTCTCCACTTGGATTGAGACCATACATGGAATCTCCCATACGAACTGCATTGAAAATAGTCTCTGCATGCCAGAGGGTCGTTGCCGAGTTGCTGGCATGAACCAGCTCTGGAACTTCCTTCATACTTGCCAAAATAGCTTTAAAGCATTCTAACTGCTGATTAAAGTAGGTATCTGATTCCTCATCTGCAGTCGCAAAGTGGGTAAAAATTCCTTCAACGCGAGCACCATGTTGCTTGAGCAAGTCTTGAGCCAGATCAGCTTCACTGGCCTCTCTAAAACCAATCCGTCCCATTCCTGAATCAATCTTGAGGTGGACAGTCAAGCCAGTTAAATCTGCTTCCTTGTCTAACAGCGCTTGAATCCACTCCAATCCTGCCACTGTCAAGGTGATATCGTATTCTTTAGCCAGAGAAACGGCTTCTAGCTCAGAAACTCCTAAGATGAGGATTTTCTTGTCAATTCCTGCTTGGCGCAACTCAATAGCTTCATCAATATTGGAAACGCAAAATCCATCAACATCATCTTGGATAGCAGTGGCAACAGCTACCGCCCCATGTCCATAAGCATTAGCCTTGACTACTGCAAATTTGAGCGTACCATTAGGGATATGACTTCCCATTTGTTGTATATTTTGTCGAATAGCTCCCAAACGAATCAGAGCCTTGGTTGGTCTATGTGGACTAGCTTTCATGATTTTCCTCCAAAATGACACTGGCTGTCACAAACTGATCTGTATGGCTGATTGACAGCCAAATTTTTCCTGAAAATGGCGCCTGACTAAAATAGGGAGCTCCTCTTTCATTGTTCAAAACTTCCAAATCCTGAAAGGTCAGTTTGCCAATTCCTGTCCCCATAGCCTTGGAAAAAGCCTCCTTAGCTGACCAGCGACCGGCCAAGTATTCAATCTGTCTGCGCCCTTTGAGACTGGCAAAGCGCTCCATTTCTTTAGGTGTCAGCACGCGCTTAGCAAAGCCCTCACGTCGTGTAACTGCACTTTCTATCGAAGCTAATTCTTCGATGTCAATTCCGTGTCCAACTATCATACTCACAAAAGGAGTTGAGATTCCCCCAACTCCATCCTTTTCACTTATTTTGTTAAGGTAGTATAAATTTCTTCTACCAAGGCTACTGTATTTTCCCAACCTAGACAAGGGTCAGTTATGGAGCAGCCAAAGACCTCTGGTTGATTTTGGCGGCCATCTGCTAGGTATGATTCGATCATAAAGCCTCGAACCGTCTTTTTAATCTTTTCATTCCAGTCACGATTCAGCAAGGCTTGACGAACAATGCGAATTTGTTCCATATACTGCTTGCCCGAATTGTCATGGTTGGTATCGATGATAATGAAGGGATTTTCAAGTCCCATAGTCTCATAGCGATTGATGGCATTTAAGAGGGTTTCATAGTAGAAGTTGGGTTCATTTTTACCATATTCGTTCATGGCACCGCGAAGAATAACGTGGGCCAAGGGATTTCCTGAAGTTTCCACTTCTTGGCCATGGTAAAGGAAGGTTTGCTTGTTTTGAGCTGCATATATGGCATTAAACATGACCCCAAGGTTCCCAGATGTTGGATTTTTCATCCCAACTGGAGCATCAATTCCAGAAGCTACAAAACGGTGTTCTTGGTCTTCCACTGAACGAGCCCCTACAGCATGGTAGCTGACCAGATCATCGACCAAAACGAGATTTGACGGGTAGAGCATCTCATCAGCTGTCGTCAAACCAGTCTCCGTAACCACACGGTAGTGCAACTGACGAACAGCTTGCAAGCCATTAATCAAGCTTGGAGCTTTCGAAGTATCGGGCTGATGAACCAAACCCTTATAGCCATCTCCATTGGTACGAGGTTTAGCTGTATAAACACGCATCACGATAAAGATTTTATCCGCAACTTTTTTCTGCAAGTCTGCTAAGCGGCGAGCATATTCGAGTACTGCTTCTTCATTGTCCGAAGAGCAAGGCCCCATCACCAAAAGGATTCGGTCATCCTCACCCGAAATGATGGCTGCCAACTCTCTATCGCGGACTTCTTTTTTTCGCAATGCTTCAGGTGACAACTGGGTCTCAGCCTTGATTGCTTCAATATCAATTTCTTGACCTTTTTCGATAAATGCCATCTTACTCTCCTAGCGTTTGGTAAATTTCGCGAACAAGTGCTTCTGTGTTGTCCCAGCCTAGACACGGATCTGTAATGGACTTACCAAAAACTTCAGGTTCATTTTGACGTCCATCTTCTAGATAGGACTCAATCATAAAACCACGAACGTATTTCTTGATTTTCTCATTCCAGTCACGGTTAATCAAGGTCTGACGAACGATACGGATTTGATCCATGTACTGCTTGCCTGAATTGTCATGATTGGTATCAATGATGATAAAGGGATTTTCTAAGCCCATCTTTTCATACTGGGCAATGGTATCCATCAAATTGTCATAGTAGTAGTTAGGAATATTTTTCCCGTATTCATTCAAGGCACCACGAAGAATGGCATGGGACAATGGATTCCCCGTTGTTTCCACCTCTTTACCGAGGAAGAGGAAACTCTGTTTATTTTGCGCTGCATAAATCCCGTTAAACATAACATTGAGATTTCCAGATGTGGGATTTTTAAATCCTGTTGAGAAATCTGCTCCGCTCGCTACAAAACGGTGCTGTTGATCCTCTACAGAACGAGCTCCAACAGCCATATAAGAAATCAAATCATCCACTAGCGGAAGATTTTCAGGATAAAGCATCTCATCCGCTGTTGTCATGCCAGTCTCAGAAATAACGCGGTAATGTAAATGACGAACAGCCTTGATTCCATTGATCAAGCTAGGTGCTTCTTTAGCATTTGGTTGATGAATCAAGCCCTTATAGCCGTCTCCATTGGTACGAGGTTTAGCCGTATAGACACGCATGACCATAAAAATACGATCTTTGACCTCTTCTTGCAAAGCAGATAGACGCTTGGCATACTCGAGAACCGCCTCTTCATTATCAGATGAACATGGTCCAATCACCAAGAGAATACGCTGGTCTTCCCCACGGATGATGGCTTCCAATTCCTGATCACGTTGATTTTTTCTCGCAAGAGCCGCTCCCTCTAATTTAGACAAGGCGCGAACTTCTTCAATGTTAATTTTAGGACTTTTAGCTGTAAATACCATGATTCATCTCCTTATAAAGCAAACGGACACCAAGCAAAAAATGATTTTTACCAAGTATCCGCCTGTATCTTATCTCATATTATTGTCTCTTACCATGACAATTCTTGAATTTCTTACCAGAGCCACATGGGCATTGATCATTTCGTCCAATTTGGCTCAAGTCCACATCTTTTGGAAGCTGAGTCTGCTGCGCTGCGATATTACGAGTCGCAGTTGTACTGATATTGTGTTCAGTTTGAGGACGTTCCTGTTCGTGGATTTGTGCTTTCATCATCAAGCGAGTTACATCGAATTCAATTGATCCAATCATGTCATTAAACATGCGGAAACCTTCTGCTTGATATTCTACAACAGGGTTGTTTTGGGCATATCCACGAAGACCAACAGCATTTCGCAACTGGTCAAGAGCATCGATATGGTCTGTCCACTTGTTGTCTACAACACGTAGAATCAAGACCTTCTGGAACTCTTTCACTGCTTCTTCATCACGAAGTTTGGCAACTTGGCTATCATAAACCTTCAATGCACGTTGATACAGTTCATCTTTGATGGCCTGATCTGACAGACCTGCAAAATCTGAACGGCTGATTGAATCTTCTGGCAGCAAGTTATATTTAGCAAAGTTCAAGATTGCTTCCAGTTTTTCATCTTCTTTCGAACGAGCATGCGCATCTACGATTCGGCCAATGGTACGACGGATCATAGCATGGATTTCTGGTGCCAAGTCACGATCTGCAGTAATGACATCATAACGTTGTGCATAGATGATTTCACGTTGTTCACGCATAACATCATCGTATTGAAGGACTTGTTTACGAGTGTCGTAGTTGTTTCCTTCTACACGTTTTTGAGCTGCTTCAACCTGACGCGTCAACATGCGAGATTCGATAGCTTCGTCAGACATGTTGAGGCGTTCAAAGACACCCTTCAAGCGTTCTGAACCAAAACGTTTCATCAAATCATCTTCAAGAGACAAGTAGAATTGTGACTCACCTGGGTCTCCTTGACGACCTGAACGTCCACGAAGCTGATTATCAATACGACGACTTTCGTGGCGCTCTGTACCAATGACGCAAAGTCCACCAAGTTCACGAACCCCTTCACCAAGCTTAATATCGGTACCACGACCGGCCATGTTGGTTGCGATAGTAACTGCGCCACGCTGACCAGCGTTCATGATGATTTGCGCTTCTCTGTAGTGGTTCTTCGCATTCAAGACTTCGTGAGGAACACCTGCCTCTACCAGTTTCTTAGAAAGAAAGTCACTCGTTTCAACTGCAACTGTACCTACCAAGACCGGCTGACCTTTTTGGTGACGAGCTTTTACATCTTCAACTACAGCCTTAAATTTCGCATCAAGACTGGCATAGAGAAGGTCTGAGTGGTCGATACGTTGGATTGGACGGTTGGTTGGGATTGGGATAACACGAATGTTGTAAATTTCGCGGAATTCTTCTTCTTCTGTTTTACCAGTACCTGTCATACCTGCCAATTTCTTATACATACGGAAGAGGTTTTGGTAGGTGATAGAAGCTGAAGTCTTCGTCTCATCTTGGATTGGCACACCTTCTTTGGCTTCAATCGCTTGGTGCAAGCCGTCAGAGTAACGACGACCTTCCATGGTACGACCTGTAAATTGATCGACGATTAGGATTTCCTGTTCTTCGCTAACCACATAGTCAATATCAAGAATCATGATATAGTTGGCACGGAGGGCATTGTCGATAAAGTGGGTAAGAGCTACGTTTTCGACATCATAGAGATTTTCCAGTTTGAAATAGCTCTCAGCCTTGTCAATCCCAGAATCAGACAAACCAATCGTCTTAGACTGAATGTCAATAATATAGTCATCCTTATCCAAAGACTTCACAAAATGATCCGCCATATGGTAGAGTTGGCTAGTCTCAACTGCATTGGCACCTGAAACGATCAAAGGAGTACGAGCTTCATCGATCAAGATCGAGTCAACCTCATCGACCAAGGCATAGTTAAGCGGACGCTGTACCATGTTTTCTGCACGAACGACCATATTGTCACGAAGGTAGTCGAAACCAATCTCTGAGTTGGTTGAGTAGGTAATATCACAGAGATACGCTTCTTTTTTCTCCATTGGAGATTTGGCTGCTAAGTTAATCCCTACTGACAGACCGAGCCATGAGTACAATTCACCCATCTCAGTCGCGTCACGTTCTGTCAGGTATTCGTTGACAGTAACTACGTGAACCCCTTTACCTGCAAGGGCATTGAGGTACACCGGCATGGTCGCCGTCAAGGTTTTCCCTTCACCAGTACGCATCTCTGGAACGTCACCATGGTGAAGAACAATCCCACCCATGACCTGAACTTTATAAGGGAAAAGCCCAAGGACACGTTTTGCTGCTTCACGGACTACCGCAAAAGCCTCATATAACAGCGAATCAAGTGATTCCCCCTTATTGTAGCGTTCTTTAAATTCGTCAGTTTTTGCTTTTAGTTCTTCGTCCGACATTGCGGCCATTTGGCTCTCATAGTTAAGAACCTTATCAGCCATCTTTTCTAGACGACGAAGTTCTCCTTTATCATTTTCGATAATTGTTTTTAAAATATTAGCCATTATTTTCCTTACTTTAGATTCTGAATATTTTAGAATGTTCTTTTAATTTTAGCATATTTACCATTATTTTTCAAGAAAGAATCCTTGTTTTACAAGGAGAAAAAAGGGTTAGAAACTAGTCTAGTCCATCATTATTTTATGTTTAATTTCCCAAGAATGCAGGTAATATCCCAAAATACCAAAAGAGATTAATCCAGAAGGCCATGCATAATAGCACTCCCAAGAGAAAGAGACTGATTTTTTTAATCAGTACGGAGTATAGGATGGATAACACACCAAAAACCACAAAGAGTTTTTTCATAACGAAATAATAAATTGAAACTCCCCCCACTTGCCAATCCCAAGGAAGGAAAAACATGAGGAACCAGAGAAAGCAAATCGTAAGAATATATCTCTTGTAGTGCGCTTCAAGAAAGGCTTTTGTTTTCTCCATAGCAGACCTCCATTTCAGTCACTGTCTCTTCCCATTTATTATACCAAAAAAACCTGGAAAAGGCTTTCCAGGTTTGAGTTTGAAATCACTAGTCATACTAGAGAAATCCCTTTATTCATAGTCGATTCACTTTATTGACTTGATGAAGATGTTCCAAAATCGACTTTAGGAACTGTCTTGGCTTCTTCTGTTTCTTTGAAGGTTTCAGCTTCTTTAAAGTTCATCATATTCGCAAAAAGCACGGTTGGGAAACTTCTCAACTTTTGATTGTACTCGGCTGCGACCTTATTATAATCCTTGCGTGCTACAAATATTCGATTTTCACTTCCTGAAAGTTCGACCATTAGTTGCTCAACATTGTGATTGCTCTTGAGTTCTGGATAATTCTCCGTCAAGGAAATCAAGCGGGAAAGAGCAGAGCTCAATTCTCCCTGAGCCTTTTGGTTTTCTTCCGAAGTTACTGAGCTACTACCGATTTTAGCTCTAGCATCAGCAATCTTGGTAAAGACTTCGGTTTCATGTTTCATTTGTCCTTTAACGGACTCCACCAAGTTACCAATCAAGTCCGAACGACGTTGGAGGGCTGTAGAGACATCGGCCTGTGCCTGCTCCACTTTAGTCTGTTCACCAACCAGACCATTATAGGTCGTCACTGCGGAACAACTTCCCAGAACTAGTAGTCCAAAGAAAATCGCCACTATTGAGAGAATTACTTTATTTTGTTTCATATCAAAACCTTAACACTTTCTTTTATCAACTTTTCTGAGAAAATACTCAGATTTTAAATCAATTTCCCAAACTTTGTTTTTATTTTTAATTAAGGAGTGAACTGTTGCAAAGGAGTCACCTTACTGTATGGAGAAATTGGTTTGAGCAATATACAATCACTCACCAGTCATCAGACGAACCGCCACCATCAAAGCCACCGCCGTCCCAGCCACCAGATGAGTCGGAGCCTGAGTCAGACCAAGAGGATCCTGAATCTGATGAGTCACCGCCCCACCAGCCACCGCCAGAATCATCGCCATGTGAACCTCCACCACGACCTCCAGATATAAATCCGATAATCATCACGATGAAGTAAATGAGAATTCCAAATCCGATAACTCCGTCACTCGAACTGCTTTTTCGATGACGTCTCGAAGAACTCCTCTCACCAGCATACCTTTCAAATTCCCTTAAGCGACTAGAATTGGTCGCATAGTCGTAACTACTTTTAGAACTTGAAGCAGTCGTACTCGATCCACTATAGAACATGTAGTTGAGATTGTTGACTATTGAGAGAACACCCTTGTTATAGTCACCATTTTGAAAGTAAGGACGTGCTGTTGTCAAGAACCTGTGAGTCTGATAGTCTGTGATTTTACTGGCCACATTATTACTGGTTTCAATCCGTGATTTTCTATCTTGGACTGCTACCACAATCAAGACACCGTGATTGTCTCCCGAATAGCCAATCTTCCAAGCTCTAGCTGTTTTATTGGCTACTGTTTCGATTGTTTCTCCATCTAGACTTTTCACAACATAAACGCCCATTTGGAATTTTTCTGATTTTTTACTATTGACATTATTCAATTCTCGTATCTGACTTATAGTCTCATCCGTTAAATAATGATCCGGGTCATAGATCCCGTACTCAGGTTTTTCAGGTGCTGTGAATGCTGACAAAAAGAGAAAGACCATCAGCAATCCAAGCAAGCGAACCAACAAACTATGTTTAAATAATCTTCTTCTTTTCATAATAACCTCCCTAGTAAAGGAAAATTGATTTAAGGAATTATAGCATTTTGATTTTTACAAAGAAAGTACATTTTCATTACAAATAGATTACAAAAGCTAGGAAAATGATTGAAATTTGATGACAGATTCTCCTCCAATTTGATAAAACTTTTACTCCTTTTATAGAAAAAAGAAGACTATGAAGTCTTCTTTTAGTTTGTTTTTGTAGAAAAACAAGCTAGGCTTACTTACGTTTTCTCGCGATCAAGTGAATCGGGGTCCCTTCAAAGACAAAGGCCTTGCGGATTTGATTTTCCAAGAAGCGCAGGTAAGAGAAGTGCATGAGTTCTTCTTCATTGACAAAGATGACAAAGGTTGGTGGCTTGGTTGCCACTTGAGTCGCATAGAAGATTTTGAGGCGTTTTCCTTTGTCTGTCGGTGTTGGATTGATAGCAATGGCATCCATAATGACATCGTTCAAGACAGCCGATGGGATACGGGTGTTTTGGCTTTCACTGATTTGCTTGATCATCTCAGGCAGTTTGTGGAGACGTTGCTTGGTAAGAGCTGATACAAAGACAATCGGAGCATAAGGCAGGTATTGGAACTGCTCACGGATATCTTCTTCCCAGTTCTTCATGGTGTGATTGTCTTTCTCAAGGGTATCCCACTTATTGACCACGATGATCATCCCTTTACCGGCTTCGTGGGCAAATCCAGCGATACGCTTATCATACTCACGAATACCTTCCTCGGCATTGAGGACCATCAAGACCACGTCAGAACGGTCAATGGCACGCATGGCACGCATGACAGAGTATTTCTCCGTATTTTCATAGACTTTACCAGACTTACGCATACCAGCTGTATCAATCATGGTAAACTCTTGTCCATCCGTATCTGTAAAGTGGGTATCAATGGCATCACGCGTTGTCCCAGCTACTGGACTAGCAATCACGCGGTCTTCTCCCAAAATGGCGTTGATCAAACTGGATTTCCCAACGTTAGGACGGCCAATCAAGCTGAACTTGATTACGTCTGGATTTTCTTCTTCAACTTCATTTGGTAGATTTTCCACGATGGCATCGAGCACATCACCTGTTCCAATACCGTGGACAGACGAAATTGGCAATGGTTCACCCAAGCCTAGCGCATAGAAATCAAAGATATCATTTCGCATTTCAGGGTTGTCAACCTTGTTAACAGCAAGGATAACTGGTTTATGGGTCTTATAAAGTTTACGGGCTACGTATTCGTCCGCATCGGTGATTCCTTCTTTCCCAGACACCACAAAAACAATGACATCGGCTTCTTCCATGGCAATTTCTGCCTGGTGCTTGATTTGCTCCATGAAGGGAGCATCGACGTCGTCAATCCCTCCCGTATCAATCATACTAAAGGAACGATTGAGCCACTCACCCGTTGCATAGATACGGTCACGTGTTACACCCTCGACATCTTCTACGATTGAGATCCGCTCACCAGCGATCCGATTAAATAGGGTTGATTTCCCAACATTGGGACGTCCCACAATGGCAATAGTTGGTAAGGCCATGTTTTCTCACTTTCTACAATAACTTTTTCTGTTCTAGATTTTTCCGAGTTGAACTAGGTTCGGCTTGACCAAACTGCTCTGCCAAACGCTGACTCCAAGAGGTCGTCGCACGCGCACCAGCATAGTCCGCTTGTACTTGGTCATAGTCCAAAATCGCTTCAACTGGCTGTTCTTGGTATTCTTCCTCAAAAACCACTTGACTCAAAGGCAGTCTTGGTTTGACATCATGTTGTTGATTTGGCACGCCAAGGGCAATCCCAAAAACAGGGTAGGTATAGTCAGGCAGGTTAAAGAGCGCTGCCACTTCTTCCGACTTGTAACGGACTAAACCGATAATCACACCACCATATCCCAGACTCTCTGCTGCAAGCAAGGTGTTTTGACCAGCAAGCGCCGCGTCTACAGACGTGATAAGGAGGCCTTCCACTCCTTGAGGTTGGAAAGTATCCGTATGAAGACTCGCTCCCTTTTCAGCTCGGTTCAAGTCACCGACAAAGAGCAAAAAGGCAGCTGACTGGCGAATGGCTTCCTGCGGAACCAACTCATATAAGGCATCTTTCTTCTCTTGACTGCGCACAAGAATCACAGAGTAGGATTGAAGATTTTTCCAGGACGACGCCATTTGCCCAGCAGTCAAAATCTCGTCCAAGTCTGCTTGAGGAATTTCTTGCTCCTTAAAGCGACGAACTGAAGTATGAGCTTTCATCAGTTTAATGGTTTCTGTCATCGGCGATTTTCTCCTTCTAGTCTCGTTTCCTCTGCTAAATAGCGGATTCGTTCCATGACCCGTCTAGCTTCCCAAGTCTCATCATTTCCATTCTTTCCTTTGGCAAAATGTTTTTCCAAATCTTGGAAATTAAAGTTGGAAGTAAAGAAGGTCGGCAAATCTTCCTGCATGCGATACTGAAGAATAACTTGGAGAATCTCATCACGCACCCAAGGAGTCGACTGCTCTGCGCCAATATCATCCAATACTAAGACCTCTGCTAACTTGATGTCATCCACCAGGGTCTTCACAGAGCCTTCACCGATGGCATTTTTCACATCAATGACAAAACTTGGATAGTGGAGAATAGTCGTTGAAGCCCCACGTTTTTCAGATAAGTCGTGAGCTAGGGCCGCCATCATGAAACTCTTTCCGACACCAAAATCTCCATAAAGATAGAGGCCTTTTCGGATGCTTGGGTAAAGGTTAACAAAGGCATAGAGTCTCTCAAAAATCGGCAAACGACCTAGATCATCCAGGTCAATCTGAGCCAACTTCGCTTTCTTGAGACTTGCTGGTAGATTGATCAACTTGAGACGATTCTTTATAGCTGCCTCTTTTTCAGCCGCGATTAGTTCTGGTGTTTCTTCATAAGACACATCCGCATAACCGTGATTCATGACCAAGATAGGCTTGTAGCCACGCGCTATATAGTCCGCATCCCCACGAAGAAACTTATCTCGTTCTGTGATATATTGGTTGAACTTGGAGATGCTACGATTTAACTCCTCTTGGCTGAGGGATTCTTTCTGGATAAAAGCCGCTACATCGGGGTCCTTCATGATCTGCTGGACTAGGTCCTGATACTGAAAACGACTTGTCTGACGTTTGATTACGTCACCAACACTTTCCATCTAGTCTCCTCCTTCTTCTAATCGGGCTAGCATTTCTTGTTTTTTACGTTCTAGTTCCAGACGAGTTTCCTCGCTGGTTTGATTCTTGTATTCTGGATTACTCCACTTGGGTACATTTGTCTTAGCCGAGCTTGTCTTTGATTTTTGATCTTCCTGACCTTTTTGCTGGTGTTCTCGAATCCGAAGCACGGCTTCCTCTGCTGTCCGAATCTTGCGATAGGCATAGTCGTTAGCAACTTTCATGGCGTATTTTTCATTGACATTGGCCGAATCAACCTTGTTAAAGGTTAAAAGTAAGACGATATTGATGACTTCGTCCAACAAGCCTAAAGACGCCATCTGGTGAAGGAGCTCTCTTTCACTCTGGGTGATGTTTCCCTTACGTGTTTGCTTGATTTCGGCTAAAAATTCCAGGGGAGTTTTATTCTTTGCTTCCCTGATAATGGTCATTTCTTTGGGGCTAAAGTCAGAAGACGCTGGTTTTTGTGCTATCTTTTCACGCATGCGTTTGACTGAAATAACCTGAGCCACTGTAGTCGCCTTGGCTAATTGATAGGTTTCAAACCAGGTCCATTTTTTTTCGTCTGCAATGGCAAACAATTCCAAAACATCTGCCTGCTCGTTTTCAAAACGCAAACCATCTCGAGCCATCAAGCGCTGAAAATGTTCCAAATCAAAATCATTTTTCATCTTGATTTTAGACTCGATTGCAGTCACTTCTTCGGTCAAGTTTGGAAAGACTTGGCTCAAAGAAACAGAGAGTGCTTCTCCCTCACTTGGAGCCTGCTTCATGGAAGCAAGCGCAGTATCCCCAATCTTTCTCTCCAACAGTCTACTATAGACAGAATGACTTAAAAATTCCTGACTAGAGAGGGGTGAATGAAGCTGTAATTCATAGGTTTCTCCCTTTTGATAAAGGGTTAATAAATTCAAAGCAGATAAAATTTTAAAGGATTGGAGCAAGGTCGGCATGCCGAAGTTTAAGTGGTTGAGGATATGGGAAAAGAGATGCTCCTTTTGCCCTCCATCCCAAAAGGTAATGGCATATAGATAGAGGCTCAGTGCCTCCTGACCGATAATCGGGAGGTAGCACTGCACCAGAGAAGAGGTATCTTGCGACACCCGATTATTCTTTAGAAAAGAAAAACGGTCATTTGGCTTCATTTACTTTTCCTTTTTCTTTTTTGAGGACTGGGTGATCTGCTGGAGCAGACTCTCCAACTCACTCACATCCTTAAAGCTACGATAAACACTGGCAAAACGAACATAGGTAATCTCATCAAGCTCTGCCAATTCTTCCATGACTAAAGATCCAATATATTCACTTTGGATCTCATTCTCACTGCGACTACGGAGTTTTTGCTCAATGCGATTGACCACCATGTTGATTTCATCACTTGACACAGGACGCTTCTGGGCTGAACGGATAATCCCATTAAAGATTTTATCTCTTGAAAATTGTTCTCGCGTACCGTCTTTTTTGACGACAACTAGCGTTCTTTCTTCTACTCGTTCATAGGTTGTAAAACGATGCTGACACTCGTCGCACTCACGTCTTCGACGGATGGTATTTCCTTCTTCGGCTTGTCGACTATCAACAACACTAGACTTGGTAGCCCCACATTTTGGACAACGCATGCATTTCCCTCCTTGTCGTTTTCTTTTCATTATACCATTTTTTGAGCAATTCCCAAAACAATTCTTATTTTTACTTGACAAGTTTTTTGTTTTATTGTATTATTTAATTAGAACAATAAAGAAAAAGAAAGGAGACTATGATGTCCTGGTCATTTGATAATACAAAACCCATTTATTTACAGATTATGGAAAAAATTAAACTACAGATTGTTTCCCATGAACTGGAACCCAACCAACAGCTCCCAACCGTAAGAGAACTGGCGAGCGAGGCTGGGGTCAATCCCAATACCATCCAGCGCGCCTTGTCTGACCTTGAACGTGAAGGATTCGTTTATAGCAAGCGAACAACTGGTCGTTTTGTCACCGAGGATTTGGACCTCATCGTTCAGTCCCGCAAACAACTTTCCGAAGAGCAACTGCAACACTTCGTCTCTTGCATGCTTCAATTTGGCTACAAAAAAGAAGAACTGCCAAATGTATTAAGCGACTATATCAAAGGAGTTTAAGACTATGACACTACTAGCACTTGAAAATGTATCAAAATCATATGGAGCAACTGCGGCACTTGACAATATCTCACTAGAGATCTCAGCTGGAAAAATTGTCGGGCTCCTTGGACCAAATGGATCCGGAAAAACAACCTTGATCAAACTGATTAACGGTCTCCTTCAGCCAGACAAAGGACGTGTCCTCATTAACGGACAGGATCCAAGTCCTGCTACCAAGGCGATTGTCTCTTATCTACCAGACACAACTTATCTCAATGAGCAAATGAAGGTTAAAGAAGCCCTGACTTACTTTAAAACCTTCTATCAGGATTTCAATCTTGAACGCGCCCAACATCTGCTTGCAGACCTTGGCATTGATGAAAATAGTCGCTTAAAGAAATTATCAAAAGGAAACAAGGAAAAGGTCCAACTAATCCTGGTTATGAGCCGTGAAGCCCGCCTCTATGTTCTTGACGAACCAATCGGAGGTGTGGATCCAGCTGCCCGTGATTATATCCTCAACACCATCATCAATAACTATTCCCCAACTTCTACGGTCCTGATTTCAACCCACTTGATTTCAGATATTGAGCCAATCTTGGATGAGATTATCTTCCTCAAAGACGGAAAAGTCGTTCGCCAAGGAAATGTTGATGATATTCGTTACGAGTCAGGTGAATCAATTGACCAGCTCTTCCGCCAGGAATTTAAAGCCTAAGCAAAGGAGATTATTATGTTTTGGAATCTAGTTCGTTATGAATTTAAGAATGTCAATAAATGGTATTTAGCGCTCTATGGAGCTGTGCTTGCAATTTCAGTTTTAATTGGAGCTTTTCTTGGTAGCCTTAGTCAGAGTTACAATTCTAACAATGCTGTTTATTTCATCTTCTTTTTGGTACTAGTCTTTGGAGGACTCAGCGTCACTCTTTGGATTGCAACAATCTTTTTAATCATCCGAAGATTCAAGGGGAGTGTTTATGACCGCCAAGGGTACTTGACCCTAACCTTGCCTGTCTCTGAGCATCAAATCATCATCGCAAAACTTTTAGGTGGTCTTGTCTGGTCCATCTTAAGCTATATCGTCTTTATCTTGAGTGTATTGATTATCTTCTTCTTAACACCAATAGAAAAAGACTTCACTGTCCTCTATAACTTCATTTCCCCTTACCTCAGCTACGGCTGGCTGTATGCCCTATCACTATTTGTCGGTTCGATTACATGGATTTTATCCATTTACCTCTCCATCTCAATCGGACAACTCTTTAATGAGTATCGAACAGCTATGGGGATTCTAGCCTATATCGTCATTGCCATCGTCATTGGTTATGTTTCTCTCTTTTTCCGAATTGAAAATGACTTTAACATGATGATTGGTACAGAAATTCTGCGCGATCTCTTTTTATCAGCTATCTACTATCTCGGTACCTACTATATCTTGAAAAACAAGGTTAATTTGCAATAGTTTAAACGTCAAAAAAGGATAACATCTCATCACTGAGAGGCTATCCTTTTCTTTATCTCATTTTTTAACTAGATTAAAAAAATGAATCCATCTAGCAATTAAAATATAAAATCTGATCTAAATATCTCGTTTAATTTCTCTATTGTGTCACTATCATTATATTCCTTAAATATTCTCATAGCTTTAGAACATTCTTTCTTACCTATCTCTACTCGATTAGTTTTAATATGATAAACACCTCTTAAAAAAAGCAAATAATTTTTTTCAAAATAATATCCTTGTCTCGTAAGTAAATTTTCTAAATCATCTATAAAAAATTGAGCGCTATCTAACAAATTATTTTTTAACAGTAATTCCAAGTTAAATAAATATAAAGGAATTACCCTGCGAGCTCCCGTTTCCGTTTTTAGAAAGTGTCGTGTTTTCTTGATTACTATTCTATATAGTAAGCTAATGGTTTTTGTATTCATAAAAAACACCGAATTATAGAAAATTTTTAGTTCATACTCCATCCAAGTATCTACAGAAAGCAGATATTTTATTAATTCATTGCATTTAGATGAATTATAAGGAAGGTTTGCAAGACGGTTGATCTGTTGCTCAGTAATCAATTTTATATGGTAATTGCATAAACTTTTTTCTTGCTTTTGTCTTAACTCTATTTTCTGGACTAATTCTTGAAGTAAAAATATATCTGAAGAATTTACAGCATTTTCTAACTCTCCCCAAAAACATACCTTTTGGGAGTAATAACAGTGAACTAACTCTTCAAATTCTGAAAATGAGGTTCCAAGGCGATCTAACAGAATATAAAAATGATTAATAGATAACTTCGTAACTCCATTCTCGAACCGAGAAATTGTTGATTCACTAATTTCATTACACGCTAAATCTTTCAGACGAAAATTTTTTGAAATACGGATATCTTTTAAAACGGCTCCAAAATTTTCCATATCAATTCTCTTCCATTTCTGCAATAAATAAAACGAGCTTTTTTTATTCTGATATGATTATATCAAAATAAAAAAAAAAGGAAAATATTATTATGAAAGTTTTGAAGAAAATTTCATTATCAGCAGTTGCTTTACTTAGCTTGGGAGCATCCCTGCCAACCAATAATCCAGTTTCTGCTCAAGAATCCTCCACTCAAACGACTTATAGTAAGTCAAGTGGAAGTTGGATAAAATCTGATAGCCGTTGGTGGTATGAGCATTATGATGGTTCTTATACTACAAATGGATGGGAAAAAATAAATGACACCTGGTACTATTTTGATAGTGAAGGTTGGATGAAGACAGGTTGGATTAAAGAATATGGAAAATGGTTTTTTCTAGATGATAGTGGAGCCATGAAAACTGGATGGTGTTGGGATTCGGGTAGTTGGTATTATTTAGATACTAGTGGTGTCATGCAAACAGGGCTACAGACTATCGAAGGTGAACAATATTATTTAGATACTAGCGGAGCTATGCAGACGGGTTGGCACAATATCGGAGATGATACCTATTTCTTTGCTAATAGTGGCGAAAGCCGAAATATCAATCGTCGGGCTTTAGTTCTTGGTGAAACATCTACTCCAGCAGTACCTATCGCAGATGTTAATGCGATGGAAAAGGTATTTAGCAACCAAAATTTCAGTGAAGTTGTTCGTTTCCCAGATAGAACTAAGTCTGAGATTATTGCAAAAATGCAAGAACTATTTGAATCTTCTACCGAAAGTGATGTGAACTATCTTTACTTTACTTGTCATGGAGGAAGAGATGGAAGAATCTATATTGGGAGTGATAAAACAGCATTTTCTGGTTGGGAATTGGCGTCCATTTTAAAACAATACAAAGGTAAGTTTGTTGTTATGCTGGATTGTTGTCATGCTGGAACAATTATCTCTAAAGATAATACGGAGGCATCCAATGAAGAAGCCTCTACAGAATATTTTGATTTGAACGAGTTTGTATCAGGATTTTCTAATATGAATGGTAACGAAAAATCAGGTGAGATGATTGACTCTAAATTTTTAGTACTATGCTCATCAAGAGGTGCAGAATACTCTAGTGGTGGATCATTAAGTTTAGCGACTAAATATTGGTCTTTAGGTTCAGGATGGAATCCTCTACAGAATTCACAAGTATCTTTAATAGCAGACCAAAATTATAATCATAGAATCACGTTAAATGAACTGTATACATACTCTCGTGAACAAGTTTTGAAACAAAATTCTAACCAGCATATTGAAGTTTATCCAGACAACAGTCAATTTGTTTTATTCAAAAAATAAGGAGTTCATAAAATGAAAGTATCAAAAAAAATTACACTACTTAGTTTGTCATTGGCAGGTTTCGTTTTATTGACTCTACCTCAAGCAGGAAAGGCATTTGAACTTAAAGAAGACTGGGCTTTTAAAGGCGGCATTCGATACGAGAATGGGAAAGTCAGTAAGATTAATAATGGATATGAAGTAAATATTAAAGTGTTAGATTTACCTAGTACTAGCAAAATCGAATGGACAGTTAGTTTAAATGGAGAAAAGCAAAATACTAGCTTTTTAGCGGAGGAAAGAACGGTATCTAAAACTGAAGATAAGGGACGTTTTTTACACTTTTATATCCCTTATGGATATCGTGGGGATATTGTAGTAGAGGCTAAGAGTGGTACTGAAGTAAAAACTTGGTCTACTAAGGTAGTTGACGATGTTGATTCAGATACTGCTAAGAGTGGCTACTTTGTTTTAGATGGTGACCAAATCTTAGAAAGTTCATGGGATTCTGTAAATGAGTCTTATGTTACAACGCTTCCAACCGTAATATCAGGAAAATCTGTTGTTGCTTGGCGTGAAGAAGGAACTCTTAATTTAATTAAACCAGGAAGAATTGCTCGGCAATATAATAGCAGTGGATTATATGTAAAACTTTCTCCAATCTTTGAAACTGCTAGCTGGCTACAATCAAACCAAAATTGGTACTATCAAAAACAAGGTCAACTAGTTAAAGATGCTTGGATCAATAATCAGGGAACATGGTACTTTATGGATGATGAAGGGGTTATGTTTAATCAAACATGGCTATACCGAGGTGGTAGCTGGTATGCCTTTAAATCATCAGGAGCTATGATTTCAGCTGATTGGCTATATGATAATGGCTCTTGGTATTACCTAAAAGATTCAGGTTCTATGGCGACAGGCTGGATTAAAGATGGTGGCTCTTGGTACTACCTAAATGATTCAGGTTCTATGGCAACAGGTTGGATTAAAGATAGTGGAACTTGGTATTACCTAAAAGACTCAGGTTCTATGGCAACAGGTTGGATTAAAGATAGTGGAACTTGGTATTACCTAAAAGACTCAGGTTCTATGGCGACAGGTTGGGTCAAAGATAATGGTAAGTGGTACTATCTCGCATCATCTGGTAATATGCTTCGTAATACCTATACACCTGATGGCTATTATGTAGATGATAGTGGAGCTTGGTAATAATCTAGAGTATAAATCTTATTCTATTAACTATTAGTTATAGATTCACAGGCTAAATGATATAAAAGCTACATGACAATACAAAAAGCAAGGAACTTAAATTCCTTGCTTTTTAACTCAATATCAAACTGGCTACTATTGGACTGACAAAGACGTAGAGAATACCGGTGACACCGATGGCCAAGCCACCCATGGCTCCTGCTACCGAGCCGTATCGAAAGGCTGTTCCTGTTCCGACTGCATGACCTGTTCCACCGAGGGAAAGACCAACTGCCACTGGATCGTCAATTTTCAACCACTTCAAAAGGGTTGGTCCGATCACACTGGTTAAGATCCCAGTCGCTACTACGACGACCAAGGTCACAGTCGTTAAACCCTGCAATTTTTCTGTAATCCCCACTGCCATAGCGGTTGTTACTGACTTGGGAAAGAGAGAAATGGCTAGGAAAAAGTCCATACCAAATATTTTCGCTACTATGGCAGTGAAGCTAGTATTGACCACTACTGCTAGCAGACTACCAAAGAGAATACTCCGAGCATGGTGCTTCATCAAGTGAAAACTCTTATAAAGCGGAATCCCTAGAGCCACTGTCGATGGGACAATCAAATTATTCAGATAAACCCCACCTTGGTAGTAATCTTGGTAAGAAATACCTGTCGCCTTAAGAAGGATGATAATAAAAATTGCCGACAAAAGCAAAGGTGTTGTCAAAGGATGGGGAAAACGTCTGTAAATCAGCATTCCCACTAGATAAGCTAGGATAGATAATGCAATCCCAAACAGAGGATTCGATACAAATTCACTCATTTCGTTCTCCCTTCTCATAATCTCCCTCAAAACGTCTCTTGATAAACTGAACCACTAGGGCTATGAGGATAATGTTGATGACAGCCGCAAAAAAGACAATCAAAACGATGGGCAAGAGATAGGGGGCAATCACATCAAACTTTTCCATGATACCAACTGCTGGTGGCAAAAAGAGAATGGTCATATTGGCCAGCAAGAAATTCCCAACCATGTTGACATGCCTGGTTCTCAACCACTTGAATTGTAGGGCTAGAAAGAGAATAATCAAACCGATAATACTGCCTGGGATGGGCAGATGAAAGAAACTGGAGATTCCCTCACCGATTAGAGAAATCACAAAGAGAATCATTAATTGAACATATAATTTCATCCTAAACTCCATGAAATAAACTTCTTGCATACCAGTTTACTCTTTTTTCAGAAAATTTCAAGGAAATATTGAAATTCTTCTTTCTTGCAAGGATTAGTTAAAAGTAGTATAATAATTGCATGCGCAATCATCTTGTGTTAGAGAGAAAGTCAGTAATGACTTTGTGATTTTTACTTTGAAAAGAAAGGAGAACGCAATGACCTATTTGGAAAAGTGGTTTGACTACAACCGCCGTCAAAAGGAAATGGAAGCCTTGTTAGAAGAAACCATTGCCCAACAGAGTGAACAAAAGCTAAACTTGAAAGAGTTTTACCTGCTCTACTATCTGGATCTAGCTGATGAAAAATCCTTACGACAGATTGATTTACCCGATAAACTCCATCTCAGTCCGAGCCCTGTTTCTCGAATGGTGGCTCGTCTGGAAGAGAAAAACTGCGGTTTGCTTAGTCGCAGATGTTGCGATCAGGATAGACGGGCTAGTTTTATCTGCCTGACTGACGAGGGACAAACGACCCTAGCTTACCTGCAAAAGGCCGTCGAAGAAAGATTAGAAACCAGTCTTGACTTTATTTCTTAATCAGTTTTTTTAAAAAGTTGCGTGCGCAATCATTTTTCTTGACATTCCTCTTTTCAAGGAGTACAATAAAGTCAAGATCGAACAAAGGAGTTTAATATGATCGAAATTACCTATCTAGACACCAGCAAACAAGAGAGAACCATGACTTTCGAGTCTTACGAAGACTTTGAACGTTCTCAACAAGCTTGCCTTATCGGTGTCGCAGATTATTACCCCGTTCAAAAATTAACCTATAATGGTCATGATTTGGACTACCATGGGACTTATGGAGATGTCTTCTTCTATCTCATGAAACAAGATTTAAGCCAATATAACTAAAAAAGGAGAAATACAATGGCAAAAGCAATTACAGATGCAACATTTGAACAAGAAACAAAAGACGGATTAGTCTTGGTAGACTTCTGGGCAACTTGGTGTGGTCCATGTCGTATGCAAGGTCCAATCTTGGATAAATTGTCTGAAGAACTTTCAGAAGATGTTTTGAAAATCGTTAAAATGGACGTTGATGAAAATCCAAACACAGCTCGTGCCTTTGGAATCATGTCTATTCCAACTCTTCTCTTCAAAAAAGACGGCCAAGTGGTGAAACAAGTTGCTGGTGTTCACACTGCAGAACAAATCAAGGCCATCGTTGCTGAATTGAGCTAATCACACGAGAGACCAAGTACTTTATTTGGTCTCTTTTTTTCTTGCCCTTTGCCATTTTTCAAAAAATATGCTAGACTGTAGGTAGAATATTACGATGTTTGGGACATGCCATCGCTAAAAAAAACCTCTACTTGGTATTTTTTAGCTCCCCTAAAGGGAGCTTTTTGCGTGCTCTGAACATTTCCCATTTTGGAAGGAGTACTATGAAACGTCAATCAGCCTTGGTCGTCTTTAGTGGCGGTCAAGATTCCACAACTTGCCTCTTTTGGGCTAAAGAACACTATGAAACAGTCGAAGCTGTCACCTTTGCCTATGGCCAACGTCATCATCTCGAAATTCAAGTTGCTAGAGAAATCGCTAAGGAACAAGGCATTCGTCATCACATCTTAGATATGTCTCTGCTGGGACAAATCACTGAAAATGCGCTGACCTCTGATATGGAAATCGAGCAAAAAGAGGGAGAGGTTCCCAATACCTTTGTTGACGGTCGCAACCACCTCTTTCTTTCCTTTGCGGCAGTTCTTGCCAAGCAACGAGGCATTAAAGACATCGTGACAGGTGTCTGCGAGACAGATTTTTCAGGCTACCCTGACTGCCGGGATGTCTTTGTCAAATCCCTTAATGTTACGCTCAACCTTGCCATGGATTACGACTTTGTTATCCAAACACCTCTCATGTGGCTAGACAAGGCTGAAACTTGGGAATTAGCCGACCAACTAGGTGCCTTTGAATACGTTCGTGAAAAGACCTTGACCTGCTACAATGGGATTATCGGAAGTGGCTGCGGAAATTGCCCAGCCTGCCACCTACGTCAGCATGGTTTAGATGTTTATCTTTCACAGAAAGGAGAGGGCTAATGTTTTTCGCACCTAAAGAAATCAAACAGGAAACTGGGGAGTCTCTTGTCTACAATCCTCACAGAACCTTGGTATCAAAAGAATTTACCTTCGACGCTGCCCATCACCTCTTTCACTATGAGGGAAAATGCAAATCCCTTCATGGTCACACCTATCATCTGCAGATTGCTGTCAGTGGATTTTTAGATGAACGTGGCATGACCTACGATTTCGGAGATATCAAAGCTATCTACAAGAACTACTTAGAGCCCCACTTGGACCATCGTTATCTCAATGAGACCCTGCCCTATATGAATACGACTGCTGAAAATATAGTTTACTGGATTTTCCAAACCATGAGTCAAGAGTTGCCAGATGAACGTGGTCTCCGTTTGGAATACGTTCGCCTCTATGAAACTCCGACTGCCTTTGCAGAGTTTAGACGGGAGTGGTTAGATGACTAGGGAACGTGTCCTCAAACTACCTGTTCTGGAAATTTTCGGCCCAACCTTTCAAGGTGAAGGCCGTGCTATCGGGCAGAAAACTATGTTTGTCCGCACTGCAGGTTGCGACTACCACTGCGACTGGTGCGACTCCGCCTTTACTTGGGATGGTTCTGAAAAACCAACTCGCATGACGGCTGACGAAGTCATTGCTGCCTTGGATAAATTGGGGACCTACGACTATGTAACTCTATCTGGGGGAAATCCTGCTATCCTAGCAGCCAACATGGCCGAATTGGTCACTAAACTCAAGGAACGTGGAGTCACTCTAGCTGTTGAGACCCAAGGCTCCCGCTGGCAAAATTGGTTGAAAGACATCGACCAGATTACTCTGAGTCCAAAACCTCCTTCATCCAAGATGGAAGTCAACTTTGAGACCTTGGATTTCATCGTTTCCCAACTGGATCCAGACAAAGTCACCTTTAAAATCCCTGTCTTTGATGACGCCGATTTGGCCTTTGCCAAAGACATTCAAGAACGCTACCAACCAGATGTTCTCTTCTTATCAGCAGGAAACCCTGAGCCCAAGGCTAGAGGCAATATCGTTCAAGACCAACTAGACCGCCTCAAAGAACTCTGGGAACGTGTCGCTGCTGACGATAGCTGGGGCAATGTCCGCGTCCTTCCTCAACTCCATACCCTCCTCTACGACAACCAACGTGGTGTTTAAGATTAGAAAGAAAAAATCATGTCACAACAAGAAGAAATGAAAAACCTAAGCCTACTGGGCAACAAAGAAACCAACTACATTTTCGAGTACCAACCAGAAGTCCTCGAATCCTTTGACAATCGTCATGTGGAAAATGACTATTTTATCAAATTTAACTGTCCTGAATTTACCTCACTTTGCCCAATCACTGCTCAGCCAGACTTTGCGACTATTTATATTTCCTACATCCCTGACAAGCTCTGTGTTGAGTCAAAATCCCTCAAACTCTACCTCTTTAGCTACCGAAATCATGGAGATTTCCACGAAAACTGTATCAACACCATCGGGAAAGACTTGGTCAACTTGCTAGACCCTCGCTATTTAGAAGTCTGGGGAAAATTCACTCCGCGCGGTGGCATTTCAATCGACCCCTACTACAACTACGGTAAACCTGGAACTAAGTATGAAGGCTTGGCAGAACAACGCCTCTTCCAGCACGACCTTTATCCAGAGAAAATTGACAACCGCTAAACTCATACTCAATGAAAATCAAAGAACAAACTAGGAAGCTAGCCGCAGGTTGCTCAAAGCACTACTTTGAGGTTATAGATAAGACTGACGAAGTCAGCTCAAAGAACTGCTTTGAGGTTGTAGATAGAACTGACGAAGTCAGCTCAAAACACTGTTTTGAGGTTGCAGATAGAACTGACGAAGTCAGTCACATATATAATCAAAGGTGAAGCTGACGTGGTTTGAAGAGATTTTCGAAGAGTATCATACGAAAAAGCCTTGCTCCTCAAGATGAGGAGCAAGGCTTTTTGAGTTTCAATTATTCTTCTGTTCCAAGAAAGTTTTTCGCAACAAGAGCTGCAAGAATACCACCAACGATTGGGGCAAGGATGAAAATCCATACTTGTTGAAGGGCTGCACCACCTACCAAGACAGCTGGTGCCAAGCTACGGGCTGGGTTTACTGAAAGGCCAGTGATGTTCAAGCCCACAAGGATCAAAGCTGTCAATGACAAACCAATCACCAAACCAGCGATTGCACCATTACCTTTGCTTGCTGATGTTACAGTCATGATAACTAGGACAAACAAGAAAGTTGCGATGACTTCAAACAAGAATCCACCAAAGACAGTGACACCGTTTGCTAAGGCATTTTCACCAAGACTAGCAGTTGACATGCCCGAGTTAGACAAGAGGAAGAATACTGCAGCTGACGCAAGGAAAGCTCCAACTACTTGTCCAAGGATGTAGTTTACAAGCTCTGAAGATGACAAACGTTTGTTTACAAACATAGCGATCGAAACCGCTGGATTCAAGTGAGCCCCTGAAACAGTTCCGATTGAGAAAGCTGCAACTACGATGGCCAAACCAAAAGCAAGAGCAATCCCAAGGTGGCCAAGACCTTCAACACCATTCCCAAAAACAACAGCTCCTGTTCCGATGAACACAAGCATAAATGTACCGATTAATTCAGCAATAAATTTTTTCATGATAAGTCTCCTTTTTTTAAACTATGTATTAGTCTATCAAAAGAAGGAAAGGGTTTCAAGAAAATTGACTGGAAATTTACTGGTTTGCCTTACTGTCTTTTAATTGAGGGATGCGATTAAAAATACATTCCCTCTATAGGACTTATCAGTTGCCTATCTCATTAGCATTTAGCAACTTGATATAATCTAGACCCCATTTCTCGACAGCATCTAAAACAACTCTGAATTCCTGCCCCATTTCGGTTAAGCTGTACTCAACTCGTGGGGGAACTTCGGCATAGACCTTTCGTTGAACAATCTTATCCTTTTCTAATTGACGGAGATGACGGGTCAAAATAGTTTGAGTAATCCCAGGCAATAATCTCTGCAATTCTTTAAATCGTTTGGTACCCGTACTCAACTGATAAATGATTACCAGTGCCCATTTCCCTGTTAAAACCCTTTGCGTTGTCGCAAATGGGCAAATACCATACTCACTCACTTTATTTGGCATAAAACATCTTCTTTCTATTTTTTTTAAAAAATTTATCTTTTAGTAGCAACAATAGTACTACTTTTGATACTAGCTATCAAAAAAGTGTCTACTTATTTTTTTGATTTTAACTGTTACAATTATACCATAAAAAAGAAATGGAGAATAGATATGTCAACAAACTTAGAAATTTTCAACGCTTATAACCAAGCTTTAATTGCTGGTGACTTTCCTGGTGTCTTTGAAACGATGGCAGATGATATTGTCTGGCATCAACCTGGTAATCATAATATATCTGGCACAGTTATTGGTAAGGACAAGCTAGGATCTCACCTAGCTACATTTGCTGAGAAAACTAATGGAACCTTTAAGGTGATAACAAATTGGGTTTCTGACAATAAGGATTTAATCGCAGCTAATGTTACTTTTCTCGGAACACGTGCTGATGGTACTGAACTCAATATGAACGGGATTGACCTCTTCCGTATTGAAGACGGAAAAATCAAAGAAGTTTGGCTCTTCTCTTCAGATCAAGCTGAAGAAGATAGCTTTTGGGGATAATTTAAGAGGCCGGGACAAAAAATTTTGATTTTAGGAATTCTTTATTATAAATTTTTAAAATCGATAGATTAGAAAAAAAGCGAACAAGACAGAATTCTGAGTATCAGATAACTCATTTTGTTCGCTTTTTTTATTTAAGGTTAGACTTTTGTCCCAGACTCTTTTAATTTACTCCCCCAACTCAGCACTGTAGGCGATAATCTGATCAACTGTGTCAGACAAGAACTGGATGGTATCACGTAGTGGTTTATCTGTTGAGATATCGGCTCCGATAATCATGGCTGACTCAAGTGGTGTCTTGCTACCACCTGACTTAAGAAGATTGATCCAGTCTTCAGCTCCAGTTTCTGAATGTTTCAGATGAAGGTAACCCGCAGTCGAGATCACAAGTCCAGCTGAGTAAGTGTAGCTATACAAGCCCATGTAATAGTGGGCTTGGCGCATCCAAGTGAGTGCCGCATCGTCGTCAATTTCAATAGCATCTCCCCAGAAATCTGTCAAAACTTCCTTCATAATGCTGTTGAGCTTGCTTGCTCCAAAGGTCTCCCCTTCTTCAATCAGTGTATATACCTTGCGCTGGAAGGCTGCTTCCAAGAGGTGGGTAATAAAGTTATGGAAGTAGGTATCTGTCAAGCGGTGGGCAAGAGCAAAGCGTTTTTGACGAGGATCGTCAGACTGATGTTCCAAATAATCACTTAAAAGCAATTCATTGAAGGTTGACGGCGCTTCGACGTAATAAGTAGACATGTGGGCATTAAAGTAACTCTGATGATTGTCAGAAAAGATAAATTGACCAGAATGCCCGATCTCATGAATCAAGGTATAGACATCGCTCAAACGGCCTGTCCAACTCATAAGGACATAAGGGTGCACGCGATATGGATCCGCCGCATAACCACCAGAATCCTTGCCACTATTGGCAGCGAAGTCCACCCAACGTTCTTCTTGATAGCGCGCAACTTCCTGACAATATTCTTGTCCCAAAGGTTCTACTGACTTCATGACCAAATCATAGGCGTCGTCAATAGTCACTTCAGGATTAAGAGCGCTATCCAAGTCCAATTTCCAGTCAGCAAAAGTCATCTTTTCAAGACCATTAACCTTGGCAACATGCTTGAGGTATCTCTGAGCTACTGGTGCAAAGTCCTTCATGATGAGGTCAATCTGGCGGTCAAACATGGCACGATCCACTTCTTGCTCAGCCAGAAGATAGTCAAAGACTGAGTCGTAACCCTTCATATCTGCCAATAGTTTTTCAGACTTAACCTGAGCTAGATAGGTTGCCGCAGCTGTATTCTGGTGCTTACGGAGTCCTTCTGAGAAGGAACGGAAGGATTTCTCACGAACCTCAGCATCCTCGTGGTTTTGATAGAAGTTCTCATAGGTCACAAAGCTATTTTTGTAGGTCTTGCCATGGGCTTCAAAGTCAGCCATTTCAAAGTCCCCAGCTCGCATCTTAGTGTAAATGTCCTGTGGACTGTAGAAAACTTCACCCAGATTGGTCAAGGCCTTTTCCACATCAGCCCCTAGATAGTGGGCTTTTTTGATTTTGGCTTGACGAATGGCTGCCGTCAAGTGAGGCAATTCACCCAAACGGTCTAAGACCTCCTCATCTGCAACCACCAAGGCGTCGTCAAAGAAGGTCAAGGCTACGCTGGCGTCTGTTTCAAATTCCATCCCAGCTTGGGCGATATTAGCAAAATCTTCATTGCTATAGTCTGTCGTCTGAGGCATAAAGGCATAATTGCCGATATGACTCATCTGGATATAGATTTGTTCCAATTCCGCAAAGGCCTTCTCGAAATCCTCAAAAGTGTGAAGATTACCCTTGTAATCACGGCTAAATTGGTTGATGTCTTCGCGCGTTTTCTCGATTGCACGCAAGAAATCCTCACGGTCTTGGTATAGGGCAGTTAAATCCCAAAGTTCCTTTTCTGGAAATTCTGAACGGTGTTTTTGTTCCATTTTCTTCCTCTTATTTCTCTAATTCTAATAATACGCTAAGGGCTGATAGAGCGTAAAGCGGCGCTGTTTCTGCTCGCAAGATGCGAGGGCCAAGCCCTGCCAAGACGGCTCCTTTAGCTTCAAAACTTTCAATTTCTGCTGGTGAGAGACCGCCTTCTGGGCCAAAGATAAAGAGCAATTTGGCTCCTTTTTCAAGACCAGTGACTGCTTGTAAGAGAGCAGCGGTTTCTCCTTCTTTAGCTAACTCTTCATAGGCCACTACGATAGAGTCAAACTGGGCCAGTTGGGCTAGAAAATCTGCTTTTTTCTCGAAAAGCTGGATACTTGGAACGAGATTACGCTTGCTTTGCTCTGCTGCTCCAAGGGCGATTTTTTCCAGTTTTTCGACTTTTTTGCCCAATTTCTTGCCGTCCCATTTGGCAACTGACCAATCGGCAGGGAAGGCCCAGATTTGGCTAGCACCAAGTTCTGTTACTTTCTGAGTGATGAACTCCAGCTTATCTCCCTTGGGAAATCCTGATGCGATGGTCACTTGGATTGGCAGTTCCACATTGTCAGCTAATTCTTGAATCAACTCAAACTGACGTTTTTCCACATCTAGCACGCGCGCCAAGCGCTTGATACCATCATCAAAGACCAAGGTCACCTCATCATCTTCTTTCAAGCGCATGACCTGAAACATATGCTTGCTGGTTTCCTTGTCCTCAATAGTGACAGGAGAGACTGCACTGCCCTTGACAAAATACTGCTGCATGCTAGCCTCCAATCACACCTGAAATATCCTTGGTTTTCTTAAAGACACAGGCATTCCATTCCCCTTGAATCATGTGAGTTTCAAGGAAAAATCCAGCTGACTCAGCTGACTCTCGCACCATGTCCCACTTGTCCTTGATAATCCCACTCATAATCAGGTAGCCTTCGTCCTTGACCAAACGATAAGCATCGTCTGTCAGATGAATGAGAATATCCGCCAAGATATTAGCCACAATGACATCTGCTTCAATCTCCACACCCTTGAGCAAATCTCCAGCAGCAACATGGATGTTTTCCATGCCAGGGTTGAGCTCAATATTTTCCTGAGCCACACGAACTGCCACATCATCTAGGTCATAGGCGAAAATTTCCTTGGCACCAAGCAGCGAGCTAGCGATAGAAAGGACACCTGAACCAGTCCCCACATCTAGCACCGTTTCGCCACCACGAAGAACCTGCTCCAAAGCAAAGAGGCTCATCTTGGTCGTTGGATGCGTTCCAGTCCCAAAGGCCATACCAGGATCCAGTTTGATAATCTTTTCTCCCGCAGTCGCCTCATAGTCCGTCCAGGATGGCACGATGGTCAAATCATGGGTGATACGAGCTGGTTCATAATATTTCTTCCAGTTGTCTGCCCAGTCTTCCTCAGCCAAGGCAGTCGTGCCCATCTTGACCTCTCCTAGATCCATAAAATCGGTCAATTCTGCTAGACGAGCCTTCAAGTCCATTTCAACCGTTACCACATCAACCGTATCAGGATAGTAGGCGGTCACCACAATTTCTTCTTGTTGCTCGACCTCAGGGAAAATCTCACCGAAGCGATCCACATTTCCCACATAGTCCATACTGTCCTCGATCGCAACACCTTGCGCCCCCAGCTCAATCAAGAGATTGGAGACCAGCTCCTCTCCCTCACGCTTCACTGTAACTTTTAACTCTTGCCATGTTTCCATAATTAAGATACCAAGCCCGTAAAACACAAAGCCAAAATAGGAAACTCTCTGAAGACGCTTGTGTCTAAGAGAAGTTTATCTTTTTGGCACAGTGTTTAGGGCGGGTTCAGTTTAGAAATGTAACCGAACCATCCTTTCTATTCACTTTCTTTTAAATAATCCCTCAATCTCGCCTGTAGCTGAGGCACAGCTTGTTTAGAATTCAAAAATTCCTCAATGCTCATCAGCTTATAAGCCTGTCCTTCATCTCCAAAGTTGATATTGTCGAATTGTTCTTGACTTAGCTGACCGACCATAAAGACAGACTGCCGACCTTCATAGAGCATGCTGGGGTAGACCTTGCTCCAGAGCAGGCAATCCTCAGTCAGATGAATTCCTAGTTCTTCATAAACTTCACGCGCTGCGCACTCGAAAGGACTTTCGTCCCCTTCGCGACCACCACCTGGCAATTCCCACATATTGGGCCAAGGGATATTGTCCTTGTCATCACGCAAGATGGTCAGTAGCTTATCTCCACAAAAGAGGGCAATTTTACAACCCGTAAAATCCAAGTGTTTATCCAATAATTCCATGATGATGACCTTTTCTTATCATAACTACTACTCTATAGAAAACCCCTAGCTAGCTTTCTTCAATCACCTTTTGGCAATCTGCATCCCAGTATGCCTGCCATCTACCATGTTTTTTAGCAAAATAAACGGTAAACTCATCATTTACATAATCTGCAACATAGCGAAGATTAGGCGGATTTTCCTCAAAACTTAATACCCAAGGATGGAAGTAAAATGTCCTTTCCCACCTCTTCTGAGTATAGCCCAAATCCTTGGCAAACTGAGGGATGGGTTGTTGCATCTCACTTTCCAAACAAGACTGAATGGCATTGTCAATACTATTTAAACGAGCTAATAGTTGTTGAAACTGCTCTTCTTCCTCCGTCTTAAAACCAACTAGAAATTCAAATTCCGCAAAATCTTCAGGAAATTCAAGTTCTGTGATTTTACCATCCTCTGCGTAGCGTCCCTCCTCATTAACGAGGCGACGAGTTCCAAACTTCAATACTCGCTCGAAATCTAGATCCGCAAAGCGATTGCGAGGAAGAGAAGAGGAAGAAAACTCAGATTTATCTGACTTTCTCATAAAAATTTGTTTGATTTTCTCTAACATGCTCTCTCCTCTTTGAATTCCTTATTTTTAAAGTTTCCTAGTATCTCGGATAAGGATAAAACTCTCCTTCTTCCAAGCCGACTTTTCCTTCTTCAAAGACTTCTTGGTTCCATTCCATGACAAATTCTTCTGCTTCTGGGTCTTCCAAAAAGTCCATGAGCGCATCCAGCCCAACCTCTGCAGTGTCTTTGAGGAATAGGGAAAAATAGGCTAAAAATTCACGAGAGAATCCTTTTTTAGGTAAGTAAGGAATGACAGTCAGATAATCGTCCGCATTGACTGTTGACTTGGCAGGATTGTAGAAAAGAACTGCTTCCTCAAAGAGAATGTCGTCTGATGACACCTCTCCGTCCTCGTCCAGCATCTTTACTCCTGCAGCATTTTGTGCCTCTAATAGAAAACTGACTTCAACCGCATGATTGCGCTTGTCCCAGCTAATCTCAAAGTCAAAAGGAAAGTTCTTGTCCAATTCTTCCTCTAAAACATCTAAAAATCCGTATGTTGCCATTTTGTCCTCTTTCTATGCGACTCTTAAATCGCCCCGAATACTCGGAATTATGCTAAAATAGATACTACCATCTTACCACATATACATCAGAAAATCCATGTTAGAAAGGACTGCTATGCCTGACAATCTCGCACTTCGCATGCGCCCAAAAACCATCGACCAGGTCATCGGTCAGAAGCATCTAGTCGGATCAGGAAAAATCATCCGCCGCATGGTGGAGGCCAACCGCCTGTCCTCCATGATTCTCTACGGACCTCCGGGTATCGGAAAGACCAGTATCGCCTCTGCCATCGCTGGAACGACCAAGTATGCCTTTCGGACCTTCAATGCGACTGTTGATAGTAAAAAGCGACTGCAAGAAATCGCCGAAGAAGCTAAATTTTCTGGAGGACTGGTTCTGCTACTGGACGAGATTCACCGACTAGATAAAACCAAACAAGATTTTCTACTTCCCCTCTTGGAAAGTGGTCTGGTCATCATGATTGGGGCTACGACTGAAAATCCTTTCTTTTCAGTCACTCCAGCCATTCGTAGCCGTGTTCAGATTTTTGAGTTAGAACCCTTGTCCAATCAAGATGTCAAAGGAGCGATTCAGATAGCTCTATCTGACCCTGAGCGTGGATTTGATTTCCCAGTTGAGCTAGATGAGGATGCGCTGGATTTTATCGCAACATCTACCAATGGAGACCTCCGTTCTGCCTTTAATTCACTAGATTTGGCTGTTCTCTCTACCCCTGAGAATGACAAGGGCATCCGCCATATCACTCTTGATATCATGGAAAATAGCCTCCAGCAGAGCTATATTACCATGGACAAGGATGGGGACGGTCACTACGATGTCCTCTCAGCCCTGCAAAAGTCTATCCGTGGCTCGGATGTCGATGCCAGCCTCCACTACGCGGCCCGCTTGATTGAGGCTGGGGATCTGCCTAGTCTCGCTCGTCGTTTGACCGTTATCGCCTATGAAGATATCGGTTTGGCTAATCCTGAAGCTCAGATCCATACTGTAACTGCTCTAGATGCTGCTCAAAAGATTGGCTTCCCAGAAGCTCGCATTCTCATTGCCAATGTCGTGATTGACTTGGCCCTTTCTCCAAAATCCAACTCAGCCTATGTGGCGATGGACAAGGCCCTTGCTGATCTCAAAACATCAGGGCATTTGCCTATCCCTCGACACCTGCGCGATGGCCACTACAGTGGAAGCAAGGAACTTGGGAACGCCCAAAACTATCTCTATCCCCACAACTATCCTGGAAATTGGGTCAAGCAGGACTATCTGCCAGAAAAAATCCAAAATCACCACTATTTTACTCCAGAAGATACCGGCAAATACGAACGAGCCTTGGCGCAACGCAAGGAAACCATTGATAAATTACGGGACTTGTGAAATCCTTTTCAAAAAAATAAATTTTCCTCTTGATTTTTTTTGAAAAAGTGGTATCATATAAACATAGAAACGCTGTGGTGTACGACTTCACACTTAAGTGTTGACCGACTATTTTTGTATTATTAGGGAAACAAAAGTCTTCTAACAGCATGTAGGCCGTCTCACACGGAAACAGCTTCAGTTAGAGCGAGTTGCCCACCTGCTTAATTGCGCGGGTTCAATACAAACCGTGAAGTTTCGGCACCAATACAGCTTTTTCTTTGCCTCCTTAGCTCAGTTGGTAGAGCAGTAGACTCTTAATCTATGGGTCGCAGGTTCGAGCCCTGCAGGGGGCATCTAAATACAACAGGAAAACCCTTGGAATCAGGGCTTTTTTTGTGTCCTCCCTACTTATGTCCCATCAACAGATGCTCAAGATATATTTTGTGTGTAAAAAAATTCTTTTGCTCCTCTACGAAAAACAAAAAAGCTATCCTACCTTTGCAAATTTGGATAAGATAGCAGAATATTTTAATGCAACTCCAACCCAACTATTTGGAACTAGTAAAGAGATTGAGTTAGAAAAGAGTGTTCTTGAATCTAATGAATACTCTGATAAAGTAAGTGAGATTTTAAAAGCTGTCAAATACATCGAAGATTTTCTAGAAACTGATGGACAGTACTTAGAGGATTTACTTTACTTAACAAGAGGCAACCAACTATACACAGAAGATGGAGATGAGTTGTATATTGATCCAACTTCTCAGAAAAGAACACTTCATAACCAATATGAACCTGGTTTTATTGTAGCAAGGGA
Organism: Streptococcus oralis; assembly: GCF_023611505.1. Taxonomy (NCBI): domain Bacteria; kingdom Bacillati; phylum Bacillota; class Bacilli; order Lactobacillales; family Streptococcaceae; genus Streptococcus; species Streptococcus oralis. The sequence continues at coordinate 470,547 of NZ_CP097843.1, read as the reverse complement.
TAAATCTCCACTAGAACTCTTAATTGAAAATAAGGAATTGTTTGATAAATAGAAAAAGCGAGGATAACCTCGCTTCAGATTGAAGTTAAAATCTTTAGAAGACACTTTTATAAGGACTTTGTCTTCAATCTGTGAAAAGGAGTGAAAACTCCTTTTCTTTTTGTAAATCAGACTGAAACTTCCAAATTTTCCATTTTGTTTATTGACATTTCCTCTAAAAAGGTGTATAATATTTTTATTATCAAACTATACTATACTATATAGGGGGTATTGAAATGAAATTTTCTAATCGTTTACTGCTATTCCTTGCAGGAGTTGTTTTTGTCCTTTTAGGACTTTTCCTATTTACAAACCCAGTAGCTAATCTTGTTGCTTACAGCTGGTGGATTGCATTTGGTTTACTGGTTTCTTCTATAGCAGCTATTTTAGGCTATTTCTCTGTACCAAAAGAGCTTCGCTCACCAGCTCATCTTTTCCAAGGGATTGTTAATCTTCTCTTAGCTCTTTACCTCGTTGCCTATGGCTTTGTGACGCTGCCAGTTGTCATTCCAACTATTTTAGGAATTTGGTTAATTGTAGAAGCCATTATAGTTTTCTTTAAAGGCAATCGTTTGGGATTGATTTTCCCTATTATTGGCAACCATATCATGTGGATAGCGTTGCTTGCATTTTTACTAGGTCTAGTGATTTTGTTCAATCCAGTAGCTACAAGTGTCTTTGTCGTTTATGTCGTTGCCTTTGCATTTTTAATTGTTGGTTTCACCTATATCCTTGATGCCTTTCGTAAATAATCTAGCTGCCATTTTGGGCATATTAAAAAAGCTGGGAAGTTACATTCTCAGCTTTTTCTGTTGCTTCCTTAGCTCAGTTGGTAGAGCAGTAGACTCTTAAGCTATGGGGCGCAGGTTCGAGCCCTGCAGGGGGCATCTAAATCAACAGAAATAAGCCTTGAAACCAAGGCTTTTTTTAACGTCTAATAGCTTTTTGTAGAAAAGTATTTAAAAATAAAAGAGAAGAGAATCTCTCACTCTCTTCTCAGTATATCTTATTAAATTTAGTTTTTCTTAATCTACCTGATTTTCCTTTGCAACGACAAATTCTTTAACCAGTCGATAGATAACAGCAAATACGGGGGTAAAGAATATCATTCCAAGTAGTCCGAAAAGATTCCCTCCGATACTAGCAGCCGCAAGCGTGAAAAGGGCTGGTAAGCCAATAGATTGACCCACAACTTTGGGATAGATAAGATTTCCCTCAATCAGTTGTATGATTTGATATAGAAGAAGAGAAAGTAAGGCTTGAGTAGGACTCACTGTGAAGATAAAAATCGCTCCCACAACACAAGCAATCATAGGCCCTACATAAGGAATGAACGATAGCACTCCTGCAAAGATACCTGTCATTACCCCATAAGGTAGTCCAAACAGGCTGTAACCAACCGCTATCATAACTCCTATGATAACTGCTTCAATCAGCTGACTCATCAAAAATTGGTCATAAGTCTCTAGTGCTACTTGTCCAATGTAAGTCAACTTTATCACCACCTTCTCTGGAAGAAAAACTTTTAGAAGTCGACTCGTCATCGCTGCCAAATGTTCCTTACTGGATAAAAATGAAAAGGTAAAGACTATAATCAAAAAGGCATTCATCAAACTTGAAAAAATATTGCCGATATTACTAGTCAGACCGGATAAGAAGGTTATCAAAGCTTGGCTAATAGAACTAGATTGTCCCTGTATGCCTGATACGATAGTTGACAACATGTCTTTGGTTACAAATTCCGAGCTGTCTAGCAATTTCCTAAGTTGAGTCAGGACTGTTGAAAGGACTGTTCCCAGCTGACTAATAGTCTGAGCTAGGGTTGGCAGCACCAAAACCAAAAAAGCAATCACGATTAAGATAAGAGCTAGGAAAACAAGTACCATGGCAATCGGACGACGCAACTCTGCCTTTACCTTCAATTTAACTAAATACTGTTCAATTTTTTTCATAGGAACATTAAGCACAAAAGCAATAACAGCACCATAAATCAAGGTTGATATTACATCAAAGAGAGAGATTGCTCCTGATATAAAGCTCGATGCATTCAGAATTACAAGAGCAACCAGCCCTATAAAAAGGATTAACGGAGTATATTTTTTAACTAAGTTCATAAATTCTCCTTAATAAACATGTTTAGATACGACTATACTATTTGGTTTTTCAAACTCTCGGTCAAGGTAAGCTTGGTAAGTTCCTGGTGCGATAAATCCTTTGGGTGAGAGGATATCTGTTCCAGCCTGACCGACTATGGTATCTGCCAAGAGCACACAATTTGTGGATAAGACAAAGTAGGATTTAAACTTAGATTTGATAAATTTATAAAGTTCCCCATCCGTCTCATGTCTGATTTTATAAGCGTAGGTGTAGTCTTCCTTACCATCACCTGTCGTGATTTTATCCGCACTTGGCTCCCATGGAATCGTCAGTTGTTTCAATTCAGTCAACTTTTTTTGAATTGCTTTTTCCATTTCAGGTGTCAAATCTATTCCATAACCAAAAAGTGTTTTTTGACTCTCACGTTTACATAGATCAATGTACTTATCGCGGTCACAGAAATATAAGACACCATCTCCTACCATACCAAATAAGGTCTCAGATGACGGATCATAGTTGCCATAAGAAATAACACGGCCCTGATAGAAGATATCCACATGACCAATAGCTGAAAACAGGGAGGTCTCAGCTGTATGAACAAAAATTTCTAGCTCTGCTGTCTTACCAGACTTCACTATTCCAAGATGGATATCTTCTTCCTCATCAGCATTTTCCAGCATAAATTTGTTAACTTTTGCTAAAGTTCTTGCAGGGATGAGAGCGGCTAGGACAATAGGTAAGCTCATTCTTACACGACGTTTGAGATGGTTTTTCCCAATTTCCCCTTCAAATAAGAAACCGTCACGGATATTGGACAGACCATAAAGGAAAAAATAAGCCCCTAAAACAAAGAGTTGAAAGACAGAATTTCCTGTAGAGGACAAAAGACTAGTCCCACCAAGAAAAACTAGTACGAGTCCATCTAGTAAGAGACGAAAACGAGGTCGAATTTTGTTTTTGCGGTAGAGAACATAGGTGACAAGGTTAATACTAGCATGAAAAATCTGATAAACTCCAATCACAAGAGCCAAAATATAAATCGGCACATCCGTCGCAAGATTGGAGCCAAGCAAATATCCCAGCACTAACAATTTAACCAGTGCAACTCCCAAGGTGTCCGTTGACTGACTTTTTTTGAAAATACGTAATACTAAATCTAAGACCGTTGCTATCCAAGCTAAAAACAGAACCAGTCGAATAACCTTTACTGGCAACCAAGTCCCCGTGACCATCAAGATGAGACCTAGCAGAACAAACAAGAACCCCTGAGCAAGTAATTTCTTACCTGTCAGACCTAAAGATAGAATTTTCGCCATATAAAAACCTTTCAACAATAAAAATTAAACACTCCGATTAAACTGACTAGTAAATAGCCAACACTACAAACAGCCTGTGCCAGCAACATATGGTGACTAGAAATGACTGTAGTAATGTCACCATCTTGTCTTATGCACTTCTAAAATTTGTTATATTGATTAGAAACCAGAGCTTATAAAAACTAGCTAAACTCGAGAGATAGACACAATTGCGACGAAAAAATGTATAACCAATTCAACTTGTTAAGGTAAGAAAGCATTATTTCCAATCTATTAATTATTCATCTATTACGTATTATGACACAATATTCCCTATAGTTCAACTTTTTACTTGTTTTTATATTACACGGACTAAAAAGTTTTCAACAGTTGATTGCATTTGTTTTAATAAGTTTTAACCTTTCTTGGTTAGATAAAAAAAGAACCATACAGTTTAGAATCTGTATGGTTTTTGCCCCACTTTTGTCCCATTTTTAAATCATGACATTGAAAATACCTAAAATCACTTATATTTCAATATTTTTAATTGCTCTCAATATGAAAGTCCTTTCCAAATCCCTGTAGGGGGCATCTACATACAACAGGAAAAACCTTGAAATTCAAGGCTTTTTTGTGTAGTCTTAGCACTAAAAACGATAGAAAAAGCGGCCCTTCTGTACTGACCCCAAAAGTTGGACAGAAAAAACCTAACTTTTGTGGCGCAGTTCATTCGCGCCACATAAAGTTATTTAAGCATCTCCTTTTCTCTCATTACCATTTTCTGTTATAATAAATTGTACTTCTAAATAGAAAGGTCTTAAGATGACAACTCTTATTAAACATAAACGTGTAGAATTTTCAGAACTTTTTTATGACTTAGTTTTTGTTTTTGCAATTTCAAAAGTAACTACTTTAATCGACCATCTTCATAACGGTATTTTGACTTGGAATTCTTTCCTTGATTTTTTCATTGCTATTTTGGTTCTCATCGATTCCTGGATGATTCAAACCGATTATACCAATCGCTATGGAAAGAACTCTTTATTTAACATGGTAATCATGTTTATCAAAATGGGACTTTTACTCTTTATAGCCAATATGATTGGACCTGATTGGCAACAATATTTTCATTATCTCTGTTGGGCTATTGGTACATTAACCCTTACCTTATTTTTTCAATATTTGGTTGAATTTTTTAGAAAATCAACCGATGATGTTGAACGGGAAAGTATCAAAGGTTTTCTATGGATAACAGGTCTAGGAAGTTTAGGAGTCTATCTAGCAGCTCTTCTTCCTATTTACGTTAGAGTCTATATCTTCTTTGCTAGTATTCTGTTTATCTTTATTATGCCAAGTATCTTGCTTAATAAAGATAAGCATTACCAGGTAAATCTCCCCCATTTAATCGAGCGCATCTCCCTTCTTGTCATTATTACGTTTGGAGAGATGATTACGAATCTAGCTAACTTCTTTACAATCGAGAATTTCTCGATTTATTCGGTTCTTTATCTCATTATTATGATCTCTCTGTTCTTGTTTTATTTTGGTCAATTCGACCATGCTATTGATGAAAAATCTAATCAAAAGGGACTATTTCTAATTTACAGTCACTATCCTATTTTCATTGGACTTATGATGATGACTGTATCGATGAGTTTTCTTCAGAATCCTGAAGCTAATCTTCTCGTTGCAACCAGCTTCTCTTATATCGGATTTGGCCTCTTTCAAGCTGCTGTCCTAGTAAATGGGCCCTATAACAAACACTATCTTCGCTATTCGAAAAGTTACTACTGTGTCCAAGCGACACTCTATCTGGCTGCCTTTATTCTCTCTTTAATCTTTGCTTCTAATCCTATAATAGTAGTGAGTATAACAACCATTTTAGCTCTAGCTATAGCCATTCATTTTATTTATTTTTATATGACACAGAATAAAAAATATTCCAAATCTAACTGGGAGTTATTTTAATGAGTTTATAACATTAAAAAGCTTTGGGAACCAAGGCTTTTTTTCATTAATTTGTTTTTCCATTTTATCCTCCGATTTGAACTCGCACTGACATTTATTTATAACAAAACTATATATCTAGAATAGCATAATCATTAGGTATTATAGGTTTTCAAACCAAATACGAGTCATTCGTTTTTGCCCCACTTTTGCCCCATTTTTAAATCCTGACATTGAAAATACCTAAAAGTATTTCCCTAAAATCAGCTATATTTCAACATTTTTGTTTATTTTCAATATGAAAAGTTCTTACAAATTCATGCAGGGGGCATCTAAAAACAACAGGAAAAGCCTTGGTTTCAGGGCTTTTTTTGTGTCCTCCCTACTTTTATTCCATCAACGGATACTCAAGATGTATTTGGTGTGTAAAAAAGTTCTTTTACCCCTCAGTGATACAATCATTTTACTCAATTACAAGCAGATCGAAAGCAAAAGACTTAGCTCTATTTCATACAGAACTAAGTCTTTTATTTAAACAATCTAATGTTTCCTCTTCATCTCAATCAACTTCAGACATTTATCTAGATCTACATCTCGTTCAAAATGTGCAGGAGTCCAAGGGATTTCTATATCAGGAAGAACACCTTTGTCCGTCATCCCTTTGCCTTTATCTATAGCCAACCAGCGAGAAGTTGGGAACATCAAAAAGTAATCATCATAATCTACCTTGCAACAATTTGAGTAGTCTAAAATACCAAGCGTTGGACGGCCGATAACTGTTACTTTCTTAAAATTCTTCATCATCTTGACAAAATTATCTCCTGATGATGCACAATAAATATCCGACAAAACAAAAATTTGCTCTGGATAGTGACCACCCTTAACACCTGGAAAAAGCTCGTCCTGATCATCCTGATACCGAACATAGCCTTTCCCTCGATTTTGGAGTAAGTTATTACGAAAATCTTCAAGCAGTTTCACCGTATCAGGACTGATATTTTCTTGTTGAAGCCATGTTTCAAAGTCTTTTAAGCGTTGTTCGACATTTCCTTCTGTATAGAGAATTTCCATTCCATCATCCTGTAAATCAAGAGTGTCATAGCCTTTCCCTTCCTCCAAGCCAAGATGTAAGAGCGGAAAATACAAAGAATCCGTGCCCCCATTGTTGTAACGGACATCTATAATAAGAGTTTCTGTCTCAGTAATCCTCTGCAAGCACTCTTGGTATAAACGGCTAATCGCTTCTTCATCCATAAAATTATCTAAGCGTAGATAGAGGATATCTGACTCCAACTCTTTCCAAAAGATCTGAGCTTTTTGAGCTTGCTGGCTAGCACGAACTGTAATAGACATCTCCTGCCCATCTCGCAAGACGGTCACTCGCTCTGCTATCAGTAGCAAATCTGCCCATTCTCGGTATCGTCTTTCTGGAGTCAGACTAATAAAGTACTTTGGGTGTTGCAAAGCTACTTGCTCCAAACTCATCCCGTCCATACCGAGGATTCGATCCCCCACTCGGAGGCCTGTATCTTGGTTTGCTTCCTCGACAAACATTTCCTGCTCACTTATCCTCAAAAGAAAACCTTTCGGACCTGATTTTTTATCATGAAAAGAAACATGCCCAATAATCCCAAAACTAGCAAGATAAGTCCTGACTTGATAGAGAAATTCTTGCTCAGTCATATCATCTGTAATCTTTTCTAGAAAAGGCTGAGGGTTGCACCCTTTGCGATCTTTTACTGTAGATGAATCATGTGTCATAATCCAAACAATGTCTTTAAAAATATCTGTTTTTTTCATACGAGCCGTTCCTTCTACCTTTAAAATAGTATAGCCTTCTTCACAGCGAAAAAGGAGTTTTTACTACAAAGTTAATCTGCTATCTCCCCTTTTTCATGATGTATTTTCGTATAGGTACTTCAACCATTTGAACGATTTCAAATCCTTCTTTTTGGTAAAGATTGTAAGCTGTTTGATTTGCCTCGTAGACATTTAGAGAAATAGTGTCTATGTCTTCATTTTCAAAGGCCAAACTAATAAATTTCCTTAAAGCCTGGCTACCTAAGCCCTGCCCCTGTTTCTGGGGGTTGATAAAAAATCTCCCGATATGAAGATTCCTGTCTTCTAGCCTGATTTTCTGGATAAGCCCCACAAACTCTTGTCCATCAAAGATAGAAAAGATTCCTTCCAAATCTTGCAAGGCTTGAATTGTTAAGGGGAAAGGAATCTTTGGTCCCATCCATTGTTCTTGAAAGGATTTGCCAAGGGAGTTGGACCATTGGCATACGTGCTGAGCATTTTCTGTGCTCATATTTTCTTCAAAACGAATTGTCATCTTGACCTCACCATCTTATCTATGTTTCTCCATTATACTACTTCTCCTATTTTTTACGAATAGATAAGTATGATTGATCTTTATTTTTTTCTTGTAGGGAGCATTCTCGCTTCCTTTCTGGGTTTGGTCATTGACCGTTTTCCTGAGCAATCCATTATCCGACCGGCTAGTCACTGCGATTCCTGTCAGACTCGCTTGCGTCCGTTAGATTTGATTCCTATCCTCTCTCAGCTCTTCAATCGCTTTCGCTGTCGCTATTGTAAGGCTCACTATCCTGTCTGGTATGCCCTTTTTGAATTGGGCTTGGGTGCCCTCTTTCTGGCTTGGTCATGGGGCTTCCTTTCCTTGGGCCAAGTCATTCTAATAACTGCTGGCTTGACCTTGGGAATCTATGACTTTCGCCATCAGGAGTATCCCTTACTGGTCTGGATGACTTTCCACCTAATCCTCATGGCCTGCTCTGGTTGGAATCTGATTATGTTCTTTTTCCTTGCCCTTGGAATCATGGCCCATTTTATCGATATCCGCATGGGAGCAGGGGATTTTCTATTTCTGGCTTCTTGTGCTCTCGTCTTTAGTCCGACCGAATTACTCATCTTGATTCAGTTCGCTTCTGCGACGGGCATTCTGGCCTTTCTACTGCAAAAGAAAAAGGAAAGACTTCCTTTCGTGCCTTTCCTCTTACTTGCTGCTTGTGTGATTATTTTTGGTAAGCTACTGCTTGTTTGATAAAGTCCTCAATCGGCTCTCCTTGGTGGAGAGCTTTTACAATTTTTGAACCGACGATAACGCCATCTGATACCGCATTGAAGCGTTCTACATCAGCCTGGCTAGACACACCAAAACCTGTCAAGACTGGGATGTCAGCTACTTGATGCAATTGCGCCAAGTGCTTGTCCAAGTCTGCACGGTAATTTCCTGATTTCCCTGTCACCCCATTGACAGCAACGGCATAGACGAATCCTTCAGCTCCCTTGATCAACTCTTTTTGGCGCTCAAGTCCTGTGGTCAAACTAACTAGGGGAATCAAGGCAATGTCTGTATCTGCCAAAAAGGGCTCTACAAAGTTGGCATGCTCATGAGGCAGGTCTGGAATAATCAAGCCCTTGACCGCTGTATCTGCCAAATCTTTAACAAAGTTCTCAACACCGTACTGAAAGAGGGGGTTAAAGTAGGTCATGATGACAAGTGGAATTTCTGTCTGAATGGTTTTCAAAGTTTCAACCAAAGCCTGGGTAGAAGTCCCATGAGCTAGACTACGCAAGCCTGCTTCTTCGATCACAGGTCCATCTGCAACAGGGTCTGAAAAGGGAATACCCACTTCAATAGCTGAAACACCCAAATCTTCTAAAAAGTGGATTGTTTCAGCAAGACCATCCAAACCTTTCTCATGGTCTCCAGCCATGATATAGGGAACAAAAATTCCTTTTCCAGCTGCTTTGATAGCGTTCAATTTTTCTGTTAAAGTCTTAGGCATGGGCTTCTCCCTTCTTTGCTGCATCTACTTCCAAGCGGTCTTTGACTTGAACTACATCCTTGTCCCCACGACCGGATAGGCAGACAATCATTGACTTGTCTGGACCAAGTTCTTTGGCCAATTTCACTGCAAAAGCGATAGCATGGCTAGATTCCAAGGCTGGGATAATCCCTTCCACGCGAGACAAGAGTTGGAATCCTTCCAAGGCTTCCTCATCTGTCACAGGAACATAGCTGGCACGTTTGATATCGTGGTAGTGAGAATGTTCTGGACCGATACCAGGATAGTCCAAACCGGCTGAGATAGAGAAAGCTTCAAGAATTTGACCATGAGCATCTTGAAGCACATCCATAAGAGAACCGTGGAGGACACCCGGACGACCCTTGGTCAAAGTCGCTGCGTGGTGCTCTGTATCCACACCTAGTCCTGCCGCTTCAGCCCCATACATGGCTACTGACTCATCTTCTACAAATGGATGGAAGAGACCAATAGCATTAGAACCACCACCAACACAGGCTACCAGGGCATCTGGCAAATCTTGACCTGTCAAGTCACGGTACTGTTGTTTGGCTTCTCGACCAATGACACTTTGGAAATCACGAACGATTTCTGGGAATGGATGAGGTCCCAAGGCAGAACCAAGGATATAGTGGGTATCGTCGATATTAGCCACCCATGAACGAAGGGCTGCATTGACCGCATCCTTGAGCACGCGCGAACCATCTGTCACGGCCTCGACCTTGGCTCCCAAAAGCTCCATGCGGAAGACATTAAGGGCTTGGCGCTTGACATCTTCCTCACCCATGTAGATGGTACATTCCATGTTAAAGAGGGCCGCAGCTGTTGCAGTTGCCACACCGTGCTGACCAGCGCCTGTTTCAGCGATAATTTTCTTTTTACCCATGCGTTTAGCAAGCAAAACTTGTCCCAAGGCATTGTTAATCTTGTGGGCACCTGTATGATTGAGATCTTCCCGTTTGAGGTAAATCTTGGCTCCGCCGATATGCTGGGTCAAGTTTTTTGCATAGTAAAGGGGAGTTTCACGCCCTACATACTGGCGCAAAAGTTGGGTCAATTCCTCTTGGAAACTGGGATCTTCCTGACTTTCAAGGTAGGCTTTTTCCAACTCCAAAACTGCTGTCATCAATGTTTCTGGGACAAAACGTCCGCCGAATTTTCCGTAAAATCCATCTTTATTTGGTTCTTGATATGCCATTCTTTGCCCTCTCTATAAATCTTCTAATCTTTTCATGATCTTTTTGTCCATCTGTCTCCACTCCGCTAGATACATCTACTGCATAGGGAGTAAAGTGTTGAATTGCTTTTACTACATTATCTTCATTAAGCCCACCTGCGATAAAGATGGGCTGAACTAGTCCTGTCGTATTCAGTTGACCCCAGTCAAAGGTCTGGCCACTCCCAGCAACAGGGGCATCAAAGAGTAGATAATCTGCCTGAGAATTGGGCACATGTCCATTTCCATCCACTTGCACAGCCTGAATGCTGGCACAAGGTAAATCCTCAAACAAATCATCCCCTACCTGACCATGAACTTGAATCAAGTCCAAGCCAACTTTTTCAATCGCTTCTAACAGTTGAGCTCGACTTGGTAAAACAAATACACCAACCTTTTTAACGTTGACAGGAATGAGCTTTGCCAGCTCAGTAGCCTCTTCCAAGGTCACCTGTCTTTTACTAGGGGCGAAGACAAAACCGATGTAATCCACCCCTGCTGAAACGGCTGTTTCCACCGCTTCTTTGGTCGATAGTCCACAAATCTTAACCTTTGTCAATCTGCAACTCCTTGATTCTCTGGGCTACATCTTCTGCCTGCATGAGAGCTGTTCCCACCAAAACTCCGTTAAAGTATGGTGCTACACGTTCCGCATCCTGCCTTGTGAAAATAGCAGATTCAGATATGTACAAGCAATCATCTTTGAAGTGTTTAGCCAAGTCTACACTGGTCTGCAAGTCGACTTCAAAGGTGGTCAAATTGCGGTTATTAACCCCAATAATCTCAGCACCAAGTCTGTGGGCTACTTCTAGTTCAGCTAGATTGTGAGTTTCCACCAAGACTTCCAGACCAAGCTCTGTCGCGTAGTCATACAGTTCCTTGAGGCGTTCTTCTGACAAGGCCGCGACGATGAGCAAGATAACTGTCGCGCCGGCATTGCGAGCACGGATGATTTGCTTTTCATCGATGATAAAGTCCTTGTTGAGCGTTGGAATGTTTACCTGACTGGAGATCTCACGTAAATAATCCAAATGCCCTTTAAAGAAAACTTCATCTGTCAAAACCGAAATCATCACTGCGCCATTCGCTTCATAAGTCTGGGCCTGTTGCACAATATCCACATCTAGATTGATATCTCCCAGACTAGGGCTAGCCTTCTTGACCTCAGCGATTACCTGCAAACGGTCCCGGTGATTCTTCAAAAATTCTGCTAAGCGATAGGTCTGGCGCAAAGGCTGGATTTGCTCCAGCTCCATTTGCTCGGCCTCACTCGCCTTCTGCTCTAAAATTCGTGCTAAAAATTCCTGACTCATTTTTGGTACTCCTGTAACAGTCTGAGTTTTTCAAAGGCCTTGCCACTAGCAATCACTTGACGAGCCAAGGCAACTCCTTCCTTGATACTATCTACCTTACCATTGGCATAGAAACCAAGACCAGCATTTAAAACTGTCGTTTCCAAGAATGGACTTGGTTGGTTTTGAAGAACGCTGAGCAAAATTTCTGCATTTTCCTGAGCATTCCCTCCACGAATATCTTCGATAGCGTAGCCTTTCATCCCCAAATCCTCTGGAGTGAAGCTTGACAAGGTGATTTCGCCATTTTCAAGAAGAGCAATCTTGGTTGTTCCGTTCAAGCCAGCTTCATCCAGCCCTTCTGGTCCAGCAACCACGATGGCACGTTTGCGACCCATATTTTTCAAAACCTGAGCGGTGCTTTCTAGCAGTTCTGGACGACTAATGCCAAGCAACTGTGTTTCCAAAGCCATTGGGTGAATCAGTGGACCAGTCAAGTTCATAATCGTTGGAATTCCTAACTCCAAACGAGCTGGCATGATGTACTTCATAGCTGGGTGCATATTTTTAGCGAAGAGAAAGACGATTCCAGTTTTATCGAAAACCTTACCAAGTTCAGCTGGTTTGAGGTCAAGATTGATGCCTAATGCTTGAAGGACATCTGCCGAACCTGATTTAGAAGAAATCGAACGGTTACCGTGCTTAGCCATATGAATACCACCACCAGCCAAGACAAAGGCTGCAGTTGTCGAAATGTTAAAGCTGAAAGACTTGTCCCCACCTGTACCACAGTTATCCATAGCATCATGGATTTCAGTTGGAATATGTTGGGCATGCCCTCTCATGACTTGTGCAATGGCTGTGCGCTCTTCCGGTGTTTCCCCCTTCATCTTAAGGGCCAAGAGGAGAGAAGCAATCTGCGCTTCGGTTACACGCCCAGTTACGATACGCTCAATGACGTCCGTCATTTCCACACCTGATAAATGTTCAAATTTTGCTAATTTTTCAATAATCTCTTTCATCCTAGTTTCCTCACTTTACAACATTCTCGATAAAATTCCGAATAGAAGACAAGCCATCTGGCGTTCCGATACTTTCTGGATGGTACTGGAAGCCATAAATCGGCAGGCTTTTGTGTTGAATTCCCATAATAGCTTGGTCATCAGTCGAACGAGCTGTCACTTCAAAGTCTTCAGGCATTTCTTCAATCAAAATACTGTGATAACGCATGACTGGACGACCATCCTCAATACCCTGATAGAGAACAGATGGCGCTTCAAAGCTGATATGGCTTTGTTTCCCATGCATGACCTTGGGAGCCAAACCTAGCTTCCCACCAAAGACTTCTGCGATAGCTTGATGGCCCAAACAAATACCTAGAATCGGCTTCTTACCTGCAAAGTCACGAATCATGTCTTCCATCTTTCCAGCATCAACCGGCCAACCAGGGCCGGGAGAAAAAACCAGACCATCTGCTTTTTCAGCTTCTTCATACAGCTTGGGATCATCATTTCTCAAAACCTGCACTTCTGCGAAATTCCCAATGTACTGCGCCAAGTTATAGGTAAAGGAATCATAGTTGTCAATCAATAAAATCATGGTCTTAGTTCTCCAATTCTAGTCATAGATTTAGCCTTGTTAATGGTTTCTTGGTATTCGTTTTGGGCTATAGAGTCGTAGACAATCCCTGCTCCAGCCTGCACATAGGCTGTTTGATTTTTGAGAATCATAGTTCGGATGGCAATGGCTAAATCCATATCACCCGTCGCAGACAAGTAGCCGATTGCTCCTGCGTATACGCCACGTTTTTCTGTTTCCAGTTCATAGATCCGTCTCATGGCCCGAATCTTTGGTGCTCCTGAAACTGTTCCAGCTGGAAGTGTAGCTTTCAAGGCATCCATAGCAGTGAGTTTTGGAAGCAAACGCCCTTTCACCACGCTAGTCAAATGCATGACATATCGGAAAAGTTCTACTTCCATATACTTTGTAACTTGGACACTTGCTGTCTCAGCAATTCTACCAATATCATTACGTCCCAAGTCTACTAGCATTCGGTGTTCTGCCGTTTCCTTTTCATCAGAAAGTAGGTCATTTGCTAAAGCTGCATCATCTTCATCATTGGCACCTCTAGGTCGTGTACCTGCAATTGGATTGGTTGTCACGATGCCATTCTTGACGGAAACCAAGCTCTCAGGACTTGCACCGATGATTTGATAATCTCCAAAATCATAAAAGTAGAGGTAATTTGATGGGTTTGTCACGCGGAGATTTCTGTAGAAGTCAAATGGATTTCCAGTAACTTCTGCTGAGAAACGCTGGCTGAGCACGCATTGGAACATATCACCATTACGAATCAAGTCACGAGCTGTTTCGACCATTTGCTCAAACTTCTGAGGAGCGATATGGGGTTTGAAGTCTAGCGGAGATAAATCCAAATCTTCAAATTCATTTGGAGCAGGAATGCGTAATTCCTCAAGCACTTGGTTCAAGGCTTCTTGCAAATCTTCTTGACTACGCTCGCTATAGAGAGCATCTTCGATGACATGGATTTTTTCCTTCTTGTGGTCAAAGACCATGTAACTCTCATAGACAAAGAAATGCATGTCTGGAGTCCCAATTGTATCCTCAGGGATTTGACCAATTTCTTCATAAAGAGAAATCATATCGTAACCAACAAAGCCAATGGCTCCCCCACCAAAAGGGAGGTCTGAATGGTGCTGGCTCTTATGAGTCACTTCATAAAGGAAATCCAAGGGATCCCGATCAATCACTTGACCATTTTGATAAAGGACTCCATTTTCAAACTGAATCTCAAAAACTGGATTATAGGCTAGGATAGAAAAACGAGCGGTTTCCTTGTCTTTCGGAATACTCTCTAAGATCACCTTGTGTTGCCCTTTTAAGCGCATATAAGCCAAGATTGGTGATAAGACATCTCCATAAATGATTCGTTCCATTGTAATTTCCCTTTCAGTTTCTTATTTTTAATTTTTTGTCTTTTTTCTATTTCCCTTAAATAGTGCGTACGGGAGCAACTTTCTCCGAAATTTCATCCCTAATTTTCGAGCCTTAGGTCTCAAAAATTCCGTTCTAGATAAGCATCTTTGCTTCTCTAGAATACCACTATGGCGGGAAATAGCGGTTCAATGCTCACTTCGTTCGCAAATATTTTATAGAAATCTACCTATTGATGAAGCATAATTTAAAACTGAATAGCCACACCTATAATACATATATAAAAATCCCCACGCAAAATAACTTGCGTGAGGACGAAATTCGCGGTGCCACCTCAATTATAGGATTTCTCCTATCTCTCATTCCTGTCTCAGAACCTTCCTGTAACAGGCTGTGCGATAAAGGGCACTCCCTTGAGAATTATGTTTTCTTCTCTCGTTTCAGATGGACCCAACCTTACAGCTTTCTCTTCTTGTTTCCAGCAACCACAAGCTCTCTGTGAGAGAAAAGACTGTAATTTTTCCATCTCTTATTTTTTAGCTTCTAGGTAGTCTGCAATCGCAGCTACGTCCTTGTCTCCACGACCAGAGACATTGATGATGATAATCTCATCTTTACTTAGTTTCGGTGCACGTTTTACCGCTTCTGCGATCGCGTGCGAACTTTCGATCGCTGGGATAATCCCTTCAGTCTTGCTGAGAAGGAGCAAGGCTTGAACAGCTTCTTCATCTGTCGCTGCTACGTATTCCACGCGACCTGAATCTTTAAAGTAGGCGTGTTCTGGGCCAACCCCTGGATAGTCCAAACCAGCTGAGATAGAGTAAACTGGCGCTAGCTCTCCATCTTCCTTAAAGACTGCATAAGTCTTCATACCGTCGACAATTCCGACACTACCTTTTGTCATAGTGGCTGCGTGCTTGTCTGTGTCAAGTCCGTGACCGGCAGCTTCGACCCCAACCAATTTGACTTCTTCATCAGCCACATACTGTGAAAAAGCTCCAATAGCATTGGAACCACCACCTACACAGGCAATGACGTAGTCTGGTAAACGGCCTTCTTTTTCTAAGATTTGACGGCGAGATTCTTCACTGATGACCTTTTGGAATTCATGAACGATGGTAGGATAAGGATGAGGCCCTACAGCAGATCCCAAAACGTAGAAGGCTTCAAGGTCATTCATCCATGCTCCAAAGGCCGCATCAACCGCATCCTTAAGAGTTCGTGTCCCCGTTTCAACTGCGTGAACAGTCGCTCCCATCATCTCCATACGGAAGACATTGAGTCGTTGACGCTCCACATCTTCTGCCCCCATGTAGACATCACAGGCCATACCAAACTTAGCTGCAGCAGCTGCTGTCGCAACACCGTGCTGACCAGCTCCTGTTTCTGCAATCACTCGTTTTTTGCCCATACGTTTGGCAAGAAGAATTTGTCCTAAAACATTGTTAAGCTTGTGAGAACCAAGGTGATTAAGGTCTTCGCGCTTGAGATAAATCTTAGCTCCACCTAGGTGGTCTGTTAAACTTTCCGCAAAATAAAGCGGTGTTTCGCGACCAGAATAATCCTTCAAGTAATGGCGAAATTCTGCCAAAAATTCTGGATCATCCTTGTATTTATCAAATGTCACTTCTAACTCATCCAACAAAGCCTGAATCGGCTCCGGTACAAAACTACCACCAAATTGTCCAAAATAACCTTTAGTTGTCATAAAAATTTCCTTCTTTCTGTATGAATTCAGCTTTTTGTTTGCTTTTAGTAGTAGGCAAGGAGCTGCAGATAGAACTCAAGTTCATCAAAGCGACTTAAGGCCCTAATAAAAGATAAACAAAATGACCGAAAGAAAAAAGCCCACACACAGAATCTACTTCCGTGTGAGGGCGTTGGTAACGCGGTGCCACCTCAATTATAAAAGGACTATCCCCCTTTATATCTCTGCCTTGTCTAACAACAAGTTGCACTGTAAGGTGTGCGCACCGAATTTTCATTGTTTCAAATTCATTTTTAAAATCAGCCCACTTTCACTACTTCCAACCACCTGTTCACAATCACCACAGGCTCCCTGAAGATCAAAAATAACTACTTTTCTGATTTATTGAGAATATTATATGTTATTGTTCTATCTTTGTCAAGATTTTTTATGATTTTTTTCCTGAACCGAGGATTTCTTCGGAAATTCTCACTAAAGTCTTAACGATGTAATCAACTTCTTCATTGCTTAATTTTGTATGAAGAGGAAGTGTAATTTCATTTTCAAAGAAGGCATAGGCTCTTGGATAATCTGCCATATCAAAGCCAAGATTCTTATAGGCTGTCAAGAGAGGAAGTGGTTTGTAATGTACGTTACTTGCAATTCCTGCTTTAGCCAATTCTTGGATGATGAGGTTGCGTTCTTCTAAGCTTGCTCCTTCTACATGGGTGATGTAGAGGTGACGACAAGATTCGACAGTATCAGTCTTGTGTGCCAATGGGTGAATACGAGTACCCGCGAAACCACGATTATAGCGGTCCACGATGTCCTTACGACGTTGCAACAAACCAGGGTAACGATCCAATTGTACCAAACCAATCGAAGCCATGATATCCGTCATATTGCACTTGTAGGCAGGTGTTACGATATCGTACTCCCATGAACCCAATTGCATCTTAGCAAGAGCATCCTTAGTTTGACCATGAAGGGAAAGGATTTGAAATTCCTTGTACATTTCTTCGTCGTCAATCGCCGGATTGGCCTTCCAAGTCGCACTTCCTCCCTCAGCCGTTGTAAAGTTTTTAACGGCATGGAATGAGAAGGAAGTAAAGTCAGCGATAGAGCCAGCAGGGTGTCCTTTGTAAGTAGATCCCAAAGCATGGGCACTATCAGAGACAAGCACAATACGGTTAAAGACCTTTTGCCATTTACTTGAAGCAGTAAAGAGATCGCGTTTCTTCTCCACAATTTGGAACAAACGATCATAGTTGCAAACAATCCCTGCAAGGTCTACTGGAATGATCACCTTAGTCTTTTCAGTGATGGCTTGCTCAAGCAAGTCATAGTCCATCTCAAACGTATCTGCTTGAATATCCACCATGACAGGTGTCGCTCCTACGTGTGTGATGACACTACATGAAGCTGTATAGGTCATGGCTGGAACAATGACTTCATCTCCAGGTCCCACTTCCAAAACACGTAAAATCAACTCAAGAGCGGCTGTCGCAGAGTTGAGGCAGACAGTCTTAAGTGTCTGTGTGTATTGGGACAAGCGACGCTCCAGTTCTTTTGTCTTAGGACCTGTTGTGATCCAACCAGAACGTAGGGTATCCGCTACTTCAGCAATTTCAGCTTCGGTAATATCAGGTGGTGAAAATGGAATATTGTAATTTGGCATTGATTTGCTCCTTTTATCTGTACTCATTTTCTCATGACTACTTTATTTTAGTACCTCAAACACGGTTTGAAACATGATTTTGATGTCTCCAAGGAAACTAAATTCTCGGAGATAGGCGAGATTATAGCGCATCTTTTCAGGGAGGACATGTTCGACATAGGCCTGGTCAACTGACAGACCTTTCTCCGTCATTTGACTGATGATGGTGTCCTCATCCTTGTAGTTGATGCTGGCTGGAGAGGTGATTCCTGCTGGCAAGAGCAAGGTCGCCATCATTTCAGGACTATACTGCTCGGTGTAACGTGGCACCTCAGGTCTTGTTCCAACAAAGGACATCTCGCCTTTAAGGACATTGACTAGCTGAGGTAGTTCGTCCAAGCGCACACGGCGAATGAAATTTCCCACTTTGGTAATACGGCTATCGTTAGCAGAAGTCACTAGACTTCCTTTTTTATCCGCATCCGTTACCATAGTACGGAACTTCCAAATCTTGAACGAACGGTTGTACTGGGTCACGCGCTCTTGCTTGTAAATGACAGGTCCCTTGCTATCCAACTTGATCCAAATGCTCAAGATAAGAAAGATGGGAGAAGTCAAAATCAGTAAAACCAAGGCCAGAACCCAGTCCAGACAACGCTTGAAGATCAGCGAACCTTTCCTTTTAGAGACAAGCTGGTAGTAAGACTCAACCTCGCTTGATTGCATTTCCACGGGCAAGTCTTCCCATTTCAGCATGCTGTTTCTCCTTTGTTTTTATTATACTATTTGTCAACATTTTTCATTATACCACAAAATGGAAAAGGCGGTGCAAGAAATCTGTAATTTAGAGGAATTCTTCTTTAGGTAAGAGCCCCTGCCTGCAAACTATACATCTTGTGATAGGTTCCTCCCAAGGCCAAGAGTTCCTCATGGGTTCCACTCTCAATGATGCGTCCCTTGTCCAAAACATAAATGCAGTTGGCGTCCTGGATGGTCGAAAGGCGGTGGGCGATGGCAATGGTCGTCCGTCCTTTTCTCATTTTAGCCAGAGAATCCTGAACCAAACTTTCTGTCTCCGAGTCAATATTGGCTGTCGCTTCATCCAAAATCAAGATTTTAGGCTGACTGGCGACTGTTCTGGCAAAGGCAAGAAGCTGGCGCTGACCAGTAGAAAAGCTCGAACCACGCTCGGAAACAGGGGCATCATAACCCAGCGGAAGGTCCTGAATAAAGGAATCTGCATCGACAAAGGCAGCTGCAGCCTGAATCTCTTCATCACTAAGTTCTTGATACATGGCAATATTGGACTTGATAGTCCCGTGATAGAGGAAGGGATCCTGTAAGACCAGACCGATGTTCTTTCTCAGCTCTTCCTGACTGTAGTTTCGGATATCCACACCATCCAAGAGAACGCGGCCTGACTGAAATTCATAAAAACACATGAGGACATTGATAATCGAAGATTTCCCAGAACCTGTATGTCCTACAAAGGCAATGGTTTCTCCCTTGTTAACAGAGAAAGAAATATCATCTAGGATCTGGTGTTTGCCATCATATGAGAAACACACATGTTCAAAACGGATATTGCCTTCTTTGACTTTAGCTTGCCCATCTTTTTGAAGAGGCTCATAGGTCGTTTCGTCAATCAAGGCAAAGACACGGCCTGCAGATACCATAGACGTTTGAAGGGTTGAAAAGTTTTGCGTCACCTCAATCAGGGGATCAAAAAGGCGGTTGATGTACTGGATGAAGGCATACATGGTTCCAGCTGTTATCCCGATAGACAGACCACGGTAACCAAAGTAAGCCATCAAAACGGCGTAGCCTAGAAGTTTCAGCAAACTCATGGCAGGTCTCAAAAAGAGGGCATCCAAGGCTACAGAACGGTTGGCATAGACCAAGTGTTCTTGGTTGATTTCATCAAATTCTGCCTGCAGGCGCTTCTCTTGATTAAAGGCCTGGATAATCCTGATTCCCTCGATATTCTCTGCCAGCTTACTATTGATATCCGACAAAAGACTTCTGGTTTTTTCGATGACTTTCACTGACTTTTTCCGATAGAGATTGACCAAAAGGAAAATCAAGGGTAGAAATAGCAAAACTAAAGCTGTCAAACGAAAATCCAGCACCAACATGGTATACAGAGTTGTCAGAAAGATAAAAACTGCTGAGATAAAGCTGGATAAAATCCCTGAAAACATATCACTGATAGTCTCGGTATCATTGGTCAAACGAGAGACGATGGAACCTGCTGGCGTCTTGTCAAAATAAGACATGCCCAGTTTCTCCATATTGGCAAAGGCATCTCGACGAATATCTCTGACAATAGTGTAGGACACCCTCGCAAAGAGAAGATTGCCAACATACTGGACCAGAGTTTGCAGGATATAGAGGCCATAGTAGGCTAATAAAACTGTAATAGCAAACTGATTGAGATTGCTGAGGTACTGGTCGATAAAGTGGGAAGCTACAAGGGGAATGACACTTTTAATGACCGTCGTCGCAAGGAGAAAACTGAGTTCCAAAAAGGTCAGGAGTCCATAGGGCTTGAGATAAGACATCAAGCGCTTCAATACAGCCCATTGTTCTTGCTTATTCTGCATCTTCTTCTCCTTTCATTTCCAACTGCTGAGACTGGTAGGTTTGGGCATACCAGCCATCTAGAGCTAGCAGGTCTTCGTGCGTACCTCGTTCGATAATCTGTCCATTTTGCAGAACTAAAATCAAATCTGCATGGACAACCGCACTGAGACGATGTGCTGTAATAATGGTTGTCTTATCCTTCCGCGTCTCCTTGAGATTGTCGATGATCGCATACTCTGTCTTGGCATCCACGGCGGACAAGGAATCATCTAGAATTAAGATATCAGGATCTAAAATCATAGCCCGACTCATGGCCAGACGTTGCTTTTGACCACCTGAAAGACTGACTCCTTTTTCACCGATAACTGTATCAAATCCCTGAGGCATGTCTACAATATCTTGGTAAACTTGTGCTAGCTTGGTCGCTTCCTCAACTGCTGAAAGGGGCAAGTTCGGATTGCCGAAGCGGATATTGTCTAAGATAGAGGTCGCAAAGAGGAACTGGTCCTGAGGAACATAGCCCATGAGACTGCGAAGATCTGTCAGACGATAGTCTCGAATATCGTGATCGTTTAGGTAAATGGCACCCTTATCCACATCGTATTCACGCAAGAGGAGCTTAATCAAGGACGTTTTCCCAGAGCCTGTCTGCCCGACCAAACCAAGAGTTTGCCCTTTTTCCAGACCAAAGTGAATATCCGTCAGTGTTTCCTCATTTTCAAAGGCAAAGCTGTCAATGGCGTACTCCAAACGTCCATTTTCAATACCGTCCAGAGGACATTCAGGATCTTTTACAGGTGATTCCTGAGACAAAAGATCCTCAATCCGTTGGTAAGAAACCTTGCCTCGCTGAGTGATATTAAAGAGGAAGCCAATGGCCATAAGAGGCCAAACTAGCATATCCAAGTAGCTGATAAAGGTGACCAGATTCCCAACTGTAATCTGCCCCTCCTGCACCATTAAGGAACCGACCAAGAGGGTTAAAACATAGGATGAACCAACAAACAAGAGAACCATGGGGTCAAAGAGACTGTCGTATTTCATGGTTTGGAGGTTCTTTTGAAAGGTCAATTCATTAACTGCCTGAAAGGACTTCAACTCATCCGCCTGATAACCGAAAGACTTGGTCACTTTAATACCCGATACAGACTCCTGCACCTTGTTATTGAGTTCGGAAAAGGCAGCCTGTGATTCGCCAAAAGCCTTGTGTGTCTTTCTCCCTAGACGACTAGTCGCATAAGCCATGAAAGGCAGGGGAAGAATAGCAACCAAGGTCATCTGCCATGAAATGCTAAAAAGCATGGTCAGCAAAGTCACCAGAGCCGTGATGGAAGCATCCACTGCTGACATGACTCCTCCACCTGCCAGACGCGTTAGGGCATTGATATCATTGGTGGCGTGTGCCATCAAGTCCCCCGTCCGATAGGTTTGATAAAAGGCTGGCGACATCTTAGTAAAATGCTCAAACAAGCGAGACCGCATAATCTGCCCCAGACGATAGGAAGTCCCAAGGATATACATACGCCAAACATAGCGCAGATAGTACATCCCAAAGGCTGCCAGCAGTAGATAAAATAGATTAAGAAGGAGGTCCTGATGGGTTAATTGTCCCGACGTAATGGCATCAATGACCCGTCCCATGACCATGGGGGGAATAAGGTTGAGGACAGAGACCAAGACCAAGGCCACAATCCCGACTAGATAACGGCGTTTTTCTAACTTGAAAAACCACCAGAGTTTTTGAATAATGGACATAAAATCCCTTTCTGATTGCAAATGGAAACCTGAGGCCAAGACTCAATGAAAATCAAAGAGCAAACTAGGAAACTAGCCGCAGGCTGCTCAAAGCACTGCTTTGAGGTTGTAGATAGAACTGACGAAGTCAGTAACCTACATACGGCAAGGCGACGTTGACGCAGTTTGAATTTGATTTTTGAAGAGTACAAGACCCCAGGTTTTTCTTATTCATAAGTTACGACTGAGACGACACCCTTGTCATACTCAGCGATAAAGATATTGGCCACATTGTCATACCCTTGTTTGCTGAGGTTATCAAGCAGCCATTCTTCGCTCCGACCAATGGTCTCCAAAATTTCGACTTGGATAACACCGTCTGTGACAACAGGATACTTGGGATTCTCATCTCCCATTTGGACTACGATGAGTTGACCGTTCTGCTCCTGCATAGCGCGTTTGACTTGTTTCATTTGGAAAATTCCCTGACTACGGAGCTTAAGAGCTACGTCCGCTGCAGATAAACCAACCGAACGGCAGGCTTCTGGATCAATCTTCCCATTTTTGATGAGCAGGGTTGGCTTCCCATCAATCAAACGTTTCACAAAGTGAACATTGTTGTTGAGCCATTTGAGAGTCAAGACCAAAATGGTCCACATAATCAGGATAACTGCATACTGAAGGATACTGATGGCGCTATTGTAAATCACCCCACCGATGATCCCCCCAAGTACATAGTTCTGAATTTGGTCTATTGCTGAGTTAGGCGCTAGGTTACCCTTTCCTGTCACATTGATTACAAAAACCAGAGAAAAGAGACCCAAGGCTAGTTTGATTAAAATTTCGATATAATTGAGTGTCATTTGTTCACCTCCACCAGTTCAATTGCATCTGTTTTATACAATTCGACTTTCTCTAGCAGGTACTTGTCTGGCTCACTTCCGTTCAAGGCACGGTAATAGCGATCTCCGACCTTGATAAGTGCGCCATCAGTGTCGGCAGAAGTATTGACATAGACTTCTGACTTGTCTACTCCCAATTCTTTGGAAACAAGCTCGATGAAATGAAGTGAAGCTTGAAATTTATTGTTAGAAACTTGATTGTTTTGATAAGTCGTGATGCTGACCAAAAGGAGAGCTAATAAGGTCAAAGCTGAAATCATGACCAACTCACGAAATTTGGTCCCCTTTTTATCATGATAAGCCTTGAAAGCTAAAAATCCTGTCACAGCTAATAGGACAATCCCTAAACCAATCATGATACCATTTTGCTGACCAATTTGGCTGAGGACATAGTCATAAGAATAGAATTTCATGTATTTTCACTCCCTTTCATAAAATCATTCTTAATTATAAATGAAAGAGGGTGATTTTTCAAACCATACGTTGGGGAAATACGCCTTTTTTTGATATAATATAGTCTATAATCTGAATGAAAAAGGTAACTTTATGAAACTCATCTCATGGAATATTGATTCCCTCAATGCAGCCCTAACGAGTGACTCAGCTCGTGCAAAATTGTCCCAAGAAGTCCTACAAACCTTGGTCGCTGAAAATGCTGATATCATCGCTATCCAAGAAACCAAGCTTTCTTCAAAAGGGCCTACAAAAAAACACTTGGAAATTTTAGAAGAACTCTTCCCAGGTTATGAAAACACTTGGCGTTCCTCTCAAGAACCTGCTCGCAAAGGCTACGCTGGAACCATGTTCCTTTATAAGAAAGAACTCACACCAACGATTAGCTTCCCAGAAATCGGTGCTCCTTCTACCATGGATTTGGAAGGCCGCATCATCACCTTGGAATTTGATGCATTTTTCGTGAGCCAAGTATACACACCAAACGCTGGAGACGGTCTCAAACGCTTGGAAGAACGCCAAATCTGGGATGTCAAATATGCTGAGTATTTGGCTCAACTTGACAAAGAAAAACCAGTCCTTGCGACTGGAGACTACAACGTAGCTCACAAGGAAATCGACCTTGCAAATCCTGCCAGCAATCGCCGTTCACCTGGATTTACCGACGAGGAACGCGCTGGATTTACCAACCTCTTGGCAACTGGATTTACCGATACCTTCCGCCATATTCACGGTGATGTCTCAGAGCGTTATACTTGGTGGGCGCAACGCAGCAAGACTTCTAAAATCAACAATACAGGCTGGAGAATCGACTACTGGCTCACTAGCAACCGCGTGGCTGACAAGGTGACCAAGTCTGACATGATTGACTCAGGTGCGCGTCAAGACCATACGCCCATTGTCATGGAGATTGAACTCTAAGGAGAAAGCTAATGGACTATCAAGCTGTCATTCCTGAATTTGTAGTATCTGACCTCGAAAAGTCACGCCACTTCTACTGCGACTTGCTGGGATTTTCTGTCGAATACGAGCGTCCAGAGGAGAAATTTCTCTTCCTCTCGCTTGAAGACTGCCAACTTATGCTAGAAGAAGGCAGCACAGAAGAATTAGCCCAACTAACCTATCCTTTCGGGCGCGGTGTCAATATTTCCTTTGGCATTGAAGATGTCCCTCAGCTCCACCAAAAACTGCTGGAAGCTGACTATCCTATCCATCGTCCGCTGACCAAAAGAGAATTTCGTGTTGGGGATCACTATATCTATCCTCATGAATTTGCCGTTTTGGATCCAGATGGCTATTTTATAAGATTCAGCGAGTAAAAAAATAGAGACTGGAAAAATCTTTCAAATCAGAAAAAGGCATATTGTTAGGTCTTGAAAAATCCTGATAATGTGCCTTTTATAATGGAAAATTCTTCTAATACTCTTCGAAAATCTCTTCAAATCACGTCAGCTTCCATCTGCAACCTCAAAACAGTGTTTTGAGCAACCTGCGGTTAGCTTCCTAGTTTGCTCTTTGATTTTCATTGGGTATAAATGTTAGCTTACAATTAAGCTTTTGCTCTTTTTTCTTCAATTTGTTCGTTTTTTATATCTAAACATTAACAAAATATTTGATTTATAAAGTTAATTAGTGTAAAATAAAAACATTGGCGTCAGCCTATTTAAAATTGAATATCATTTTACTTGTTTATGTCGTGAATTGGCACGACGTTTCTACAAGGTGCCGGAACACCTAACAATGAGTATGTCAGCTGAAGGTATGGTGTTGGCCATGCCTGTTTGGAGGGCTTGCTTATCTGTTAAGTAGGCCCTTTTTCTATTTCCTGCCAGAATCCCTAAACAAGCAAATGAAGCATCTTTTAGACTTTAGGAGGTCTTATGAAATTATTAGAAGAGCGCATCCTTGAGGATGGGCATATCTTGGGTGACAACATCCTCAAGGTGGATTCCTTTTTAACTCACCAAGTTGACTATAGCTTGATGCGAGAGATTGGTAAGATTTTTGCGGAAAAATTCGCTTCTGCTGGCATTACCAAGGTCGTGACCATTGAAGCGTCAGGCATTGCACCAGCCGTTTTTACTGCCGAAGCCTTAGATGTCCCTATGATTTTCGCCAAGAAAGCTAAAAACATCACCATGAACGAAGGCATCTTAACCGCCCAAGTCTACTCCTTTACCAAGCAGGTGACAAGCACCGTTTCCATCGCTGGAAAATTCCTCTCACCAGAGGACAAGGTCTTGATTATCGATGATTTCCTAGCAAATGGACAAGCTGCCAAAGGCTTGATCCAAATCATCGAACAAGCCGGAGCAAAAGTTGAAGCGATTGGTATTGTGATTGAAAAATCTTTCCAAGATGGTCGTGATTTGCTTGAAAAAGCAGGATATCCCGTCCTATCACTGGCCCGTTTGGATCGTTTTGAAAATGGTCAGGTCGTATTTAAGGAGGCAGATCTCTAATGCAAAAACAAGAAAAACACTCGCAAGCAGCCGTTCTTGGCTTGCAGCACTTACTAGCCATGTACTCAGGTTCTATCCTGGTTCCCATCATGATTGCGACAGCTCTTGGCTATTCGGCTGAGCAGTTGACCTACCTAATCTCCACAGATATCTTCATGTGTGGGGTGGCCACCTTCCTTCAACTCCAACTCAACAAATACTTTGGGATTGGACTACCAGTCGTTCTCGGAGTTGCCTTCCAATCCGTCGCTCCTTTAATTATGATTGGACAAAGTCACGGTAGCGGAGCTATGTTTGGTGCCCTTATCGTTTCTGGGATTTATGTAGTTCTGATTTCAGGCATTTTCTCAAAAGTTGCCAATCTCTTCCCATCTATCGTAACAGGCTCTGTCATTACCACGATTGGATTGACCCTGATTCCTGTCGCTATTGGAAATATGGGAAATAACGTCCCAGAACCAACTGGGCAAAGTCTTTTGCTTGCAGCCATCACTGTTCTAATCATCCTCTTGATCAACATCTTTGCCAAAGGATTTATCAAGTCTATCTCCATTTTGATTGGTCTGGTTGTTGGAACTGCCATTGCTGCTACCATGGGCTTGGTTGATTTCTCCCCTGTTGCAGCAGCACCGCTTGTCCATGTCCCAACTCCCCTCTACTTTGGGGTGCCAACCTTTGAAATCTCCTCTATTGTCATGATGTGTATCATCGCAACGGTGTCTATGGTTGAATCCACTGGTGTTTACCTGGCCTTGTCTGATATTACCAATGACCCAATTGACAGCACGCGTCTACGCAACGGTTATCGTGCAGAAGGTCTGGCCGTACTTCTAGGAGGAATCTTTAACACCTTCCCTTACACAGGATTTTCACAAAACGTTGGCTTGGTCAAATTGTCAGGTATCAAGACCCGTCTTCCAATCTACTACGCAGCTGGTTTCCTAGTTCTCCTTGGACTCCTTCCTAAGTTTGGCGCCCTCGCCCAAATCATTCCAAGCCCTGTCCTTGGAGGGGCCATGCTGGTGATGTTTGGTTTTGTTTCCCTTCAAGGGATGCAAATCCTCGCCCGTGTTGACTTTGCTAACAATGAACACAACTTCCTTATCGCAGCTGTTTCCATCGCTGCTGGTGTAGGTCTAAATAACAGTAATCTCTTCGTCAGCATGCCGACAGCTTTCCAAATGTTCTTCTCAAACGGAATCGTCGTAGCCAGCATACTGGCCATTGTCCTCAATGCAGTATTAAACAGGAAGAAGAAATAAGAAAAAGAGGTGTGAGCCTCTTTTTTGTTTCTTTATATCCTTACCTGTCTTTCTTCTGACCTTTGTCCTGTGACAAACATGGTAAAGGTGGCTTTGCAGACATTTCTGCCTTCTTGATTGGTGATATCGACATCCACGACACAGGTTGTGCGTCCATGATGGATACATTCTCCTTTAATGGTCAGCACATCGTCGAGTTTTCCTGCCTTGAGGTAGTTGATAGAGGATTGGAGCGTCACTCCATCTAGCCCCAGCGAGATAACCACCAAACCACTAATCTGGTCACAAAGGGTAAAGAGATAGCCACCATGGGCATTGCCATAGTAGTTGAGCGACGAGTCCACTACTTTTGTCGTCACCACAACATGACCATCTCTCATTTTTTCTATTTCGTAATTTTCAAAGGCAGATATAGCGTCAAAATGCAAATCTTTCATCGTTTCCTCCTGATATTTCAAACGACACTATGATACTACTTTTTATAGGACTGTGCAAGGAGAAAGCTCCTAGTCTGGCAAAATTCCGACCTGTTCTACAAAGCGCATAAAGGCTGCCTGTCCTTGTTCCGTCTGCTTGTAAACCCCTGCGTCTTCCAGAACACGCGCAAAGATAGCGCCTACAGAGTCCTTGACGATTTCAAGGGCTTTTTCTTTATCTTTTAGGTCTGGATGTTGGACTTTGAGCTGGTCTGCCCATTTCTGATGATAGTCGGCAACTGAGACTTCTTCTTCTACGAGGTAGCTAGCGACTTGCTCCACTTCTGCTTTCAAACGAGGTGGTAAGATTGCCAAGCCCATGACCTCAATCAAGCCGATATTTTCCTTCTTGATATGTTGGACATCCTTGTGGGGATGATAGATACCGTCAGGATGCTCTGACGATGTCTGATTGTCCCGCAAGACCAAGTCCAATTCAAACTGTCCATCGCGTTTACGGGCAATCGGTGTAATGGTATGGTGTGGTGTTCCATTACTTTCTGCCAATACTTGCACACTTGGATCTGAATACTGTCGCCATTCCTGCAAAATCTTATCAGCCAAGTTGATCAAATCTTCTTTTGAATACGAGGTCAAACGTAGCACTGACATAGGCCACTTGACAATCCCAGCCTTGACCTGCTCAAAACCAGCAAATCGGAAAGTCTTTTGCAAAGGAGCCAATTCCATAGGAAATACGTGACGGCCTCCCTGATAGTGGTCATGGGTGAGAATAGAGCCCCCTACGATTGGCAAGTCGGCATTAGAGCCTGCAAAATAGCCTGGAAACTGCTCTACGATCGCCAGCAGACGCTCAAAGCTCTGACGGCTGATAGCCATGGGACGATGCTGACCATCTAAGAAGATACAGTGCTCATTAAAATAAGCATAGGGTGAATACTGGAAGCCCCACTCCTGACCCGCCATTTCGAAACGGATAATGCGGTGATTGCTGCGAGCTGGATGGTTAACCCGACCATGGTAGCCTTCGTTCTCTAGACAAAGCTGACACTGGGGATAATTGCTAGCTTGTACCAACTTGGCCGCCGCAATCTCTTTCGGATCCTTTTCAGGTTTAGACAGATTGATGGTAATCTCAAGTTCTCCGTAATCAGACGGCACACGATAAGCAATATTTTTAGCAATGGCCTTAAGCTTGATGTAGTCATTTTTCTGGCTGAGTTGATAAAAATCTGCTATCGCCTGCTCAGGAGAGTGAGCATAGGTTGCCCAGAAGTCACGATTGACCTGACTTGGACAAGGGGTCACCAAGTCCATCAGTTCAGCACCTAGGATTTCACGCGCAGTCTGACTATCTTCAATCGTCTCTAAACGAACCGCTTCCTCGACCAGCTGGTCCTTAAGGTCAATCACTTTATCCAGATCCGTCTCAACTTCCAAAATACCTTCGCCCACTCGTGCCAAAATACGATTGGTCAGGTAGATTCGATCCATTTCCTCAAATGAACTTTCAGCAATAACGTGTGTTACAAATTTATCTACTAAGGTCACGATAGAGCCTCCTTTTAACTAGTCAAGGACGCGAGTGCCACCTGCAACTTCAGCGATATAGAAGCTTGGAGCGTATCCAACGACTTCCTCGTAGTGCTTGCCAACAGCTTCCTTAAAGGTCTCAACAGCGTCTTTTTGCACCAAGGCAATGGCACAGCCACCAAAACCTGCCCCTGTCATACGAGCACCAAGAACACCTTCTTGATTCCAAGCTGTGTGAACAAGAGTATCCAATTCCAAGCCAGTTACTTCATAGTCATGTTCTAGAGAGACGTGAGAAGCATTCATCAAGCGACCAAATGTTTCCAAATCACCTGCTTGAAGAGCTGCTTGAGCTTTAAGGGTACGTTGGTTTTCAAGCACAGCATGGCGTGCACGTTTCAAACGATTTTCGTCTTTAATCAGATAGCTGTATTGGTCAAAGGCCCACTCGTCCAATTCACCCAAGGTCTGAATATCTAAGGCAGCTTGCAATTCTTCCACTGCTTTTTCACACTCAGCACGGCGTTCATTGTACTTAGAGTCTGCTAGTTCACGACGTTTATTGGTGTTCATGATAACAACAACATTGTCCTTCAAATCAAGTGGCACCAAGTCGTACTCCAAGGTGTTGGTATCTAGGTAAATAGCACGTTGGTCAGCTCCCATACCGATGGCAAACTGGTCCATGATACCAGAGTTGACTCCGATAAAGTTGTTTTCTGTTTGTTTTCCGATTTTAACCAAATCCAAACGGTCCAGTTTTAAACCAAAGAGATGCTCTGCCACAACCCCTGTCAAAAGTTCCAAAGATGCTGATGAAGACAAGCCTGCACCATTTGGGATATTCCCATAAACATAAAAATCAAACCCTTTGTCAATCACATGTTCAGCTTCTTGCAAGAAATAAAGAACCCCTTTTGGATAGTTGGTCCAGCTGTGCTCTTTTTCAAATTTGAGGTCAGCAAGAGGCACTTCGATGATACCATTGTCCTCAAAGTTGGCTGAGTAGAAACGCAAAACTTGGTCGTCACGCTTGCGAGCCGCCCCATAAGTTCCCAAGGAAATAGCCGCCGGAAAAACGTGCCCACCGTTGTAGTCTGTGTGTTCACCAATCAGATTGATACGACCTGGTGAAAAGAAAGTTTGGTCTGCTTCTTGACCAAAAACGGCAAGAAAGTCTTTGCGAAGGGCTTCAGCAGTAAGATGTTGTGTCATATGAATTCTCCTTTGACTGTCCGTTAAGTCACCTTAACGTGTAATCGTTTTCTTCTATTGTATCCAAGACTTTTACCAAGGTCAATCCTTTTTACTAAAGTTTTACTAAACAATCGGTAAAAAGAAGAAAAATATGATATACTAGCCTAAAAGGAGGAGGATTTATGGCTACCTTAAAAGACATCGCACAGCTAGCCTCTGTCTCTATCGCGACCGTATCCCGTGTCCTCAATCGCGACCAGAGTCTATCTGTTACAGAAGAAACCAGACACCGTATTTTAACTGTCGCTGAAGAGCTGGGCTATACCAAGCATCTAAAGACAGGCGAATCCCACAAACCCAAGCAAAAGATTGCCATTATCCAATGGGTCAGCGAACAAGGGGAGTTGGACGACCTTTACTACTATCAGATTCGTCTCGGTATTGAAAAAAGAGCCCAAGAGTTGGACTATGACATCTTGCGCTATTTTAATGACCATCCTTTTACCCTGAGCGAGGAAGTGATTGGCATTCTCTGTATCGGAAAGTTCAGCCGGGCTCAGATTTCTGCCTTTGAAGAATACCAAAAGCCTTTAGTCTTTATAGACAGTGATACCCTCTCACTAGGTCATACCTGTATTATCACCGACTTTTACACTGCTGTGAAACAAGTTGTCGATCACTTCCTCAGCCAAGGGCTAGATCGTATCGGGATTCTCACAGGCCTTGAAGAAACAACCGACCAAGAAGAAATAATCCAGGATAAGCGGCTAGAAAATTTCAAAGACATTACCCAAGCAAATGGAATCTACCATGAAGAACTGGTCTTTCAAGGGAGCTTTACTGCCCAGTATGGATATGACTTGATGAAGGAGGCCATTCACAAGTTGGGGGATAAACTCCCTCCAGCCTTTTTCGCTGCCAGCGATAGTTTAGCCATCGGCGCCCTCCGTGCCCTCCAAGAAGCTGGAATCAGCCTACCAGACCGCGTCAGCCTCATTTCTTTTAACGACACTAGCCTGACCAAGCAGGTCTATCCTCCCCTTTCTAGCGTCACCGTCTATACCGAGGAAATGGGGCGAGCAGGTATGGATATTCTTAACAAGGAAGTTCTCCACGGTCGCAAAATCCCTAGCTTAACCATGCTGGGAACCAGACTGACTTTGAGAGAAAGTACAAGGAATGAATAGGATAACAAAACGACCTCTAGCGAGGTCGTTTTTCTAATGATGATGCCCATGCTTCTGCTCTAATTCTCTCACCTTCCGTCTATGTTGCGCATGATTGCTTTGACTGCTATCTACTTCAATAGTAATATTCTGCACGCCTCTTTCTTCTAAAAATTGACGCAACACTTCTTTGGTCTCCATCATCTGTTCCCAGTCCTTGATACAAATGTGAACAATAGCATTGTTCTCTAGACCGTCCATGGACCAAATACTAAGTTGATTGATACTTTTGACATTGGGTAGAGCCTCTAAATCCTTCTCCAAATCACTTGTCTCGACTCCTTCTGGCACAGCATCTAGGAAAATTTTCAGTGCGCTCCAAAAGCGAGGAATGGCTTTCGACAGAATAAAGATAGAAATAACCAGAGATAAAAGTGGATCAAGGATATACCAATCTGTAAATCGGAGGATAATCGCCATTAGAATGACAGCCAACCAACCAAGAGTGTCTTCCAAAAAATGCAAGCTAAGAATTGACTCGTTCTTTGTCTTTCCTTTACGAACTACCAGACTTGCTAGCACATTAATGGTTACTGCAATGATTCCCAGCCAGAGGATGCCCTCCTCATTGACAGGTTGTGGGTGAGCGATCTTTGTGACATTTTCCAAGATCACTAGGACAGACCCTATCATAAGAATCACAGCCGTTAACATGGCCCCTAAAAGGCTAAAACGTTTGTAACCCAAGGTGTACTGCCTATCTTCTTCACGGTTTGAAATCGTTTCTAAAAGGGCTGAGATGCCAATGGCTATAGCATCCCCCAGGTCATGAACAGAATCAGCAAGAACTGCACTTGAACCAAAGATTCCTCCAGCGATAAATTCAACAATCGCATAGCTTAAATTTAAGAAAAAAGCTAGCCAGATAGATGTTTTAGAACTCATTTCTCTCCCTCCTTTGGTATAATGGATATATACATACTTCTTTCATTTGTATTATCTAATAAAATCCAAAGAAAGGATAGAAGCAAACTGTCAGTCCTGTTCAGTTCTGAACAGTTTGTCTCAAGTGTCTATATGCCAAAAAGAGACCGTCGAGTCAACAAGACTAAAAAAGCCATCTATCAAGCTTTTTTACAACTTTTGAACGACAAAGGCTATGATACCACTACTGTTCAGGATATCATTGACCTAGCAGATGTTGGACGTTCTACTTTTTACTGTCACTACGAGAGTAAGGAACTCCTTTTAGATGAGCTCTGTCGCTACCTCTTTCATCATCTCTTTGAAAGAGAAGGACACTTTACTACCGAGGACTACCTCGCACATATCTTTTTACATTTTCAGAAAAACCAGGACCATGTCACCAGTCTCCTTTTTTCCAAAAACGACTACTTCCTCCGCCAACTACACAAGGAACTCGAACACCACGTTTATCCCATGGTGGCGGATGACTTGCAAGAGGCCTATCCGAACATACCGGCTTCCTACCTCAAACATTTTGTAGTAACCAATTTTATCGAAACACTGACCTGGTGGCTAAAAAAAGGAAAATCATATACCGAAGACCAAGTAGTGAGATTTTACTTAGATGTGATTGAGATGACTTCTACAAAATCACTCGAGATTTAATCCTGTTTTACAAAGAAAGGAATCAACCATGTTAAATTCTATTATCCTAGGAATACTGACAATTGTACTAGCTCTCGGTTTTTCACTTCTCCATCTCGCAGCTGCTTTCGCAGCCATGAAAGAAAAAAACTACTGTCGGGGAAATATGTGTATCTTGGTGGGAAGCTGTCTCACCTCACTAGCTCTTGCTATCTTTTTCTTTGTCCCGCTTGCAACGGTCATCTTATGGATAGTGGGCTCTAGCATCATCTGCTACGGTGCTTACTGGAATGGGCAACAGCAAGAAAGTCAACATATATCGCACCACATCATTCGTATAACGAGCGCTATCGTTATTACCGTGTTACTCATTTTGCTCTAACACAAAAAAGGATCTTCTGATCCTTTTTTATTTTTTAAGCGCTTTTTGCTGCCTTGCTCCACTGGTACCAACCAACTAGACTGTTAATGAGATAAATCAGGTATTTCCCTTGGATTTGCAGGCTTTCTCCCCACCAGAGATAGATTGAAAAGACATTAGTAGCCGCCCAGAATATCCACTGTTCACGGTAAACAGCTGTCATGAGGATTTGCCCTACACCATTGGTCGCATCAGTGATAGAATCACGATAGGGACGATTAGCTCCGATAGACTGATAAATAAACCCAAAGGCCAACCACCAAAGAACACTAATAGAAAGATACTTTGTCCAACCCTTGCCGTCTAGTTTACGTGCGACAAACTCTTGTTGTTCTTTCTTAAACTGGGCTTGATAAATCCAAACCAAGAGACCAATTGGCTGCATAATTGTAAAATAGAGAGTTGTTAAAACCTCACCATAGAAGCCTTTTTGAAGGGCAAACACCAGATAAATGATGGAATTAATCAAACCAAATAGGTAGTTACTAGCACGACCTTCAGCTTCTCAAAGAGCAGAAAAAAGGTTAGTAAGGCTTGAGAGATGAATCATTTTAAAGGCAAACAATTCCAACAAGACATCATCATTGTCGCTGTTGGTTATTACCTACGTTACAATCTGAGCTATCGTGAAGTTCAGGAATTGCTTTATGACCGTGGAATAAATGTTTGTCACACTACGATTTATCGGTGGGTTCAAGAATACAGTAAAATCCTCTATCATCTCTGGAAAAAGAAAAATAAACAGTCCTTCTATTCGTGGAAAATGGATGAAACCTATATCAAAATTAAGGGGCGTTGGCATTATCTCTATCAAGCGATTGATGCGGACGGTTTAACATTGGATATCTGGTTACGAAAGAAACGTCGAGCAGACGATAACAGCTATAAGTTAGAAGATACCGCCTATCAAGAAGATAAAGCACGCAAAGCAGAAACCGAAGATAAGCTAGCTATTGAAGCAATGAAAAGCAAGTACACCACGCTATTGCTAGAAAATATGTTGCTAAGTCCGTTTGAAATGCAAGATACAAAAATCATGGCAGGATTGCAAGTCCATGTTTACCCCCTCTATGACGAACTGAAAGAATTAAGAGGGCTAAATAGTGTCAAAGACCACTTGTCTTATGTTGCCAGCAGACGTGAAGAATATTCTAAGCATAATATCGCACGCTACCTCAAAAAAGCCATTGAACAATATCTACCAACGGTTAAAAGGCAGGACTTAAACCATGAGTGAAGACTTAAAAACGATCAAAGAGCTGGCGGATGAGTTGAGTGTTACAAAACAAAATATTCAATATCACTACCAAAGGTTACCAAAAGAATTACAGCTTAAAAGTTCCAATGGGTCTAATCTAATAAATTCTAAAGCAGAAAAAATAATTTTAGGTAAAGTAGAAAGTAGTAGCAAATCAAATACCAAAGACCAACAAATAAGTAGCAAAGACCAACAAATAGAAAAACTAACTAATTTGTTAGACCAGTAACAACGATTAGCCTTGCAAGATAAAAAGTTGCTAGAAGAATACAAGGCGGAAAATGATAACTTAAAAGCCCTCAAAATGCCCTCACAGGAAACAGAATTCAAACACTTAGACAATCAATATAAAGATGAAGTGAACGCTCTTAAAGAGAAGTTGGAAAATTTGCAGGAACAAATCAAAGATCAAAAAAGGATAGAAGAACAAGAAAAACCAATAAAATGGTGGGGACTATGGCGAAAATAGATGATTCAGTTAAAAAGAAAGTTCCAGAATTGCGATTTAAAGGATTCACGGATGAATGGGAACAGCGTAAGTTGGGAGACGAAGTTCGAATAGTGATGGGACAGTCTCCTAATTCAGAAAATTATACTGATGATTCTAATGGGCGCTAAAAATGCGAAGACCTATGAAGACCTATTTTGTATTAGTCAAACAAAAAATCCAAAAGAAATGGTATATGATTATGACCATGAAACAAAGTAAAATCAAACCGAGTGATCTGAGGAAGCACCCGATGATCATGAAACGTTATTAAACACAAAAGTCACCCATGTGAGTTCTTGCCAGAAGCTGAAGTTAATCCTTCAACCTGGAAAACCCGCAGAGGTGACTTTTTCTATACATCTCGATTTTTCTGGCAATAATCATTAACCGATAAATATGTCTGTGAATCACCCAGCGACTCCGCTATGTCCATAATCCGCGGTGGTAGTAATCCCACTCGCTGGACAAGTTCGTGATTGCTGAACAATTCCCGTGGACTGCCGGCGAAGCCAAACTTCCCGTGTTCCATAACATACACCGACTCAAACTCGGCGGCGACCCAATCCATGTCATGGGTGATGGTCACAACTTGGTGGCCCGAATCAGCCAACTGATGGAAAATTGCGGTCAACTTGCGCCGGCTTTCCCAATCAAGCGACATCATCGGCTCATCAAATAAATAAATCGCCGGATCCACTGCCAAAACTGTGGCAACGCTCAACAGCTTGCGTTCCGACAATGACAGGTCATATGGACTTTCAGCTGTTTTATCATCCAAGCCAACTCTTTTTAGAGCCGCTAAAGCCCGCCTCGTAATCGTGTCGTGGTCATCCATGACCTGCGCGACATTCCACTCCACCTCTCGTTGAACGGTCGGGTTGAAAAGCTGATCGTCAGGATTCTGAAAAGTAATCCCAACCTTCAGTAACTTTTCGACTGGTTTAAGATCATTAAAATTTTCTCCATCGATCTTAATCACACCGGTTTGTGGTGTCAGCAAGCCCGTCAACAATTTGAAGAGCGTTGATTTGCCGGCACCATTTTGGCCGACAATCGCCACCATCGGATCGGCGAAGTGTTTGTCTTCAACATCCAAGCTAAAGGACCGTTCCGGATAAGTGAACGTCAGGTGGCTCAGTTCAATTGTGGACATAACGAACCTCCTTCAGATCAGCGTAATTCACCGGATACCGGCCATCAGCCAAGTGCCAATCCATTTTTTGAGCAAGTTGCTGGATTGTCGGGGCTGGAATCTGCCAGTCAGCTGCCAAATGATTAAACACCTCACCCGGCCTGCCCTGGGCTACCATTTGACCCTCGTGCAGCACCCACACAACGTCGGCGACTTCGCACAAATCGTCAATTTCACTGGTGACAATGAAGACAGTCGTCTCTTTGACTTGGGCCAGCCATTGGAAAAATTGCCGGCGGCCAAGGGGATCCATCTCACTGGTCGGATCATCCATAATCAAAACAGCCGGATTAGCCACAATCGCCGTGGCAATTGCCAACCGCTGGATCTGACCACCGGAAAGGCTCTCGGGACGCAAATTCAGCTGTTCAATCAGCCCCATTTGCGTGGCAACTTCTTCAACCCGTTTTTGAATCAGTCCTTCAGCCATTCCCTGATTAATCAAGTCAAAGGCGATTTCATCGGCAACCGTGTCTGCCAACCCGCTTAGTTGGCCAGCTGGATTTTGCAGTACAACTCCATTCATGGCATTATAAACGGGCCAATTGTCGGACACTCGCTGGCCAAACATGTGCCAATCGCCCTCAATCTCAGCAGACACAATTTTGGGAATGACCCCTGCCAGCACACGGCACAAAGTCGATTTGCCGGAGTGGCTATTCCCGATAATCCCAACCACCTGGCCGGTATGAACCTCCGCGTTAATCTGACGCAGTTGTGGTTGCTCAGTACCCGGATAACGGGTGGTCAAATTTTCAATTACAATCCGTTTATCTTCGTCCATATCTTCCACCCAATCAATAAAATTGCCAATCCAGTCAGACCAATGTGCAGCGTCCGCGACAGGCGATACACGCGCTGGGAGGTTCTGACAGTCCGGTTGAGATTATCAAAACCTCTCAGTTGGAGAGAAATCGACCGCGTCATCGATTGATCCAAGGTCTTAATCACCAATGGAATTAGAACCGGCAGGACTGACTTTAATTTCTGAATCAACGTTTTTTGCGGATTGGTTCCGCGAACTTTTTGTGCCTGCTGGATTTTCCGCATATTGCGCATCATTTCCGGCAAAATATAACACACCGACATCAGAACGTAGACGGTTTTATAAGACAATCCGGACAGTTCCAAATAGGCCGCGTTTTCTGAAATACTCGTGGTCACCATAAAAAAGCCACTGGTCAAAATAATCACCAATACTCGACAACTCAGAGTGGTGGCGTAAATCAGGCCTTCTTTGTAGAACGACACCCCAAGCACAGAAAACAGCACAGTTTGATTCCGACTGTAAAATAACCCTTGGATGATCAGCATGGTGCAAATCAGAAACAGGCTGAATCCCAGCGCCTTAAAGGTGGTAGAACTCAATTTGGAAAATAACAATAGCAGTGTTGCGACAAGAATTAATCCGGCCTGAAGCAATAAATTCATACTGGCAAAGCTCAACAACGTCATGTCCAAGATGAACAAGAGCTTAGTAATCGGATCGATCACCTGGTACCACTTGAGCTTGACCCGTGGCGCTCCAGAAATCAATGTTTTATCAGTCATCATTTATCATCGCTAAAGAAGTGCACCATCCGCTTCGGCAGCTGACGATAGATGAAGAATGCCAGGTAGGCCACGCAGACTTTATCCAAAATATCCAAGACAAACTCATCGGTAAATGAGGCCAGCCACACTGGTGCATGATTGGCGACCATTACCGCAAACAATGAGTCACCCCAAGCGATACCGGTCTGACCACCCCAAAAGATGACGTTGAGCGGCGTTGAAATGACAGCTGAAACGATGGCAATAATAATAGCAGAAACAAATACTCGTCGCGCTGACGAGAACCACCCATTGGCGTGCAAAACTCCGACAGCAATCCCAATTCCGATGCTGGTAATCGCATACACGGTTGAAATTGGCGATAAGGTCAGCCCATAGATCACGTTGTTGATGAAACCACTAATGGCACCGGCAACCGGCCCAGCCAACATGCTGGTAAGAAAGGTTCCCAAAGACCCCAGCCAAACGGGCAACTTTAACCCCTCCGCCAAGGCTTTGGCAACATAGTTAATCCCCACGGCAGCGGGAATCAAAGTCATGGTGGCAGCACTTAACTTAAATTTCCACATACTGGTACGATGAATCGGTTCTGTTTTCATAATCTTCTCCTTTTGTTTTTAAAGAGCCGTGTCTGGATAGACTTTCGGACGCAACGCTCTATTATATATCTACTGAACTGTCTATACACAAGATTTCCATCCTTAGTCGACATGAGCTGGAAATCTTTATTTGTTAAGTAGTTCACAACACATTATACACCTAATTTCTGAATAGTCAAGTGTATTTACAGTAAAATTTTAGAAAATCCTAAAAATTTCCTCTTCCTTTCCATTTTAAGTGACCTTCAGTAACTCTAACATCAAAAAAGCCCAGACAAAAATATCTGAGCATTCTTCTATATGGTCATTTAAAGAAGTTGAGTTTGACATTTTCAATCTATTTCTTCAACAATCCTTGTTCTTGTAGAAACTCCTTGGCTACTTGTTCTGCTGACTTGCCTTCAACACCGACTTGGTAGTTGAGCTGGCTCATCTGGCTTTCAGTAATTTTACCAGCCAATTTATTGAGAACTGTCTCCAACTCAGGATGTTTCTTGAGAAGAGCTTCTTTCATAAGAGGAGCCCCTTGATAAGGTGGGAAGAGTTGCTTGTCATCTTCCAAGACCTGTAAATCATAACGCGCCAATTCTGCATCCGTCGAATAGGCATCTGTGATTTGAATATCGCCCGACTGAATTGCCTGATAGCGAAGAGCTGGCTCCATGGTCGCTACGTTGAGATTGAGACCATACATTGATTGCAAGCCCTTATTTCCATCTTCACGGTCATTAAATTCGAGTGTAAAGCCTGCCTTCAACTGTCCTTCCACTTTTTTCAAGTCCGAAATAGTCTTCAAGCCATATTCTTGAGCAATTTTTTTCGGAACAGCTACAGCGTAGGTATTTTGATAAGACATAGGTTTGAGATAGGCTAGATGATCCTGTTTGGCAATGCCATCACGCGCCACCTGATAAACCTGATCCGGCTCATGACCTACCTTGGGTGATGGCTGAAGCAAACTTTCAGTCACCGTACCGGTAAATTCAGGATAGATATCAATATCGCCTTTTTTCAGAGCTTCATAGAGGAAGCTTGTTTTCCCAAAATTCGGTTTAACAGTCGCAGTCATACTGGTATTTTCCTCAATTAGGAGTTTATACATATTAGCCAAAATTTCTGGTTCTGGTCCCAATTTCCCAGCAATCACCAAGTTTTCTTTCTCTTTTTGAGCTAAGAGGGCTGGACTATAAGACAGACCGAGCAATAAGGTCACCAAGGCAAAACCAGAGAAAATCGTCCGCAATTTTGCTTTTTCCATCACTTTTAGCAGGAAGTTAAAGGCAATGGCCAGCACTGCAGAAGAAAGGGCTCCAATCAAAATCAGACTAGTATTATTACGGTCAATTCCCAAAAGGATAAAGGAACCCAGTCCGCCTGCCCCAATCAAGGCTGCCAAGGTCGCCGTACCGATAATCAAGACAGCTGCCGTCCGAATCCCAGACATAATGACAGGCATGGCAAGTGGAATTTCAAACTTCTTGAGACGCTCCCATCTAGTCATCCCAAAGGCAATCCCAGCCTCTTGCAGACTTGGATCAATTCCCTTTAGCCCCGTGATGGTATTTTGCAAAATCGGAAAAATCGCATAAATCACTAGTGCTGTCAAAGCAGGCAAGGTTCCAATTCCCATCAAGGGAATAAAGAGTCCCAACAAGGCCAAAGAAGGGATAGTCTGGAAAATCCCTGCAATCTGCAAGACCCAGTCCGCCATCTTTTCATGATAACGAAGAAATACCGCTAAGGGGACTGCAATAAAAATAGCCAGTAACAGGGTCAAAAGTGACAACTGCAAATGTTGAGATAGAGCTGTCAACCAATCACTAAAACGATCCTGAAAAGTTGCAATTAAATTAGTCATGAACACTACCTCCAAACAAGTCTGCTACAAATTCTGTGGCAGGAGCTTTTAAAATCGTCTCGGGATTCGCCACCTGACAAATCTCTCCATCCTGCAAGACAGCAATACGGTCCGCCAACTTCAAGGCCTCATCCGTATCATGGGTCACAAAAATCGTTGTCATCCCAAACTCTTTATGCAATTCTTTCGTCAGAACCTGCAACTGTTTTCTCGAAATTGCATCTAGAGCTGAAAAGGGCTCATCCATGAGGAGGATCTTAGGCTGACCAATCATGGCACGGACAATCCCGACCCGTTGCTGTTCTCCACCAGATAATGCACTCGGAAGTCGATGCCCATACTCAGCTACTGGCAAGCCAACTTTAGCTAAAAGCTCTTCTGTTTTCTTCGCAATTTTTTCCTTAGTCCAGCCCTTCATCTCAGGAATGAGAGCAATATTTTCTGCAACCGTTAGATTGGGAAACAGAGCAATGGCCTGTAAAACATAACCAGTAGAAAGACGAAGTTCACGCTCATTATAGTCTTTGATGCGCTTGCCATCCATATAAATATTTCCATCAGTGGGTTCCAAAAGACGGTTAATCATCTTAATCATGGTCGTCTTACCGGACCCAGAAGGCCCAACTAAAACCATGAACTCCCCATTCTCAATCCGTAAATTGACATCTCTCAAAACATCCTTTTCTGTATAGCGTAGCGCTACATTTTTGTATTCAATCATTCTTTGTCCTCAATTTAAAACTTCCCTTGATTGGTCAAGTTACCAAACTTTTAATAACTAATTTACCCCATTCTAAACCCCATTTTCCTCCTCTTTCAGATTAGCCAAAATTCTTTCTTGAAAGGCTTCAAACTGACGAATTTCTTCCTCAGTGAATCCTTTATAAAAAATTGCATCCAACTTTTGACTAACACGATAGCCAACATCTTTCTGGGACGAACCAAGTTCAGTCAAAACGACATACTTCTTTCTCTTGTCTATTCCACATGGACTGATGGTAACCAGGTTTTGCTCCTCAAGTTTCTTTATCATGGTTGTGAGCGTATTGTTGGTGAGACCAGTCGCCAGCGCAATATCTGTCGCAGTTGCACAGCCAGTTTCACTATTCCATAAGACAGCGAGAATCTTTCCCTGTTCACTTCGATAAAGAGCCTCCGGATCCTGACTCAGTAACTTTTGAAAAATCCGCCCATTCAGCAAACGAATATGATGGGCAACTAAATGACTATCTTTCATGACCTCTCCATTTTATTTCTATATCGAATTGTTTTTATTGTAACACCTGCCGTTCCATCTGTCAATTATTTCGACTTAGAAATAATTTCCACCAACAAAAAAGACCTCCTACCCAAAGTAGAAGATCTTCACTATTTATAAACTTAATCCGTCATGTCTGATACCAAAGTTCGACGCTCCAATGGAATACTGCACATAACTAACAAGAAAATGAAACCTGACTGAATCCAGAAAAGGGCCAAGTCAAAGATTCCATGCACAGCAACCACTGTAAGGAAAGATAGATAAAGACCGATAATTGGACGTTTCCCCGACTCCTGACTCATATCCATCATCAAACGAACAGGAGCAACAGAAGACAAAGCTAATAAAATGGTTCCCACAATTCCGTAACTCAGAATCGTATCAATATAAAGGCTGTGAGCATGTTCATGATAAGGAGCATTTATCCGAGGATAAGAGTGCATATAGGTCAATGGCCCCTCCCCCCAAAAAGGATTTTGCTTAAACAAGGCCATCCCAGCATCCCAGATAGAAATGCGTTCTTCCATAGAAGAATCTAAAGTTCCCATCCGAACTCCCAAATCACTAGAAAAAAGGAAACTCAAGCCAATCGCAAAGACCCCAATACTAAGCCAAAAGGCCTTCCAGTTTTTAATGGTCGTAAAGAGATAAATGATGGCTCCAGCGATAATAGCAGGAAAGGCTGTTCTATTTTGCGTGAAATTTAAACCAAAAAGATTTACAAAACCTGCTAGCACACAAAAGACTTTCAACCATCTTAGCTTCGTCGTTGTAAAGAGATAAAAGGCAATCATGATACAGAAGCAACAAATGATCCCATAGTAGTTAGGATTAAAGAAGGTGACCTCTGCACGGTTCTGGTGCCATACTTGCATATTGGGCGAAAGAAAGGCATAGTTAAATTTCTTTACAATTTGGAAATGCTCCAAAGTGGCAAAAGCCGCAGAGAGCACACTACCAAACAAGATTGTCTGCAGTATCAGTCGAAAGAAAGCATGTGTCAGACGTTTCTGGTAAAAACTAAAGAAAATGAGGAAGAGAAACATCAGTAAAGATGCAACCAATCCAAGCCAGTTCTTGGCAACGATAGAGATGATACTACTGTAAGCAATAAAAA
Organism: Streptococcus oralis; assembly: GCF_023611505.1. Lineage (NCBI taxonomy): Bacteria > Bacillati > Bacillota > Bacilli > Lactobacillales > Streptococcaceae > Streptococcus > Streptococcus oralis. The sequence continues at coordinate 427,442 of NZ_CP097843.1, read as the reverse complement.
AGAGAAGTACAGGATGTTTGATTAATCCTTTGATAATTCCCTTCATCTCCCCAGTAACAAGTAAACCTATCAAATATAAAGCAAAGAGCGCTAAGAACAAATAAAAAGGTAAAAAGATACTTATGATCATCAAATACAAAAAGAAATCTTTTTTCGAAAGCCCTCTTATCTTATCCAGTAATCCAATTGATTTCAAAACGGATCCTTTCTGTTCTGGATTTCTCCAGAAGATAAATGCTAAACTATCTTTATATTCTACCATTTTTTCCGTCATTTGGGAACAATGAACACGTTTTCGCCACAAAAAAACTCTTTCATTAATATAGCACTAGAACTGAATTTTTCTGCCGTTTTCCAATACTTGATAGGTCTGACTTTGCAAATCAATTTCTGCTACTGCTGTTACGGACTTGTCTTTATTTTGACGTTTGATTACAATGCTGTGAGCTGTTGGTGTTTCAACGTCAATAGTTCCTTCTAGGTCAAAGGCCTCTGATTGATTACGGAAAGAAAATAGATTGAGAAGAGACTTCACCACAGGACGTTGAACTTCTTCTGCTATTTCCTCGTTGCTATAGTAATGGCGATTAATATTTCGACCTTCTTTGGTTTCTTCTAACAATTTCAAGTCATTCTTGCCTGCTAATAGCCCCACATAGTAAAGCTGAGGAATGCCTGGAGCAAAAGCTTGAATCAAACGAGCGAGGAAATACTTGACATCATCATCTCCAAGCGCAGAATAGTAGGTTGAATTGATTTGGTAGATATCTAGATTGTTATACTCTGCACTGGAGTACTTCCGTTTGACATTTGCTCCAACCTTATAGAGCTCATTTGAAGCATAGTCAACTTCCTCATCGGTCAGGATATCTTTGACATCCACCACTCCAATTCCATCATGAGTATCTAGTGTCGTAAATTGCTTCATCGGGCTCATCTTTAACCACTTAGCCAAGCGCTCTGTTCTGGAACTGTAAAGAGTATAAAGGGTCACCATTGGAAGGGCAAAATCGTAAACATAGTAATCATGGTCCGCTATTTTAAACTGAATCGAATAGTGTTCATGAATCTCAGGTAAGAGCTCTGTCCCATACTCAGCAGCGATATCTCGAACTTTGTCCAATAAATCCCAAATATCTGGTTCCACAAAGAAATCATTGGTATCCAATTTCTTCACTGCATAAGCAAAGGCATCTAGACGAATCAAATCACAACCATTACTTGCCAGGTGCTGAATGGTCTTACGGATGAATGCCATCGTTACTTCTTTGGTCACATCAAGATCAATTTGTTCCTCACCAAAAGTATTCCACAAATGTTCTACTGAACCATCTGCAAAAACAATCTCTTGCTTTGGTGCACGATCCTTACGCTTGTAGATTAAATCTACGTCAGACTGTGTCGGACGGTTCTCTGGCCAAAACTTATCCCAGTTTAAAAAGAGATCTTTAAATTCACTGGCTTCATGTTTTTCTTGATAGTCCTTATAATACTTGGATTGACGAGAAATATGATTAATCATAAAGTCAAACATAAGATAATATTTCTCACCTAAACGCTTAACGTCCTCCCAATCACCAAAAGCTGAATCCACTTCATCATAGTCAACTGGCGCAAATCCACGGTCACCTGTTGATGGGAAAAATGGTAGAAGGTGAACTCCTCCAATAGCATCGCCAAAATGTTCTTCCAAATTCTTATATAAGTCTTTAAGATTATTTCCCAGACTATCTGAGTAAGTAATCAACATAGTTTTATTTTGAATGGTCATAGATGTTCTCCTTTTTCTGATGAAAGCCAAGTCTTATATGACCTGGCTTCGTAAATGAAAGATATTTAAAGATTTTTGTTCACTTCGAACTTGTACTAATATAGACTGTGATAAACTAAGTACTACTTTCTTGTCTTCTACATAGAATTGTCAACAAGCTGAACTGGTCCTCTCTATCAGAAATTATAGATTCCCTGAGCTCCTCTTACTTCACTGCCCCGTTGCTCATTCCTGAAATGATATGTTTTTGGAAGATGAGGTAGACGACAGTGATTGTTACAATTCCCACAATATAGGATGCAAAGCTTGGTCCATAGTCATTAAAGTACTGACCTTGGTAGTTGTACTGGAAAAGAGGCAAAGTCCACATCTTGGAATCCTTATTCAAAATCAACAGTGGCAACATAAAATCATTCCAGAACCATAGAGCATTGATGATCAAAGTTGTAGCATGCATGGGTTTCAGCATTGGAAAAATGATTCGACGGTAAGTTGTAAATCGATCAGCCCCATCAATTTCCGCAGCTTCATCTAAACTATCTGGTATACTGATTTTAATATAACCAACATACAAGAAGAGAGTCTGTGGAATAGCATAAGTTAGATAGAGTAATACCAATCCCCACATATTTGCCAGACCGAGTTTACTCATCATAACTGTGATGGGAATCATAATCACCTGAAATGGAACAAATATTCCTAAAATCAAGAGCGAATACATAATTGCAAAGGCTTTTTTCTTGGACATGTTTCGAGCAATGGAATAAGCTGCAGCTGGTATAAAGAAAGCTACTACAATCAATGATAACACCGTAATAACAGCTGAATTCCAGAAATAGCCTCCAATCCCATCCGAAATTAATCGTTCATAATTACTTAAGGTAAAAGGATTGGGCAAACTAAAGAAATGATTCATGATATCCTTGGTTGTCTTGAAGGAACTGAAAACCGTTACCAACAAAGGAACAAGTATAAGAATACCACCTACTATCAAGAGGACATATTTCCAAAACTGATTCAATTTTTCTTCTTTTTTCATGTGTAGGACTCCTCTATTAGATTTCAAATTTCTTTGATAGCTTGATTTGGATAAGAGAAACAATTCCAATGATTAAGAATAAAATCAAGGCAATTGCATTCGCATATCCATATTGATTACTCTTGAAAGCATAGTTGTAGACTAAAAGTCCAAGAGACGTTGTAGCATTATTTGGACCACCACTCGTCAAGGCAAAAATTTGGTCAAAGGCTGTCAAACCGGACTTAAGTGCCAGAATAAAAACCATAGAAATCGTTGGCAGCAAATAGGGTAATTCAATCTTCCAAAAAATTTGTTTACTGGTTGCACCATCAATTGATGCAGCTTCTAAAATATCAGATGGAATACTCTGAAGACCAGCTAGAAAGAGAATGATTGGCATTGCTACTCCTTGCCATAGAAGAACAAAAATAGTAGCCACTACCGCTCCGACAGGTGTTCCTAATAGACTCTCTTGTAAAAAGCTAATTCCTAAAATTCTTCCAATCGTTGGAAGACCATAGTTGAAAAATTGTTTAAAAATCAAGGAAACTGTCAAACCAGATAAAACAGCCGGGAAAAAGAACCAAGCTCTAAAGAAGGTCTGTCCCTTCATCTTAGAATTTAAGGCTCGTGCCACAACCATCCCAATCGTAATCTCTCCAACAATCAATGCTAGGGTTAAAATCAAAGTAAAAGCAATAGCTGTGAAGAATTTCCCATCAATCATCAGCAATTTGTAGTTATTCAAACCAACAAATTTATAATTATAGGTCAATCCAGTCCAGTTAGTCAAACTATAGAAAGCACCTTGTACCATTGGAAAGTAAAAGAAGATAGCTTGTAAAGCAAGCGGGATGAGCAAAAATGTCCAACCCCAGTATTTATTTAAAAATTTTCGAATAGCCATATCATCTTAACTCCTATTCTAGTCCAAATCTGCCTTCATTGGATTAAAGAAAGCATTGAGATTGTTTGCCATATTTTTCAGATTTTTATCCATCAGGTAACCTGCACTTAGATTAAAAAAGTCTTCTTCAGAGTTCCAGCGTTGGCCCAACCAAACATAATGTTTGTCCGTAAAAGCCAGTTTAGAAATAGCTGCAAGCGCTGAATCTTCTTTTTCCTGTATGCCTTTCACCGCAACTGGTGATCCATCTACATCATAGTATGACTGCATAGCTTTTGGACTAGTCATATAGCTGATAAATTCTTCGGTTTCTTTCGGATGTTTGGTAGTAGCTGAAGTTGATAATGCCATGTCCCCTGCACCAACAGTGACTTCTTTTCCTACTTCTTCTCCAGGAAAGGCAAACATCCCCACCTCAAATTTTGGATCCTGTTGATTAATTGCGGCTAATGCCCATGATCCTTGTGGCATCATCAAAGCTGTTTCACTCGAAAATGCTACCACCGCATCATTATAAGAGGCTCCACGCCAACCATCTTGAGCATTATCTGCCAATAAATCGAGTCGTTCTGCATCTGCTTTTAAAATAGCATCATCTGCAGAGATAGCGTTTGGTTTTGAAAAGCGAAGGTAGTTATTAGCCGCGTCTCCACTGCCTGTAATAGTAATGAGAGAAAGTTGGTGGTAACCATTTAATGTCCAGCCTTCATTGCCTGCAACTGCAAATGGAGAATTCCCACTATCTTTTATCTTTTTAACAATCTCTTGAAACTCTTTAAAAGTCTTCGGTTCCTCAAGTCCTAATTCTTTAAATTTTGTTTTATTGTAATAGATTCCATAGAGGTTAGCAGTTAAAGGCACACTATAAATTTTGTTATTGATTGCATACTTTTCGGCATAGTCATTCTTGATGTTCTCAAGATAGGGTTTTCCTGTCATATCTGCAAAATAACCTGCCTTCGCCCACTCCTGAAAATCCATATTTTGAGGATAGATATTAATAATATCTGGAACATCTCCTGATAAAATACGAGTCTTTAGAACAATTCCAGCTGAAGGTACTGTAGTCAGCTTCACATCAATATTAGGGTGTTCCTTTTCAAAATCATCCACTATCCTTTGCAAGGTATCTGCCATCTCGGTCTTCTGGTTAAAAAACTCAATCGTTACCTTGCCATCAGCTGACTTCTCTTGACTACTACAAGCTGACAGTCCCAAAAGGCAGAGTCCTGTAGTAGCAATTAAGCTCATCTTTTTATACCATCTCATGATTTTATCTCCTTATCTTCTAATGAAATGTAACTGCCTGCTGAGATAATCTCCCTGCGGAAGCCCCATAGTAATACCCGCATACATGAGTTCTGCGCCTGAGTAAACTACACCATTTTCCTGTAATTCATACCGTCCCTCTTCATCCAAATCTTTTAACTTTAAAGTTGTTTCTATTGTTTCCACAACTGATAGGACTCGAACGTAGGTTACAATCGTTTGATTTCCATAGTTGAATTGTACAGCTGCTTCATTGGAGCCAACATCTGGATTGAGTAGCCTATACTGGTTTCCCAACTGGACTACTGGTCGCAATTCTTTATACAAGTTCACCTGATTAGCAATCTCAGCTTTCTCATCATCTGATAAACTTGTCAAATCAAGCTCATAACCCAGATTTCCCATCATTGCTACATGACCACGAGTTTCCAATGGTGTCATTCGTCCCATCTGATGATTTGGTACTGCTGACACATGAGCCCCCATAGAAATGGTTGGATAGAGATAGGATGAACCGTATTGAATTGGTAAACGTGCAATAGCATCAGTATTATCACTAGCCCAGACTTGTGGGAAATAACGCATCATACCAAGATCATTTCGTCCACCACCACCAGAGCAGGACTCAAAGAGAATATGACTGTGTTTCTCTGTCAGATAAGAAACGAGTTCGTAAAGCCCCAACATATACTGATGAGACTGCATCTGGGTTTCCAGATAAACTGAACCATTCCCCAGATTAGTAATATTACGATTCATATCCCATTTGATGTAGTCAATTTTATGATGAGAGAGGAGTTCATCTAAGACATTTTTCAGATATTCTACTACCTGTGGATTGGCAAGATTAAGTACTAATTGATTTCGAGAGTAAGTATGCTCATAACCTGGAACCTGAATAGCCCAGTCAGGATGTTTACGATACAAGTCGCTATCAACGGAAATCATCTCAGGTTCTAACCAAAGCCCAAACTGCAAACCTCTTTCATGGATAGCTGAAATCAGACTTTCTAGACTTCCACCCAGTTTTTTCTCATTAACAATCCAATCACCTAAAGCACGATTATCATCAAAGCGATTACCAAACCACCCATCATCTAATACAAAAAGTTCTATTCCAACCTTCTTAGCTTCATCAGCTAATTCTAACAGTTTTTCTCTCTGAAAGTCAAAGTAAGTAGCTTCCCAGTTATTGATAAGAATTGGGCGTTCTTTTTTAGAAAATTTACTTGGCATAATGTGCTTAAGTACAAAATTCTGACTTTCATGACTGATACCGGTTAATCCCTTATCTGAATAGGCCACTAAAGCTACCGGTGTTTCAAAGTTTTCCTTAGGATCCAACTTCCAAGAAAAATTTTCTGGATTAATCCCAATAGCCACCCGAACTTCATTCAGTTGATTTTTTTGGACAAAAGCTTCGAAGTTTCCACTATACATCAGTTGAATAGCAAACACATTCCCAGCATCCTCTGTAGCTCCTTGATCACATAGTAGAAGAGCTGGTGTTTGAGCATGCCCAGAAGCTCCACGGTTCGAACTAATTGAAAAGATTCCTTGCTCTACCTGTTGACGTCGAACAGTCTTTTCACGAGCATAAGCTCCCTGTAAAGTCACTATTTCGTAAGCTGCAGCAGGAAAATCAGCCATAAAAGAAAAGTCCTTATGAATGACAACTTCCTGATTACTATTATTCTCCAATTTGCTATAACTAGCAATTGTCGCATCATTATCAAAAGCTGTATAATACAAAGTCAGACTAAGTTTAGCTTGAGGATCTTCTAAAATCAAGACAAGCGTCTCTGTATCATCCATGCTGTGAGGAGAAGGTAAGCCCTGTGGACCATTCTGACCTTTTAAAATCTTTGCTTCTACAAATCGAAAGTCTGTTACTTCAGTTGCATCATGCTGAACCTGTAAAGTTGGTTTTCTAAAGTCACCCAAACCATGTTGTCCAAAAATTTGACGTTGCGTATCCAAACTAAAGGTGCGATTAGTAGCTGTTGGATTACCTGAAAAAGCATGATCGCGTTCATAAACACTATTAGAACCTCTATAATTCTTAATAGTCTTTCCTAAATGTTTTAATAATAAGAACCCATCCCTATTTTCAATAATCAAACTTAAACCTTTACTCTCAGCGTAAAATAGATTATTCTCTATCCGAATTCCCATAAATTGTACCTCATCCATTTCTTGATAAAATTTTAGCAAATAAAAGCGCTTTCCAAAATAGAAAAATGTCTCTAAAGTATGGTAAAATGTTAGGTAGGAGGTGGCCCATGCTCGTTTTTTCAGAATACCAGACTGGAACAATTGATCTTTCTCTTAGCTTCTACGGTTATGAAGAATGCACGCCTAACTACTCTTTTGGCCCAGCTATTCGAGATACCTATGTACTACATTTCATTACTAAAGGAAAAGGTCAGTTCCATTATAAGGGGAAAATTGTTGATTTAAAGACAGGAGATTTCTTTCTACTAAAACCAGATGAATTAACATTCTATCAAGCAGATAGCCAGGATCCTTGGGCTTACTACTGGTTGGGGATCTCCGGAGGGAGGGCACCTGACTACTTTGCTCTATCTCAAATTTCTGACCAATCCTACTTAATTCAATCAGAGCACTGTCATACCCAGACAACTGCAAAACTCATCTCAGATATTGTCCGCTTCGCTCAGATTACAAAATCAAATGAATTGGCTCAACTCCACATCATGGGACAACTTCATGAACTAATGTTTCATCTAGGAACTATTGCTCCCAATCAGAAAAAAGAGAATATTTCATCAACCCACCAACTCTATCTTGACTGCAAACGATTAATTGATAGTCACTATCCACAATCGCTCACCATTCAAGATTTAGCTAAAGAGCTATCGGTTCATAGAAGTTACTTAACTAGTGTGTTTAAAGAGTTTCACCAACTCTCTCCAAAAGAGTATTTACTTTTCGTTCGAATGAAGCGCGCTCAACAGTTACTAGAACACACCAATGAAACAATCAAAGTCATTGCATATTCTGTGGGTTTTTCAGATCCACTACATTTCTCAAAAGCCTACAAGCAGTATTTTCATAAAACACCTAGTCAAACTCGAAAAGAATACTCTCATTCCCTCTCAGCTAGAAAGGAAAATCAATGAAATCACACCAACTAGTTTACCAAATATTAGCTAGAGAAAACGATTATGTTAGCGGAGAAAAAATCGGAGAAGAACTGAATTTAAGCCGCACGTCCATATGGAAAGCAATCCAACGTCTTCAACAAGAAGGCCTAGAAATTGACAGTATCAAAAATAGAGGCTACAAGCTTATTCAAGGCGACCTGATATTGCCTGATTTGATTCAAGAGAAAACCAACTTAATCGTTCACTACAAACCTGAGACCAAATCAACCCAAACAGATGCAAAAGAAGGAATTGAAGCTGGAAACAAAGGAAATACACTCTATCTTTCAACCTGTCAAACAGCAGGTCGTGGACGCTTTCAACGTCCCTACTATTCCCCATCTCAGGGAGGCATCTATATGTCCCTGCATATTCAACCAAACCTTCACTACGAAAAGCTCCCATCCTATACTCTCCTTGTAGCTGCTGCAGTCTACAAAGCCATTAAAAACCTAACTATGATAGAAGTAGATATCAAATGGGTAAATGACATCTACTTTAAAAATAAAAAAATAGCAGGTATCCTCACCGAAGCAATGACATCAGTTGAGACAGGCTTGGTTACAGATGTCATTATCGGACTTGGAATAAACTTTGCTATAGAAGACTTCCCAGAAGACCTAAAAGAAAAAGCAGGTAGCCTATTTATGCCACCTGCACCTATCACACGAAACGAACTAATCTCAGAAATTTGGCGTTGTTTCTACCAAACAGCACCTGAAGAACTACTCTACCTTTATAAAGAACACTCTCTTGTTCTAGGAAGAGAGGTCAGTTTTATCCAAGATCAGACTAAAAAAAAAGGAGTCGCCAAGGACATCTCCGACAAAGGACAACTCCTTATTCAGCTTGATGACCAGACAGAAATCTGGCTCAATAGTGGTGAAATCTCACTCACTAGCTGGGCTTAACAAACAGCACTATATGATGTCTAGAATCTCATCTAGCAAGCATATAGTGCTGTTTGAATGTAGAAAGTAACAGATATATAAATAGCTAGCTTCCTATCAACAATTTACAGGTGGATAGCTTTTGAGGCATTCTTTTTATATGCCGTGCTATGTACCAAAGAAGCTCCATAGCAGTGATTCTCATATTCAAGCATAATCAATGGCAGCGCAAAAACTTTAACAGCATATAAAAGCACCCAAAACATAAAGACTTCAGCTTTTATATTCACCAAATTTTTACTAAACATCTCATACAAGAACCATGCATTTAAAGCCATATTGAAGAGACTTGCTAACGTTGCTGAGACTATATTGGTTTTCAATTTTGGATGATAACATTTAGCCACATATAAGGCCAATATTGAAATATTATAAAGGCAAATCGGTTGATAATTTTCTCTATAAATAACCAGCGTCTTACGATTATAGAACAGGAAACCATGAGGTCCATGATGATATTCATTTATCCAGACATGGCTAAGACCTCTAATCTCATTCCAATCTACAAATAAATCAATTTTTCTTAGATAAATCCCAGTTTTATGGATTGAACACTTCCATTTGAACATGAAAGATAAAAGAAAAGTAAGGAGCAAAACCACAACTGTAACAATCCTCAACTCCTCTTGCCCGATAGTCAAGGATAGGTTAAAAAAGCGAATTTGCGCTTTTTTTGCATCTAAGATAATTGAAATCACAGTTAGAAATACTACAAAGATAAATAGTATAAATCTATAAAAAATACTACGAAATTTTACTCCATTTTTCATCTTGATTATCCCCCAGCCACTTAAAGTCCCTAACCCTAGTATACCACTAAATTTAGTCTATTTATGATTTTTTCTAGTATGAAAGTTATTGAAATAGCATTAGATAATAGAGCTCTATAATTCTGTAGTGAGTAAAATCACTATGGAGATTATGAAGCCTAGAAAAAAGTCCCATAAAATCTATAATGAAAAGCGACCAAACCATCATTAGAAAGAATCATATGGAACCATTACATTTTATCACAAAACTACTAGACATTAAAGACCCCAATATCCAGATTATATCGTTAATATGAATACCTACAAGGAAGTCATCGCTAAGCTAGATTATCCAGCACCTAAATGTCCTCACTGCCAAGGAAAAATGGCTGTCGCAGAGACTCCCTTAGTTAAGAAAAAACACCAAATCGCTCAAAAATTAATCGAGAAAGTCCCTATAACGGCCATCGCTGAAAGCTTGGCTATCTCCACTTCCACCGTCATTCGTAAACTGAAAGAGTTTACATTCAAGACAGATTTATCTTATCTTCCAACTCACATGTCTTGGGATGAATACAGCTTCAAGAAAGGCAAGATGAGCTTCATTGCACAAGATTTTGACAAGCTCGATATCATCACGGTTCTTGAAGGCAGGACACAAGCTATCATAAGAAATCACTTTCTTCGCTACGATAGAGCTGTTCGTTGTCAGGTGAAAATCATTACTATGGATATGTTTAGTCCCTACTATGACTTGGCTAAACGACTTCGCTTTCGAATTTCTAGGCTCATGCTGAAACAGTCTACAAGACTGTTTCACTTCCAATCGTATGCATTTAACGAATAAAGAAATTCTAGACAAACTATTGAGCTATTCAGAAGACTTGAAATACCACTATAAGCTCTACCAGCTCTTGCTTTTTCACTTTCAGAATAAGGAACCTGACATATTCTTCGGACTTATTGAGGACAATCTAAAGCAAGTTCATCCTCTTTTTCAGACTGTCTTTAAAACCTTTCTCAAGGACAAAGAAAAGATTGTCAACGCCCTTCAGTTACCCTATTCTAATGCAAAATTAGAAGCGACTAACAACCTCATTAAACTCATCAAACGAAATACCTTTGGTTTTCGGAACTTTGAAAACTTCAAAAAACGGATTTTCATCATTCTCAACATCAAAAAAGAAAGGACGAAATTCGTCCTTCCTCGATCTTAGCTGACTTCAACCCACCACAGTTGACAAAGAGCCAAAAAAAGAGCCTAGAAGCTCTTAACGTACGGAGAATGGGGGATTCGAACCCCCGCGCCGGTTACCCGACCTAACGATTTAGCAAACCGTCCTCTTCAGCCTCTTGAGTAATTCTCCTATTAATGGGCACGAGTGGACTCGAACCACCGACCTCACGCTTATCAGGCGTGCGCTCTAACCACCTGAGCTACGCGCCCAAGTTTAAAAACTTGGTATGAACTTTCGTTCAAAGCGGGTGACGAGAATCGAACTCGCGACAACAGCTTGGAAGGCTGTAGTTTTACCACTAAACTACACCCGCTTAATAAAACAAAATATGGCGCGAGACGGAATCGAACCGCCGACACATGGAGCTTCAATCCATTGCTCTACCAACTGAGCTACCGAGCCAAATTGCGGGAGCAGGATTTGAACCTACGACCTTCGGGTTATGAGCCCGACGAGCTACCGAGCTGCTCCATCCCGCGTTAATATAAAAAGGAGGATGTGGGATTCGAACCCACGCACGCTTTTACACGCCTGACGGTTTTCAAGACCGTTCCCTTCAGCCGGACTTGGGTAATCCTCCATTATTTACAATGGACCTTGTAGGACTTGAACCTACGACCACTCGGTTATGAGCCGAGAGCTCTAACCAGCTGAGCTAAAGGTCCAACAAGATCAATATAGCGGCGAAGGGGATCGAACCCCCGACCTCCCGGGTATGAACCGGACGCTCTAGCCAGCTGAGCTACACCGCCATGAATCGGGAAGACAGGATTCGAACCTGCGACACCTTGGTCCCAAACCAAGTACTCTACCAAGCTGAGCTACTTCCCGCGTTAAATAAAAAAATGCACCCTAGAGGAGTCGAACCTCTAACCGCCTGATTCGTAGTCAGGTACTCTATCCAGTTGAGCTAAGGGTGCTCATCATTATATGCCGAGGACCGGAATCGAACCGGTACGATCGTTACCAATCGCAGGATTTTAAGTCCTGTGCGTCTGCCAGTTCCGCCACCCCGGCCTCTCTAAGCGAACGACGGGATTCGAACCCGCGACCCCCACCTTGGCAAGGTGGTGTTCTACCACTGAACTACGTTCGCATCGACCTCTTATTCTATATAAAAAAATGCCGGCTACATGACTTGAACACGCGACCCTCTGATTACAAATCAGATGCTCTACCAACTGAGCTAAGCCGGCTGCTTTCTATTATGCGGGTTAAGGGACTTGAACCCCCACGCCGTTAAGCGCCAGATCCTAAATCTGGTGCGTCTGCCAATTCCGCCAAACCCGCAAATATGACCCGTACTGGGCTCGAACCAGTGACCCATTGATTAAAAGTCAATTGCTCTACCAACTGAGCTAACGAGTCTAAAATAACTTCCGTTATCTTAAACGGTCCCGACGGGAATCGAACCCGCGATCTTCGCCGTGACAGGGCGACGTGATAACCGCTACACTACGGGACCTATATGGGAGTTAACGGGATCGAACCGCTGACCCTCTGCTTGTAAGGCAGATGCTCTCCCAGCTGAGCTAAACTCCCTCGAGCTAAGCGACTTCCATATCTCACAGGGGGCAACCCCCAACTACTTCCGGCGTTCTAGGGCTTAACTGCTGTGTTCGGCATGGGTACAGGTGTATCTCCTAGGCTATCGTCACTTAACTCTGAGTAATACCTACTCAAAATTGAATATCTATCAAATAATTAGAAAACCTCACGCTTCGTATCCTCAGCTACTTTGGATAAGTCCTCGAGCTATTAGTATTAGTCCGCTACATGTGTCGCCACACTTCCACTTCTAACCTATCTACCTGATCATCTCTCAGGGCTCTTACTGATATATAATCATGGGAAATCTCATCTTGAGGTGGGTTTCACACTTAGATGCTTTCAGCGTTTATCCCTTCCCTACATAGCTACCCAGCGATGCCTTTGGCAAGACAACTGGTACACCAGCGGTAAGTCCACTCTGGTCCTCTCGTACTAGGAGCAGATCCTCTCAAATTTCCTACGCCCGCGACGGATAGGGACCGAACTGTCTCACGACGTTCTGAACCCAGCTCGCGTGCCGCTTTAATGGGCGAACAGCCCAACCCTTGGGACCGACTACAGCCCCAGGATGCGACGAGCCGACATCGAGGTGCCAAACCTCCCCGTCGATGTGAACTCTTGGGGGAGATAAGCCTGTTATCCCCAGGGTAGCTTTTATCCGTTGAGCGATGGCCCTTCCATACGGAACCACCGGATCACTAAGCCCGACTTTCGTCCCTGCTCGAGTTGTTGCTCTCGCAGTCAAGCTCCCTTATACCTTTACACTCTGCGAATGATTTCCAACCATTCTGAGGGAACCTTTGGGCGCCTCCGTTACCTTTTAGGAGGCGACCGCCCCAGTCAAACTGCCCGTCAGACACTGTCTCCGATAGGGATCACCTATCCGGGTTAGAGTGGCCATAACACAAGGGTAGTATCCCAACAACGTCTCCTTCGAAACTGGCGTCCCGATCTCTTAGACTCCTACCTATCCTGTACATGTGGTACAGACACTCAATATCAAACTGCAGTAAAGCTCCATGGGGTCTTTCCGTCCTGTCGCGGGTAACCTGCATCTTCACAGGTACTAAAATTTCACCGAGTCTCTCGTTGAGACAGTGCCCAAATCATTACGCCTTTCGTGCGGGTCGGAACTTACCCGACAAGGAATTTCGCTACCTTAGGACCGTTATAGTTACGGCCGCCGTTTACTGGGGCTTCAATTCATACCTTCGAGTTACCTCTAAGCACTCCTCTTAACCTTCCAGCACCGGGCAGGCGTCACCCCCTATACATCATCTTACGATTTAGCAGAGAGCTGTGTTTTTGATAAACAGTTGCTTGGGCCTATTCACTGCGGCTGACCTAAAGTCAGCACCCCTTCTCCCGAAGTTACGGGGTCATTTTGCCGAGTTCCTTAACGAGAGTTCTCTCGCTCACCTGAGGCTACTCGCCTCGACTACCTGTGTCGGTTTGCGGTACGGGTAGAGTATGTTTAAACGCTAGAAGCTTTTCTTGGCAGTGTGACGTCACTAACTTCGCTACTAAACTTCGCTCCCCATCACAGCTCAATGTTATAGAACTAAGCATTTAACTCAATTCACACCTCACTGCTTAGACAGACACTTCCATTCGTCTGCTTTAGTTAGCCTACTGCGTCCCTCCATCACTACATACTCTAGTACAGGAATATCAACCTGTTGTCCATCGGATACACCTTTCGGTCTCTCCTTAGGTCCCGACTAACCCAGGGCGGACGAGCCTTCCCCTGGAAACCTTAGTCTTACGGTGGACAGGATTCTCACCTGTCTTTCGCTACTCATACCGGCATTCTCACTTCTATGCGTTCCAGCGCTCCTCACGGTACACCTTCTCCACACATAGAACGCTCTCCTACCATACCTATAAAGGTATCCACAGCTTCGGTAAATTGTTTTAGCCCCGGTACATTTTCGGCGCAGGGTCACTCGACTAGTGAGCTATTACGCACTCTTTGAATGAATAGCTGCTTCTAAGCTAACATCCTAGTTGTCTGTGCAACCCCACATCCTTTTCCACTTAACAATTATTTTGGGACCTTAGCTGGTGGTCTGGGCTGTTTCCCTTTCGACTACGGATCTTAGCACTCGCAGTCTGACTGCCGACCATAATTCTTTGGCATTCGGAGTTTATCTGAGATTGGTAATCCGGGATGGACCCCTCACCCAAACAGTGCTCTACCTCCAAGAATCTTTATGTCGACGCTAGCCCTAAAGCTATTTCGGAGAGAACCAGCTATCTCCAAGTTCGTTTGGAATTTCTCCGCTACCCACAAGTCATCCAAGCACTTTTCAACGTGCCCTGGTTCGGTCCTCCAGTGCGTCTTACCGCACCTTCAACCTGCTCATGGGTAGGTCACATGGTTTCGGGTCTACGACATGATACTAAAGCGCCCTATTCAGACTCGGTTTCCCTACGGCTCCGTCTCTTCAACTTAACCTCGCATCATATCGTAACTCGCCGGTTCATTCTACAAAAGGCACGCTCTCACCCATTAACGGGCTCGAACTTGTTGTAGGCACACGGTTTCAGGTTCTATTTCACTCCCCTCCCGGGGTGCTTTTCACCTTTCCCTCACGGTACTGGTTCACTATCGGTCACTAGGGAGTATTTAGGGTTGGGAGATGGTCCTCCCAGATTCCGACGGGATTTCTCGTGTCCCGCCGTACTCAGGATACTGCTAGGTGCAAAGACTATTTTAAATACGAGGCTCTTACTCTCTTTGGCTGATCTTCCCAAATCATTCTTCTATAATCTTTGAGTCCACATTGCAGTCCTACAACCCCGAAGAGTAAACTCTTCGGTTTGCCCTCCTGCCGTTTCGCTCGCCGCTACTAAGGCAATCGCTTTTGCTTTCTCTTCCTGCAGCTACTTAGATGTTTCAGTTCACTGCGTCTTCCTCCTCACATCCTTAACAGATGCGGGTAACAGGTAGTACCTGTTGGGTTCCCCCATTCGGAAATCCCTGGATCATCGCTTACTTACAGCTACCCAAGGCATATCGTCGTTTGTCACGTCCTTCTTCGGCTCCTAGTGCCAAGGCATCCACCGTGCGCCCTTATTAACTTAACCTTATTTTCTGACCTTTCAGTCATAAACTCTTTTAATACTACAGCGTTTCGGTTTATTTTCTTGTTACTATTTGATATAGATATTCAATTTTCAATGTGCATTACTTGGTGATCCCTCACCAATGGAGCCTAGCGGGATCGAACCGCTGACCTCCTGCGTGCAAAGCAGGCGCTCTCCCAGCTGAGCTAAGGCCCCACAAGACCTCTCAAGACTAAACAAGACCAATGCGCAGTTCCTTATCCTTAGAAAGGAGGTGATCCAGCCGCACCTTCCGATACGGCTACCTTGTTACGACTTCACCCCAATCATCTATCCCACCTTAGGCGGCTGGCTCCTAAAAGGTTACCTCACCGACTTCGGGTGTTACAAACTCTCGTGGTGTGACGGGCGGTGTGTACAAGGCCCGGGAACGTATTCACCGCGGCGTGCTGATCCGCGATTACTAGCGATTCCGACTTCATGTAGGCGAGTTGCAGCCTACAATCCGAACTGAGACTGGCTTTAAGAGATTAGCTTGCCGTCACCGGCTTGCGACTCGTTGTACCAGCCATTGTAGCACGTGTGTAGCCCAGGTCATAAGGGGCATGATGATTTGACGTCATCCCCACCTTCCTCCGGTTTATTACCGGCAGTCTCGCTAGAGTGCCCAGCTGAATGATGGCAACTAACAATAGGGGTTGCGCTCGTTGCGGGACTTAACCCAACATCTCACGACACGAGCTGACGACAACCATGCACCACCTGTCACCTCTGTCCCGAAGGAAAGCTCTATCTCTAGAGCGGTCAGAGGGATGTCAAGACCTGGTAAGGTTCTTCGCGTTGCTTCGAATTAAACCACATGCTCCACCGCTTGTGCGGGCCCCCGTCAATTCCTTTGAGTTTCAACCTTGCGGTCGTACTCCCCAGGCGGAGTGCTTAATGCGTTAGCTGCGGCACTAAACCCCGGAAAGGGTCTAACACCTAGCACTCATCGTTTACGGCGTGGACTACCAGGGTATCTAATCCTGTTTGCTCCCCACGCTTTCGAGCCTCAGCGTCAGTTACAAGCCAGAGAGCCGCTTTCGCCACCGGTGTTCCTCCATATATCTACGCATTTCACCGCTACACATGGAATTCCACTCTCCCCTCTTGCACTCAAGTTAAACAGTTTCCAAAGCGTACTATGGTTAAGCCACAGCCTTTAACTTCAGACTTATCTAACCGCCTGCGCTCGCTTTACGCCCAATAAATCCGGACAACGCTCGGGACCTACGTATTACCGCGGCTGCTGGCACGTAGTTAGCCGTCCCTTTCTGGTAAGATACCGTCACAGTGTGAACTTTCCACTCTCACACTCGTTCTTCTCTTACAACAGAGCTTTACGATCCGAAAACCTTCTTCACTCACGCGGCGTTGCTCGGTCAGACTTCCGTCCATTGCCGAAGATTCCCTACTGCTGCCTCCCGTAGGAGTCTGGGCCGTGTCTCAGTCCCAGTGTGGCCGATCACCCTCTCAGGTCGGCTATGTATCGTTGCCTTGGTGAGCCGTTACCCCACCAACTAGCTAATACAACGCAGGTCCATCTGGTAGTGATGCATTTGCACCTTTCAATGAATTATCATGCGATAATCCATTTTATGCGGTATTAGCTATCGTTTCCAATAGTTATCCCCCGCTACCAGGCAGGTTACCTACGCGTTACTCACCCGTTCGCAACTCATCCAAGAAGAGCAAGCTCCTCTCTTCAGCGTTCTACTTGCATGTATTAGGCACGCCGCCAGCGTTCGTCCTGAGCCAGGATCAAACTCTCATTAAAAGTTTGAGTTCTCACTCATTTCTGTCACTGACAGATTTATTGTTTTTTTTCATTGTTCAGTACTATAACCTTAGTTATAGTGCCCTGCACATTGGTTCGTCTTGTTCAGTTTTCAAAGGTCTTTGTCACTCAATCTCTCTCAAGCGACAACTATATTAGTATATCACAGCCACTCTCGCTTGTCAACACTTTTTTGAAACTTTTTTGAACTTTTTTCATCAAGTGTTCCATCCGCAACATACCATAGTCCGTACGGGATTCGAACCCGTGTTACCGCCGTGAAAAGGCGGTGTCTTAACCCCTTGACCAACGGACCTTGAGCTTTTCAGCTCTTTCTATTATACCTACTTTTCCTACTTTGTCAAGAACTTTTTCCAGTGAATTTAATTTTTCTTCACTAACTTAACAACTGCTTCTGTCCGTGCAGTGTGGGGAAACATATCGACCGACTGGATATACTGGAGATCATAGACTTTTACTAGTTTAACCAAATCTCGTGCCAAGGTCGAAACATTGCAGGATACATAGACCATTTTTTCTGGAACATAGGTCAGAATGGTATCCAACAGCTTATCATCTAAGCCTGTACGAGGAGGATCGACTATCAATGCATCCGCTCGGTAGCCTTCTTGATACCAGCGTGGAATAATCTCTTCAGCTGTTCCCGCTTCGTAATGGGTATTGTCAAATCCCATTTTTTTAGCGTTTCTCTTGGCATCTTCTATGGCTTCTGGAATAATATCCATCCCTCTGAGACTCTTGACCTTATTTGCGAAGGCAAATCCAATCGTCCCAACACCGCAATAGGCATCAATCAGATGATCTTCTTTGCTGACATCCAGAGCCTTAACTGCTTCACTATAGAGAATTTCTGTCTGCTCAGGATTAAGCTGATAGAAAGCTCGAGGGGAGAGAGAAAACTCATAGTCGAGTACTCCTTCTTGAATACTCTCTTGGCCCCAGATAATTTCCGTCTTTTCACCATAGATTTCACTTGTTTTCGCTGTATTTGTATTGACTGCAACTGTGACGACTTCTGGAAAATCTTTAACTAAGTCTTTTACCAGCTGGGTTAAATTAAGCTGACGATTCGTAACAATGATTATCTGAACTTGCCCCGTTTTTCTTGCTCTTCGTACCATGATAGTGCGAACACCGAGCGTTTTTCTCTCATCTGTAATTGGAATTTGGTGGTAAGTAAGAAGTTCAGCTAGGCGATTCGCAATCACTTGGGTTTCCTTATCTTGTACCAAACAGTCTTTCAACTCTACGAGATAATGAGAGTTTTGCGCATACAAACCTGCCTTGACCTGATTTTTAAATTTTCGAGTCTGGAATTGAAGCTTAGCACGGTAGTACTTTGGTTCCTGCATTCCGATAGTTGGACGGATTTCATAGTTTTCATATCCTGCAGGAGCAAATTTTTTCAGGGCTTGGTGGAGCAAATCTGTTTTGAACTCTAACTGTTTATCATAGTGGAGGTGCATGATTTGGCAACCACCACATTCATTATAAATCGTACAAGCTGGCACGACCCGAAATTTTGACTTCTTATTAACCTTTAGCAATTTGGCTTCAACAAAGTTACGTTTAATAGTAGTAATCTGACAATAGATATCTTCTCCTTTGAGGGCGCCTGGCACAAAAACGAGGGTTTTCTGATAGAAACCGATTCCCTCACCATTGATGCCCATCCGCTTGATTTTTAAAGGTATTTTTTGTTTGACTTTCAGATTCATACCCCTATCTTATCACATTTTAGGGTATAATAGAACTATGAAAATCACAAAACTTGAAAAGAAAAAACGCCTCTACCTGATGGAGCTAGATCATCAGCAAACCTTTTATATCACTGAAGATACCATTGTGCGTTTTATGCTGTCTCGAGATAAGGTCATTAGCAAAGAGGAACTGACCGAGATTCAGGATTTTGCCCAGTTTTCTTATGGTAAAAATCTTGCTCTCTACCATCTATCCTTCAAGGCTCGTACTGAAAAAGAAGTTCGTGAGTATCTGAAAAAGTATGATATTGACGAAAAAATCACTAGTCAAGTTATCGCTAATCTTAAAGAGGATAACTGGATTAATGATCGTCAGTATGCCTACTCTATCATCAATGCTAATCAACTTTCTGGAGACAAGGGACCTTATGTGCTAGCTCAAAAACTGTCTCAAAAAGGGATTGCCAAATCAACTATTGATGATGTTTTAAAGATTTTTGATTTTTCAGAGGTTGCTCAACATATTGCAGAGAAACTGCTTAAAAAATACGCTGGAAAGCTTCCCGCTCGTGCCTTGCAGGATAAGATTATTCAAAACTTGACCAACAAAGGCTTCTCCTATGCTGATGCTAAAAATGCCTTTGACGACTTGGATAGTAAAGTTGACCAAGAAACGACTCAAGAACTTATTTTTAAAGAGCTAGACAAACAATATGCTAAGTATGCTCGAAAGTATGAAGGATACGAACTAAAGCAACGTTTGACTCAAGTTTTAGCCCGAAAGGGCTACGATTTTTCGGATATAGCTAGCGCTCTCAGAGAATATCTTTAACATTTTCGTTTAAAATTCAAAAAAATTAGACCAATTTATGATATAATAGTAGACGATAAACTTATAAATTGTAGAAAGTTGGTTAGTTATGAAACTTCCAAAAGAAGGCGACTTTATTACAATTCAAAGTTATAAGCATGATGGGAGTCTTCACCGTACTTGGCGGGACACCATGGTACTAAAAACAACAGAGAACGCCATTATCGGCGTCAACGACCACACACTTGTTACCGAAAGTGACGGTCGTCGTTGGGTGACTCGAGAACCGGCTATTGTTTACTTTCACAAAAAATATTGGTTTAATATCATTGCCATGATTCGTGATAATGGGATTTCCTACTATTGCAATATGGCTAGCCCCTACTATCTAGATGAGGAAGCCCTGAAATACATTGATTACGATTTGGATGTCAAGGTCTTCACTGATGGTGAAAAGCGTCTCTTGGACGTTGAGGAATATGAGCGCCATAAACGCAAAATGAAGTATTCTGATGATTTAGACTATATTTTGAAAGAGCATGTTAAAATCCTTGTTGATTGGATCAACAATGGACGCGGTCCTTTCTCAGAGGCCTATGTCAACATTTGGTACAAACGCTACATAGAACTAAAGAATCGGTAAAGTTGTCAAGCCGGGGTGAGAGCCCTGGTTTTTTTATTTTAACAACCCAGCTTTACAGCTGGGTTAATTGCTATATATCTAATTTAGTAACAGTAAACTTGATATGAGAATAATCTTTTTCAACATCCTTATCCAACAAGAAAGCCGTGGCGTCCTTCTTAACCTGAACCAAATCAATATTTTGAGCCTGGGCTGCATAGACGCATCCACAATAACATTGACGGTAGATATCATACTCTTCACACATCTCCACTGATCGTTTATAGCCTTGATTTTTCTTGAAATCACTTGGGAGATAGTGGGTGGTATAAATCTTTTGCACATCAATTCCGATACTGTTGATGGTTTGAGAATTCTTATGGGGACTGATGGTCAAGGCTGAACCAAAGTAGTCAAAACCCAAGTCCATAGCTACCTGTGCTGTTTTGTCCAAACGGTAGTCAAAACAAACCTTGCAACGATCGCCACCTTCTGGTTCTTCTTCCAGTCCTCTGACTAACTTCCGGTATTCATTGGGTTCATAGGGAGCTTCTAGGTACTGGACCGTATTTCCTGTTCGCTCATTGAAATCACTGACAAATTTCTTGGTGACGTAAGCTCGCTTGTGGTATTCTGCCTTGGGATGGATATTGGAATTGGCAAAATAGATGGTCACATCCGCGTATTTTGTCAGGTATTCTAGGGTGTAGGTACTACAAGGAGCACAGCAAACATGCATGAGAATAGTGGGACGTTGCTCATTCTTTTCCCAAACCTGAACCATTTTCTGCATAACACGGTCATAATTAATCTTCTGATTGGGATTCATCTTGCTCAGAATTTCTTCTACATCAATCATGTTCTTCTCCTTTTACTAGTTTTATTTTATCATATAAGTTAGGAGAGCTCAAACCAATTTAGAAGTGAATATCATAAAAAGAAGGGATATGCATTCCCTCCTTTTGCGGTTTTTATAAGTTGCTTTCTACAGAAAGCTTACATCATACCGCCCATCATGCTTGGATCCATGGCCGGAGCTGGGGCTACTGGTTCTGGTTTATTGGCTACGACTGCTTCTGTAGTCAAAATCAAGCTGGCTACAGATGCTGCATTTTGAAGAGCTGAACGGCTCACTTTAACTGGGTCGATAATCCCTTGATCAATCATGTTGACCCACTCACCAGTTGCTGCATTGAAACCTGTACCAAGCTCAGCATTTTTCAAACGATCGATAACGATAGATCCTTCGAATCCTGCATTGTGGGCGATTTGACGAACAGGTTCTTCCAAAGCACGGAGAACAATATTGCGTCCTGTTGCTTCATCTCCTGTCAATTCCAAATCAGCTACGGCTGGAATGACATTGGCAAGAGCAGTTCCACCACCTGCAACGATTCCTTCTTCAACAGCTGCACGAGTAGCGTTGAGGGCATCTTCAATGCGGAGTTTCATTTCTTTCAACTCAGTTTCAGTTGCAGCTCCGACCTTGATGACTGCAACACCACCTGACAATTTTGCCAAGCGTTCTTGCAATTTTTCTCGGTCAAACTCTGAAGTTGTGGTTTCGATTTGAGACTTGATAACCGCAACACGGTGAGAAATCGCTTCAGGATTTCCTGCACCTTCTACGATAACAGTGCTGTCTTTGTCCACAGTTACTCTCGCTGCTTGACCAAGCGCCTCAATGGTCGCGTCTTTCAACTCAAGACCAAGGTCTTCTGTGATCACTGTTCCACCTGTCAAGATGGCGATGTCTTCAAGCATGGCTTTACGACGGTCACCAAAGCCAGGAGCTTTGACAGCTACGACATTGAAAGTTCCACGAATCTTGTTCAATACAAGAGTCGGAAGAGCTTCGCCATCCACATCATCTGCAATAATCAAGAGCGGACGATTGCTTTGGAGGATGCTTTCTAGCAGTGGCAAGATTTCTTGGATATTGGAAATCTTCTTGTCTGTAATCAAGATGTATGGATTTTCAAGGTCAGCCACCATCTTTTCGCTATCTGTCACCATGTACTGTGAAAGGTAACCGCGGTCAAACTGCATTCCTTCTACGACTTCAAGCTCTGTTTCCATACCACGTGACTCTTCAATAGTGATGACTCCATCTTTGCCCACTTTTTCCATGGCTTCAGAGATGTATTCGCCGACTTTTTCAGAACGAGAAGATACAGCGGCAACCTGAGCGATGGCTTCTTTATTGGCAACAGGGATGGCATTGTTTTTCAAGGCTTCTACAGCTGCGGCAACCGCTGCTTCAATCCCCCGACGAATGCCGATTGGATTGGCACCTGCTGTGACGTTCTTGATTCCTTCACGTACGATAGCTTGGGTCAAGACAGTTGCAGTTGTCGTTCCGTCACCTGCGATATCATTGGTTTTAGAAGCTACTTCTGATACCAACTTGGCACCCATATTTTCAAAATGGTCTTCTAGTTCAATTTCTTTGGCAATAGTAACACCGTCATTGGTAATCAAGGGTGAGCCAAATGATTTTTCCAACACAACATTACGACCTTTTGGTCCTAAGGTTACTTTAACTGTGTCTGCTAGGATATCAACACCACGAACCATAGCTGAACGAGCATCAGATGAAAATTTAATTTCTTTTGACATACTTACTTTCTCCTTCTATTCTTCAATGATTGCCAAGATGTTGGCTTCGCCAACGATGATGTACTTTTCATCGCCATCTTTTACATCAAGACCTGCATGTGCTTCAACTAAGACACGGTCTCCAGGCTTAACGCTTGGAGCTACCAAGTCACCGTTCAAGGTACGAACACCTTGTCCAGTAGCTACAACTTGGGCTGTTTTTGTTTTTTCTTGGGCTGAGCCTGCAAGGACAAAGCCTCCAACAGTTTGTTCTTTTTCTTCGATTTTCAAGACCACACGGTCTCCTAATGGTTTCAACATCTGTTTTCCTCCATGATGAGATACATATTATTAGCACTCTTTGTATATGAGTGCTAATTCATAATTCTATTGTATCACTTGGTCAGAAATAGTCAAGAAAAAAGTCTGACTTTCTCAAGATAAAAAGCCTGAGACCAACTCAGACTTTTTAATGTTTATACTCAATGAAAATCAAAGTGCAAACTAGGAAGCTAGACGCAGGCTGCTAAAAATACAGTTTTTAGGTTGTAGATAGGACTGACGAAGTCAGTTACCTATACCTACAGCAAGGTGAAGCTGACGTTGTTTGAAGAGATTTTCGAAGAGTATTAAAATGGCAATTCCTCCTCTTCCAAAACCAAATCTGCCAAATCCTGTCCGGCATTATTTTCACGCATGGCTCGTTGGGCACGACTTTCCAAAAGTTGGAATCCTGTCACAAGAACTTCAGTCACATAGTTCATCTGGCCATTTCTCTCAAAGCGACGGGTACGAAGTTCTCCATCCACAGAGATAAGACTACCTTTAGTTGCGTAGCTTGCCAAGGTTTCAGCCAATTTTCCCCAAAGAACAAGATTGACAAAATCAGCTTCGCGTTCCCCATTCTGGTCTTTGTAACGACGGTTCACAGCGATCGTTGCGCGCGCTACTGACTTGTCATTGTTGGTTTTGTGCAATTCTGGTGTAGACGTCAAACGCCCAATCATGATAACTTTATTATACATTTTTCATCCTCCTACTTATCTATTCGCAGGAAATCAAAAAAAGTTACAGAAATTTGTAACTTTTCAAGGAATTTTTTTACTTTTTATGAACCATGAAACCTGTCGCCTGTTGATTGGCCATAATGGTTATATCTGTAATCTGCACACGACGAAGCTGACTGGTCACATAGATCACTGTGTCTGCAATATCCTGAGCTTGCAAGGCTTCGATTCCCTGATAGACCGCCTCAGCTCGCTCTTTGTCTCCATGAAAACGTACGGTTGAGAAATCTGTTTCAACAATTCCAGGCTGAATGGTCGTAACCTTGATATCCGTTGCGATGGTATCAATTCGCAGACCATCTGAAAAAGTTTTAACTGCAGCCTTGGTGGCTGAATAAACAGCTGCACCCGCATAGGCGTAGATTCCTGCGGTTGACCCCATGTTGATGATATGCCCTTGATTGGCTTTTACCATTGCTGGCAAGAAAGAACGAGTGACTGCCATCAACCCCTTGACATTGGTATCCAACATGGTCAGCATATCCAACTCTTCATAGTCCTGATGGGGAGCCAAGCCAAGAGCTAGTCCAGCATTATTGACCAAGATATCAATCTGCCCTATCGTTTCCAATATATCGGAGCAAACAGTCTTGACCATAGTCATATCCGTCACATCCAGTGGAAAGGTCCAAACTGTTTGATTTGGAAAAGTTTCTGCAAACTCCGACTTAAGGGCTTCTAGTCTGTCTGTCCGTCGTCCTGTTAGAACGACATTCTCCCCCTGCTCCAAATAAGCACGCGCAATCGCTTCACCAATTCCTGATGTCGCTCCTGTAATCACAACATTTTTTGCCATCTTATTTCCTTCTATCTGATCTATCAGATATTAACAACTTCTTAGGCAGTCCAGTGTTTAGCTGGATCAAATGGAGTTCCAACAACTTGGTCTTCTGATAATTCAATAATACCACGTTTTTGCGGAGCATTTGGCAAATGCAACTCACGAGGACTGCACATCATGCCAAAACTCTTTTCACCACGAAGTTCACCTGGGAAAATGAGATTGCCTTTTGGCATCATCGCTCCAGGAAGAGCGACAATGGTTTTCAAACCGACACGCGCATTAGGAGCACCTGCAACGATTTGCACTGTCTTATCACTCGCGACGGCAACTTGGCAGATGTTGAGGTGGTCACTATCTGGGTGAGCCACTATCTCGACAATTTCACCGACAACAAACTTAGGTTCTTTGTCATTGACAATTTCTTCCACAAAGCCTTCCGCCTGCAATTCTTGGTTCAAACGAGCGACTTGCTCATCTGATAAAAAGACTTGACCACGCCCTGCAATTTCAAACAAACTTGAAACTTCGAAAATATTCCACGCTACTGTTTCTCCATTTTCTTTGAGGAAAACACGAGCTACTTTGCCTTTGCGCTCCACGTCCAACTTGGCATCGCCGCTATTTTTCACGATAACCATAAGGACATCGCCGACATGCTCTTTGTTATATGTAAAAATCATTCTTTCCTTTTTCTCCTATTTCAGTGCTGCTAAAAAGTCATTAATTTGTTCCTTGCTTTTACGGTCGCGATTGACAAATCGACCGATTTCCTTGTCCTTTTCTAGCACAACAAGGCTAGGAATCCCGTAAATATCCCAGAGCTTGGCTAAATCCATATACTGATCTCGGTCCACTCGAATAAAGGTGAAGTCTGGATTGGTCTCCTCAATCTCTGGCAAGGCTGGATAGATATAACGACAATCGCCGCACCAATCCGCCACAAAAAGGAAAACCTTCTTGCCATCCTGTTCGACAAAACCTGCGAGCTCTTCTATACTATTGGGGGTAATCATAAGACTTCCTCCTCGTAGACTAGGTCTTCATTTTCATAGACAAAGGTATAGTGACGGCCATCCTCGAAAATGACCCCTCCGACGAGTCGCTCTAGGCTACTTTCGTAGACTTGAACATAGAGAGTCGCAATCTCTCCCATATCTGAGAAAAGATCCCGCACGATAGCGGTTAACTCCTCTTGCGTCTTCATGAGTTTGTGATTATCTGCTGCTTTTTTGGCACCCAAAGCAAGGGCACTTAGACCAGCCACAGTCAAGCCAGTCATCCATAATTTCTTAGCTTTCATACCTTTCATTGTAACACAAAAAGGGGTTTAGGACAAATGAGGAAGTAGCAGAAAAACAAGTAAAAATCCTCTTCCCTCGGTGAGGGGAGAAGACTTCTAATTCTTATTGCCAAGTGCCTGAGTTAGCAAGACTTTCCTGAATAAATTTAAAAACCTCTGAGATTGTTCTCAAAGGTTAGAATTTTGCTAATTACTGTTTTCAACTGCTGCAGTGACAAAGGCTGTGTAGAGTTCTTCTGGACGGTTTGGACGGCTGGAAAGTTCAGGGTGATACTGACAAGCCACAAAGAATTTATTTTCAGGGATTTCCACGATTTCTACCAAACGATTATCTGGAGAAACTCCTGAAAATACAAAGCCTGCTGCCTCAAACTGTTCACGAAAGGCGTTGTTAAACTCATAACGGTGACGGTGACGGCGTTGCACCACTTCTTGATTGTGATAAGCGGCTGCTGCCTTAGAGCCACGCTTCAACTTAGATGGATAAAGTCCCAAGCGAAGGGTCCCCCCCATATCCTCAACATCAATCTGATCACGCATGATATCAATAATAGGGTATTTTGTTTCTGGTGCAAGCTCTGCAGAATTGGCACCTTCAAGCCCTAAAACGTGACGAGCAAACTCGATACAAGTCAACTGCATTCCCAAGCAGACTCCCAACATTGGAACATCATTCTCACGCGCATAACGGATGGCTTGGATTTTCCCTTCCGTACCACGTTGACCGAAACCGCCTGGTACGATGATTCCGTCCGCATCCGACAAGAGCTCCGCCACATTCTCTGCTGTCACATCATTGGCATTGATCCAATTAATCTTCACTTCTGCGTCGTTGGCATACCCAGAGTGTTTTAAGGCTTCGACCACAGAGATGTAGGCATCTTGCAACTCCACATACTTACCAACGAGGGAAATCTTGACTTGTTTCTTGAGGTTCATGACCTTGTCCACCATAGCTGACCATTCTGTCATATCCGCTGCTGGTGCGTCTAGTTTCAAATGGTCACAAACAATTTGGTCCATACCTTGCGCCTGCAAGTTTAATGGAATTTGGTAAAGATGTTCGACATTCAAAGACTCGATAACGGCTTCTGGAGCTACGTCACAAAACTGAGCTAGTTTATTTTTAATGCCCTGACCAGCTGGTTTCTCGGTACGAATGACCAACATATTTGGCTGGATTCCCAAACCACGCAATTCTTTTACAGAATGTTGAGTTGGCTTGGTCTTCATCTCACCAGCAGCCTTGAGGTAAGGAAGCAAGGTTGTATGGATGTACATGACATTATCTGCACCCACATCTGCCTTCATCTGACGAAGAGCCTCTAGAAATGGCAAGGACTCGATATCCCCAACGGTTCCACCAACCTCTGTGATAATGACATCAGAGTCAGTCGTTACAGCGGCACGCTTGATTTTTTCTTTCAAAGCATCTGTGATATGAGGAATGACTTGAACAGTTGCGCCAAGGTACTCGCCACGGCGTTCTTTACGAAGAACTTCACTGTAGATTTTACCAGTTGTCACGTTGGAATATTTGTTGAGATTGATATCGATGAACCGTTCATAGTGACCCAAGTCCAAATCGGTCTCAGCCCCATCATCTGTCACAAAGACTTCCCCATGCTGGTAAGGACTCATGGTTCCCGGATCGATATTGATATAAGGGTCAAACTTCTGAATAGTCACCTTTAGACCACGATTTTTCAAGAGACGACCCAGACTTGCTGCGACAATCCCTTTCCCAATAGACGATACCACACCACCAGTTACAAAAATATATTTCGTAGACATAGATTCCTCTTTCTAAAATGCTCAAGGCCTTATTAACTACGAGGGGACATAGAAAACAAGACCCTTATGAATAACGACTTTTCAAGAAAAACTTCCTGAAAAACAAAAATAGCTCCCTAGTAACTAGGGAGCCCCGACCTCTAAAAGAGGTGCCCGAACAATATGATACCTTAAAGCAGAACATTTGTCAACCCGAATTGGTAAAACATGAAAATAAGAAGATTACTTTCAGAAAACCAACTAAAGATCCGCATCCAAACGGATGACCTGCTCAAGCAACAAAAAAAGAGATCTTACGATCTCCTCTGTGAAGTCTTTTACTCTTCTTCACTCGTTTCAGCGTCATCGTCAGAAAACTCGTCGTCTTCTTCGTTAAGATCCACATCTTCACCCAAGTCATCAGGAGCGATTTCGTTGATTTCTGCATCGTAAGCTTCCACTTCATTTTTCTCATCATCTGGATTTTCATCATCGTATGAAAGAGCTGGATCTGCTTCGTATGCATCTTCGTCTTCTGGATCATCCGCATTGTAGTCAATGGCATCTGAATCGCCATCCATAAAGGCATTGACGCGTTTTTTCTTAGCTTTTGGTGCTACTTCATCGTCGTCACTTTCTTCAAGAGCGATGATCTCTTCGTCGATTTCGTCCACACCATACCATGAACGAAGACCCCATTTGTTGTCTCCAAGAGAGATGAAGCTACCGTCAAAGTTCAACTCTGTGTAGAACAAAGGCAAGGCTTCGCGGATATCACTGTTTGATGTTCCAAGGTAGTTTTGAATTTCGTTTACAAGATCGCTAAAATGCATCTCATGATCGCGACCACGAAGTTCCAAGATAGCACGCGCTACCTCAATCATAGATAGTTCACTTTTTTCTTGCCCAGCAAATACTTCTAATTCCAAAGCGTTTCTCCTCATTTTTACTACTATCGCCAGAGCGAACAAACTCTGACCTCATTTTATCATGTACTCTTTATTGTACGATAATTTTGCGGAATAGTCAAAGGTTAAATGGGAGAAAGTGGCAGGACTTTTTATTTCTTTGCTAGCCAGCCGATGGCATCGTGAGGTGGGTTTTCGGTATCAATCCAGATGAATTCGATGCGCAACTATATAAGAAAATTAAGGTGAAATATTGAAAATTTATAGTATTTTCAATTATATAAATACGATGATTTAGATGCTATTCAAAATGTTATTTGATTTTGAATCAATAGGAAAACCTGTAACCGTCTCGAATTTGTCAATCATACATTTAATAATTTTTTGAAAAAATTCAACATATTCCTTAAATTGCTCATTTTCTACTGAAAATTTATAATTTTCATGTGCAATACTATTTCGAATATCTCTATACTTTAATATAAACACTTCTGCAGAAAAATTCTCGACTGTCTTAACCCCCCCGACTACTTCAGTTCGAGATAAGTTAATATTCTTTAACAAATCTCTTTCATTAAATATTTGCTCAAAAATATCTGGATAGTGTTCCTTTAGCTTATGATCATGTAGGAACTCAAATTTCAAATATTTAGATAATTCCTCCCTAGGTATTTTATCATATAGAACAGTTCTAATGGAGTCAAATGTTTTTGTTTGAGGATTAGTTAGTAAATTTTGTAATTTTTTATCATTTTTATTAGTATTAATAAAATATTTCATTGCTATAGAACCTTTTAAATCTTCAAGCTTAATACCTTTTGAGCTTAAAGTAATATTTTCAACATAACACTGAATTAAAAAATCTAAAAAATATTCAAATGTTGTAAATACTGATAAATAAAGTGAATTGAGTAAGAATGTACTAGCTTCATCATCCAATTTTTTTAGGTCATTTTCATAAATATCAATATACTTTTTGTAATTCTTAAAAATATTATCTACATCCATGTTACATCTAATTCCTGATTAATTTATTTAAGATTTTTCCCCACTCGTATCTTTTTAACACATTAGATGTGTTATTTGTTCCTCTCACAAATAAACCTTCATCGCTTTTACTAAGAAACTCTAAAAACGACTCTTTGATTTTTTCCTTATATTGTCTTACTTCATCAATTGAAAATCTTGATAAGATAACTAACTGGGTTTCAGCTACAGTCTTATTGATACTAGTTGCAAGTTCATTACTACTAATTCGCTTAAAAGCATCGTTACCAAAAACAATATTTACTTTCTCTATAGATTTTAAAATGAAATCTTCTAACTCCTCAGATTTTTCTACATCATTCCTATATTCTTTTAAAAACTCAATGATTGCTGTATTCAATCTTCCACCATAAGTGCGTTCCTTTTTCCCATCTAATAGTTTCGGATTTCGCACTTCAATTTTTTTAATAGCAGCAAACGATTCATCAATAAATTCATTTATAACAAATGCACGTAACAAAATTTCGTTATAACCGTATCTCTTCTTAAGGACTACTCTTTTCCCAAATATTTCATCAACAATATCTAATTCACAAGTTTCATTTAATTTGGACAAAAATACGCCTCGATACATTACATTTAATAATTCTTGTCCATTTAATTTTATGGAACCTTGATTTATTCTTGAAAATATATCATATTTAATATCCTCCGATGAATCCTTCTGAATTATAACAATAGGTAGTGAAACATTTTTAAACTTTCTCTGAATCCTATCATCAAGTTCAGCAAAGGTCTTTTTATTAAAATCAGACAACGTTGAGAGTCCACTTAATTCCAGAGGATCCATATAATTTAGATATTCATTTCCTTTCTTAACATTGTTTAAGTCATCTTCATTAAGAATTGATTTAAAAAAAGTAAAAACTGTTGTTAAACGTTGTTGCCCATCAATTACTTCTAGCGTGTCATCATCATTTTCTGATAAAAATATAGTTGGTATAGGAATTGACAGCAATAAAGATTCAATAAATTGTGACATTGTTTTTTGATTCCAAACAAATTTCCTTTGGTAGTCAGGCTGTAAAATCAACTCCCCTTCTTTTATCATTCGTATTAAATCTGAGGTAGATTTATCAACTTTATCTATATATAGTTTTCTACTAGATGTAGTTGACTCAACTTCATCCTCAACTTCAGCATCAATATCAATTCGCTCATTATCAATATTTTCTAAAAGCGTATCTTCAGAATACAATTCTAAAATGTTAGTCAAAATATTTTCTCCTTTATTATCTATATATCAAACGATATCCGCTGTGTTTTTGTGTTTATTTCACCAACTTCTTCATCTCATCAATACGTGCGACGGTAGCATCGTATTTAGCTTGGTAGTCGGCTTGTTTGTCGCGTTCTTTTTGGACGACTTCTGGTTTGGCATTGGCTACGAAGCGTTCGTTAGAGAGCTTCTTACCGACCATATCCAGTTCTTTTTGCCATTTAGCCAGTTCCTTGTCGAGACGAGCCAATTCTTCTTCGACATTGAGGAGGTCAGCGAGTGGCAAGTAGATTTCTGCTCCTGTGATGACGCTTGACATAGCGAGTTCAGGTGCAGGGATGGTTGATGCGATTTCCAAGTATTCTGGATTTGTGAAGCGTTTGATGTAGTTGACATTGCTGTTAAAGAAGGCTTCCAAGTCGTTATCGCTTGTCTTAACAAGAATCGTGATTGGCTTGCTTGGAGCTACGTTTACTTCTGCACGCGCATTACGAACAGCACGGATCAGGTCTTTGAGACTCTCTACACCAGTGTGAGCCGCAAGGTCTTCAAAGGCTGGATTGACAGTTGGGTATGCTGCTGTAACGATAGAGCCTTCTGAAATTTGTCCAAAGATTTCCTCTGTCACGAATGGCATGATTGGGTGAAGGAGACGAAGGATCTTGTCCAAAGTGTAAAGGAGAACAGAACGTGTGATGACTTTCTCTTCTTCATTATCGCTATAAAGGACTTCCTTGGTCAACTCAACGTACCAGTCCGCAAACTCATCCCAGATGAAGTTGTAGAGGATGTGCCCAGCCACACCAAACTCAAACTTGTCGAAATTCTCAGTGACCTTACCGATCGTTTCATTGAGGTTGTGGAGAATCCAGCGGTCAGTAACGTTTCCAGCTTCCTTGTTGGCAACTTTTTCCACATTAGCAGTTGCTTGCTCAAGGGTCAAGCCTTCATTGTTCATGAGGATGTAGCGAGAGATGTTCCAGATCTTGTTAATGAAGTTCCATGAAGCATCCATTTTCTCGTAAGAGAAACGCACATCTTGCCCTGGAGCAGAACCGTTTGACAGGAACCAGCGAAGGGCATCAGCACCGTATTTCTCGATGACGTCCATCGGGTCAATACCGTTTCCGAGAGACTTAGACATCTTACGTCCTTGCTCGTCACGGATGAGACCGTGGATAAGCACGTTTTGGAATGGCTGACGGCCCGTGAATTCCAAAGATTGGAAAATCATACGAGACACCCAGAAGAAGATGATATCGTAACCAGTTACCAAGGTTGAAGTTGGGAAGTAACGTTTGAAGTCTTCTGAGTCAACATCAGGCCAGCCCATGGTTGAGAATGGCCAAAGGGCAGAGCTGAACCAAGTGTCCAAGACATCTTCGTCCTGAGTCCATCCGTCACCTTCTGGAGCTTCTTCGCCAACGTACATTTCGCCCTCAGCATTATACCAAGCAGGGATTTGGTGACCCCACCAGAGCTGACGAGAGATAACCCAGTCGTGAACATTTTCCATCCATTGGAGGAAGGTATCGTTGAAACGAGGTGGGTAGAATTCTACCTTGTCCTCTGTGTCTTGGTTGGCAATAGCATTTTTCGCCAATTGGTCCATCTTAACGAACCATTGCGTAGACAAGCGTGGCTCAACCACGACACCTGTACGCTCTGAGTGACCAACACTGTGGACACGTTTTTCGATTTTAACGAGGGCGCCGATTTCTTCCAACTTAGCAACGACTGCCTTACGAGCTTCAAAACGATCCATGCCAGCGAATTCGAAGGCAAGCTCGTTCATGGTTCCGTCGTCGTTCATGACGTTTACTTGTGGCAAGTTATGGCGTTGACCAACCAAGAAGTCATTTGGATCGTGGGCAGGTGTGATTTTCACGACACCAGTACCAAACTCAGGGTCTGCGTGTTCGTCTCCAACGATTGGAATCAATTTATTAGCGACTGGAAGGATGACGTTTTTACCAATCAAGTCCTTGTAGCGTGGGTCTTCTGAATTGACGGCAACGGCAACGTCCCCAAACATCGTCTCAGGACGAGTTGTCGCAACTTCAAGGGCGCGTGAACCGTCTTCCAGCATGTAATTCATGTGGTAGAAGGCACCTTCAACGTCCTTATGGATAACCTCGATATCAGAAAGAGCTGTGCGAGCTGCTGGGTCCCAGTTGATGATAAACTCACCACGGTAGATCCAGCCTTTCTTGTAAAGTTCAACAAAAACCTTGCGGACGGCTTTTGACAAGCCTTCGTCAAGAGTGAACCGTTCGCGAGAGTAGTCTACAGAGAGTCCCATCTTGCCCCATTGTTCCTTGATAGTCGTCGCATACTCGTCTTTCCATTCCCAGACTTTCTCGAGGAATTTTTCACGACCTAGGTCATAACGGCTAATACCCTCTCCACGCAAGCGCTCCTCAACCTTAGCCTGAGTGGCAATCCCAGCGTGGTCCATCCCTGGAAGCCAAAGGGTATCAAAGCCTTGCATCCGTTTTTGACGGATGATAATATCTTGCAAAGTTGTATCCCAAGCGTGACCAAGGTGAAGTTTACCAGTTACGTTTGGTGGCGGAATAACGATTGAATAAGGCTTAGCCTTTTGATCGCCTGAAGGCTTGAAAACATCAGCGTCAAGCCATTTTTGGTAACGACCAGCCTCAACCTCGGCTGGATTGTATTTAGGTGAAAGTTCTTTAGACATGTGTGTTCTCCTTAATTTAGTATTCTTAAAACTATTTTTGAAACCCGTTTTTTGTTCTTCAAAAAGCGATAAAATCGTATTGGATGACGAAAAATATTTGGTTGTTCTTTTCTTATTAATTTTTTTCTTAACCTTCTTCGTTCCTTTTCTAGTAATTCTAAATCCACTTTTCTGTTTTCAAAACTATAAACTTTAGATTCTAGACGTATTATATCATTGTTAAGTTTAGTAGCTTTAACATCTATTTTTGAAGATTTTATGGTCGAAGATTTCTTTTGAAATTGCTCTATTGCTTTTACATAATCCTCATCTACTCTATTTGATATCAATTGAAGATAATAGAATTCATAAATATAAATTAATAAAGCGATAAAAGCAATTGAAAAATGCTTTAGAAAGGTAGTATAAACTATAGCCGTACCCCAGTTAATAAAGTAAGGGGCAACAAAAAAAGCTAAAAAGACCATTAATTTCTCATGATGATTTTTAGAAGGATTTATTTTTAGAAAACCAACAATATATCCTTGTAACATAAAAGCTAAAAATGAATAACTTAACCCCCCTAGAGCTACATGAGACCAATCAGACTTTGTTAAATCTGAATCTACTAAATATACCAAGTAGATAGTAAAAACACAAAAAAATATTTGAACTATCCATGATAAAGCATTTAAATATTGAAACTTAGCCTCTTGCTTTCTTCTTTCCCAGTCATGTTTTAATAGAAGCTCTAAAAAGTAGATAGTATTTTTATAATTCCCCTTAGTAAGACTATCCCAAATATGCCCATCATTCATAAAATAAATTCTTGTATTTTTAATATCAAGATTATAGCCATAGGGATTAATATGACCCTTTAATCTTATAAAAGCACTTCTGCGTTTAGAAAAAATTTGAAGATCCTCAATAATACCCTCAATTTTTTTCCTCCACTCAGTTCGTTCTTTCACAATATAATCAAGTTGATTTCTTTTACTATTATTAGCAAAAACTAGAATCGCACTTAATACAGCTCCTATACCAGCTCCACTGATCAGAGTAATAATCTGACTTGTTTCCAAGCTTCTCACCTCGTTTTCGAAATTCTTCAATAAATCTCAACTGTTCGAAATTCTCAAACAGTTCAGCTAACAGTTTAAACTCTCCCACTCACTCCTCAGCAAGCCATATATCAGACTGTCACAGCGATTGCCTTGGGCATCTTTGCGCTCTCTTATGCGAGCTTCGAGGGTGAATCCAAGTTTCTCAGCGACTCGTTGACTTTGGATATTGTAGCCAAAGCAGACCAGTTCTATCTTGTGAAACCCCAATTCTTTAAAGCCAAGGTCAATCAAGGTACGCGCTGCTTCTGGTACATAACCTCGTCCCCAATAGTCTGGGTGCAAGGTGTAGCCAATCTCCAGTACATCGTCTTCGTGCCGATGGTTGAAATCAACAGAGCCGATGACTTTATCGGTTCCTTTGACGACAATTCCATAACCAGCTGGGAGATTGTCCTTTTGATTGCGGTCTGGAAGGATATGCTCCAGATAATAAATCTCATCCTCCAAGGTCTGGACGGGCGGAAAGCCTGCTGGGTAGGCGACTTCTGGCAGACTAGCGTAGGCATGGATATCTTCGGCATCCGCAACTGTACGGACTCGCAAGACAAATCGCTCGGTCTCTATTCGTTCTGGCAACTCTTCTCTTGTCATCCTTCTACCTCGCTTTCTACAAAAAAATCGCCCCTGCCATCTACATGACAGGGACGAATGTGTTTATCCGCGGTACCACCCAATTTCGGGCAGATGCCCGCAACTCTCGTCTTTATAATAAAAAGACAATATTATTTCATTTTTCATCCATCAGCAACCAGTTTTGACACATTTATGGACTTCTCAGCACCGCCACTTTCTGTAAAATGTGGGATTCAAAACACCTCTAATGGCTCTATTGTAGCAAGTTTTTGACGGAAATGCAAGGGACAAGAAAAATTACTTGAAGCTGATTCCGTGTTCTTTTAATTTCTTAATCGTAGCTGGACCGATTCCCTTCAAGGCAAGGAGTTCTTTTTCTGTCCAGTTTTTGAAGTCAGAAGCTGACTTGATGCCTTCATCATAGAAAGTCTTAGCGCGATCTACTGAGAGGCCACCCAAAGTAGCTGCGAAATCTTCTACTGAATTCGCCACTTTTTGAGCTTGTTCCTTGGTCGCTTCTACTGCTTGTTCCACTTTTTTAGAGACAACTTTTCCTGCTTGGCTGGCAGATTTTTCCGCATGTTTCACGACTTTCTTTGTCTCTTCTACAACCTTGGTCACTGTAGTTGAAAATGCACCTGAACGACGAAGGCTATTTCGCAATTGTTTTTTACGTTGGAGTTTCTTTGACATGATAAAATCCTTTCAATAAAAAATCCCTGCTCTGACAAGGATTTAATAAAGATATTCTATCAAGATTTTGGAAAAAAATCAAGAAAGGAAACGAGATTGTCCTTAAAAATCTAGCCGTTTTTTCTTTCAATCTAATTCGACAATGATTCAACTTCTTGATAAAATATGTAGTAATGTGCAAGATTAATTCACATAAAAAGCTGATAAGGAGAACAATATGAATAACGAAAGTTACTTTGATGGTGGTCTTTTGAGCTAGGTTAGATATGCTATCTTAGCCATGATCATCATAGGCTTTACTATTGGAATCACTACGCCTTGGGCAGTTTGTATGATGCAAAACTGGAAAGTCAAGCGCACTGTCATCAATGGACGTCGCCTCTATTTTGACGGAACAGGTTCTCAATTATTCAGGAACTGGATCAAGTGGTTCTTGCTCACCATCATCACTTTGGGCATCTATTCATTCTGGTTGCATATCAAAATGGAACAATGGATCACCAAACACACACATCACGTATAAACAGAAAAAGTGCGTTCATACGCACTTTTTGATTTGCAACGATTAATAGTTTCTCTCGCCAAACAAGCCCTCTGGCAAATCATGAAATCCCTTGCCTGCTTTGAAGTTTTCAAACTTACCCAGCAAGAACTGGTAGGCATCCAAGCGACTCTCGTAGCGAATCATGGCATCTTTGGCACGTTCGTCTTGGTCTTCTTCGTAGACCTTTTGACTTTCCTTGTGCGCCATGTCGTTGATCATGATCTGGGTATTAACCCAGGCCTCAAATTCCTTCATAAATTCTTGTTCGTAACTCATTGCTTCTCCTTATTCTAATCCACGGAAGTAGTCCGTATCAATCTCACGGTAGGGCTGAATGTCCTGAACATACTCCAGCACACCTTGGAATTCCCCGTTCTCATCGTGTACCGCAGCGTAGGTGATGTGGACAAACTTGCCTCGCGACTCAGACTTGAACCACATTTCATACTTGTCCTTGACCCCTTCACGAAGACCTTTCATAACGGCCTTTACCTTGTCTAGGTACTTAGGCGGATGGCAGAGTTCTACATTACGCCCGACTTGGGACGGCGTCCGTTTGAAAATCATCTCATCAGCTGTCGTATTGTCATTGTAATACTGGAAAATGTCGTCTTTATTGACAAAGGTGATCTCCATGGGAAGGTGGTTGAGGATGAGGTTAGCCTGCTCGACAGAGAGATAGCCATTGCCAAAAGCCTGTTGACTATGACGGTCCAGCACCGCTTCCTTTTCCTTAGGAGTAAAGGTAATGGTAAACTGACCTTCAGGCGTATCGATAACTTGCTGAACTTGACCTTCTGCCGTGTCTAGTTGTACTGGCTCCTCTGCGCTCTTTTCCTCAACAAAGCTCTGTCGTTCTGGCACCCATTTCTCTGACGGACGGATGATGGCATAGCCGTAGGCATCGCTCTCCTCCGCAATCTGAATCCAGTCATCCTGGGTGAAAGACTCAAGGAGAATCATGAGAAGGATGGACTCTTCCTTGAAAATCATACTTTCAAACTCTGTCGCAAAAGCTTCGAAAGTTTCCTTTACAGTGGAAATCGACACTTCTGGTAGTGACTTGGTTGTCGTTAGAGCTGTTTGAAAGAGTTCCCTAATCTGGTCATCCACTCCCCACATAACTTTTGGAGGTGAATCGTGTCCATAGCGCTCCATGATGGGGAAAAAGAGCTCTTCCTTGCGCTGGTAGTGGATATCAAATTGCCCCAACAGCCCCATTTGACGGACCAAACCCTTACGCATCTCTGCCAGCATTTCCTCGTCTTCCATAGACTCATAGGTATCTAACAATCTCCGAATGCGAATCAAGGCAGCACGGAGAGCCAGATTTTCATCCTTGAAGACGCGAACGGGGTGGCCAGGATGCTCGGTATCCTCTACTTCAACACCCTTAACAGCATTTTTAAAAAGATTAGCATGGACATCACAAAGCTCCATGACATCTTCAAAGGTGACACCTGAGTCTGAGTTCATCAGCTCGTGCTCCATGAGGGAAATCTCGATGGCTGACACACCTGTAAAGGTCGCATCAAAACGCTCCTGAACTGACTCAGGAGAGGCGCCATTGTGCAATTCTAACAAAATATCCCGTAGGATATGAATCCGTTCATCTGCCATTAGTCTAATCCAATCACTTCGTAACCATTCGCTTCCAGTGTGCGGACAATCTTGTCCATAGGAGTTCCTTCAAGCTTAGAACCCTGTTTGAGTGATACCTTGCGACCAACTGTATTGCGCATCAAGGGATTAGCAAGTGGTTTAAAACCCAGCTCCACTAGGATTTCCAAGACTTCTGGATGCTTGTCCACCACTTCTGCAACGGGAATTGACACATCTATGATATTATCCATGACGACCTCCATGTATGTTCTAAAATGATTTTACTGCTTATATTATACCATATGGGAAGAGATTAAAAAACTAGCAGCGGAGTTCCTGCTAGTTTCTTTCATTTCAAGTTATTCCTTATCATCTGGTTTTGCGAGCCACTGGGCTACATCCATCAGCTTGTCAGCAAGCAGTACTTTCCCGAAACCTACTAGAGCATTGTCGTCTTTTTTCATGTTCTTCAGAACTTTGACGCTTTGCATCACAAAAAAGTAATTCCCGTAAGTCTTGGCTAGAATTTTAATGAATCCCATATTATCTTTCCTTTTCTAACTGCAGTTTCTAGCCGATTGCTATACCAGACTAGCTAGTTATTGATAAGAAATCATTTCATCTCACTCTTTCCAATTTCTATACTATCATACAAGTTGAGCTTTATAAAGCTTTTTAACAATTTTTTACTCTAGAGAGATTCCCCCAGTATTTTTTATTGCCATTTCTCCACCAAAAAAGAGGGTTCCCCCTCTTTCTTAGTTCTTATCCAGATTGCGTAGCATCTCGTCAATCTTGTTCCCATATTCGATGGATTCGTCTTTGACGAAGGTCAAATCTGGGATTTTGTACAATTTCAAATTGCGACCAAGTTCACGTTTGATAGTACCAGTTGCTTTTTCAAGCCCGATTTGGGCTTTTTGATTATCCGAAGCGAGGTTACTCAAAATGGTGTAGTAAACCTTGGCTACAGACAAATCACCTAGCATCTGAACATCTGTGATGGTCACACCTTGGACACGTGGATCACGGACTTTCTTTTGCAAAATCTCATTGACTTCACGCTTGATTTCCATGCCCACACGATCCGTACGGAAATGATTTGCCATGATATTCCTTTCTCTACTTTGAACCAAAAGCTAGGCCAGCAGACCTAGCTATTTTTAAACTTCTTGATTTTCATTTCAAATTGAAACAAAGTTCAATTTGAAATCATCTGCTTCTTTCGCCGTGGTGAAAGTGATGGAACTGATTTATCAGTCCCATCACAGGGGATTTTTGAGACCCTAGGCTCAAAAATAAGCAATGAAACCATCGGTTTGCTTGCGTCCCTCACCACCTAAGAAAGGAGCAAAAAATCTTATCTCTTGATTTCTTCCATGACATAAGCCTCAATCACATCATCCATCTTGATATCATTGTAGCCATCAATCATCAATCCACCTTCACGGCCGTTTGTAACTTCTTTGACGTCATCTTTGTAGTGTTTCAAGCTTGCAAGTTCACCATCATAGATAACAACACCATCACGAATAACACGGACTTTAGAGTCACGGGTAACTTTACCACTCGTAACCATGAATCCACCAATGGTTCCCACTTTAGATACCTTGAAGGTTTCACGGATGATTGCTTCACCGATAACTTTTTCTTCGAATTCTGGGTCAAGCATTCCTTTCATGGCTTCTTCCATCTCTTCGATAACCTTGTAGATAATGCTGTGGAGACGGATTTCTACATCATCTTCTTCTGCTTGTTGACGCGCTTGTGGTGTAGGGCGCACATTGAAACCGATGATAAAGGCATTTGAAGCTTCCGCAAGAGTCACATCAGATTCGTTGATGGCACCGACCGCTGAGTGAACTATGGTAACTTTGACACCTTCTACATCGATCTTTTGAAGCGAGGCAGAAAGGGCTTCAACTGAACCTTGTACGTCGGCCTTGATGATGACGTTAACAGACTTGAGCTCACCTGCCTTAAGCGTATCAAAGAGGTTTTCAAGGCTGACACGTTGGGTTACTTGACGTTGCTTCATAAGAGCACGTTTCGCACGTTCTTCACCTGCTGCACGCGCAGATTTTTCATCTTCGTAAACGGCAAAGTGATCACCCGCCATTGGCGCTTCGTTTAGACCTGTGATAGATACTGGCGTTGATGGTCCAGCAACCTTAACACGACGTCCAAGGTCATTGGTCATGGCACGGACACGACCGAAGGTATTTCCGACAACGATAGGATCTTGGACATTCAAGGTTCCTTGTTGCACAAGAAGGGTTGCGACCGCACCTTTTCCTTTATCCAAGCGAGCCTCGATAACTGTACCGATCGCACGCACTGTTGGGTCTGCCTTGAGTTCTTGGATTTCAGCCACAAGAAGGACCGTTTCCAAGAGTTCATCGATATTTTGGTTGAATTTAGCTGAGATTTCGACAAATTCAGAATCTCCACCCCAAGCAGTTGACATAACTCCATGCTCTGCCAATTCACCGATAACTCGTTCTGGGTTAGCACCTGGTTTATCAATCTTGTTGATGGCTACGATGATTGGAACGTTCGCTGCTTTTGAGTGGTTGATGGCTTCGATAGTTTGAGGCATAACCCCGTCGTCGGCCGCTACAACCAAGATGGTAATATCGGTAACAGAGGCACCACGCGCACGCATAGATGTAAAGGCCGCGTGTCCTGGCGTATCAAGGAAGGTAATCTTCTTGCCATTTTCCACGATTTGGTAGGCACCGATATGCTGAGTGATACCTCCTGCTTCACCTGTCGCAACACGAGAATTACGAAGGGTATCCAAAAGGGTTGTCTTACCATGGTCAACGTGTCCCATGATGGTTACAACTGGTGGACGCTCAACTAATTCATCTTCATTAAGATAGCCATCTTCGACAAAGAAACGTTCGATGTCGGCATTATCCACTTCAACCTTTTGTTTGGCTTCGATACCGTAATCCACCATGAGGAGTTCAATGGTTTCTCCATCCAAGGATTGGTTTTGTGTGGCCATAATTCCCATCATGAAAAGCTTCTTAACGATTTCAGCTGGTTCACGTTTGATACGTTTTGCGATTTCCGCAACAGTCATACCATCTGTATATTCGAATTCTGTTGGCAATTCATGGAACTTGCGCTCTGTAACAGGTTTTGGAGCCTGATTACGATTGTTCTTGTTATTGCCTTTTTTGTTCTTCTTATTGTTATTCCAGTTACTATTTCTTTGATTTCTCACTTGATTTTGACTACTTCGATTCTTTTGTTGTTTTCTAGGACCATCTTCTTCGTGATCATAATCGTCACGTTCTTTGTCTGGTCGAGCTTGTTTTTTACGACGTGTATCCACTGGCGCTTCTTTCGCTACAGGAGCTACTGTTACGGCTGGCTGCGTTTGTTCAGCTAGCTTAGCAGCTTCTTCAAAGATTTCCTCTGGCTCCTTGCGTTTATTAGCTTGAGCCAAGGCTTCTTTGGCAGCTTGCGATTGTTTGAAGCGCTCCTCGCTTGAGCGTGCGTACTCTGCATTTTGCTCTGCTTTTAGGGCTGCTGCACGGGCTTTAAAGTCAACACGTGGTCCAGCTGGTTTTGGCTGGAAGTCTTGTTGCTGACGGCGATTATTGCCACGATTCCCTTGACCTTGTGGTTTTTTCCCTTGGTCATTAAAACGGCGGTTGTCGCGGTTCCCTTGACCAGGTTTACCACCATTACGGCCGTCGTTTTTCTGACGGTTGCCGTTTTGTTGTTGGTCACGGTTGTTGCCCTTGTTTTGTTTGCGTCGCTCTGCCTGCTCTTTGGCACGCGCCTCACGCTCCGCCTTGAAGTTTCGACTTTGTGGTCTCGCTGCCACTACTTTTTCTTCCTTAGGAGCTGCGGGTGTAGCTGGTTTACTTTCTTCCTTAGCAACAGCTGGTTTAGCTGATGCAGGCTTTTCCGCTTTCTTTTCTACACTTGCTTTTGGTGCTGCAGGTTTTACTTCTGCCTTAGGAGCAGGTGCAGGTGTAGATTTAAAGCTTGCTTCAATCTGTTTAGCTACTGCTGCTTCCACGCTCGATGAGTGGCTTTTTACATCCAAGCCCAACTCTTTTGCACGCGCTACAACTTCTTTACTTTCTTTTCCAAGTTCTTTTGCGATTTCGTACAATCTTTTCTTAGACAAATCATGTCCTCCTCTTCTATTCCATAAGAGACCTCATTTTCTTTGTAAATCCAGCATCTGTCACAGCCAAAACCTTTCTCGATTTTCCAACTGCTATGCTTAATTCCAGTGTTGAAAACACGGTTATAACTTCTACTTGATAATAGTCACTTTTATCTTGAATCTTCTTGGTTAGATTGGGGCCAGCATCATGGGCTAGAAAGACTAGCTTGGCTTTCTGGTCTTGGATGGCTTTAACCACCAATTCCTCACCTGATATGATCCGGCCTGCTCGTTGAGCAAGTCCCAAGAGATTACTTATCTTTTGCTTATTCAAGCCCTAACTCTCTTCTTTTTACTTTGTGATCCACATAAGCGATCAACTCGTCATAAAAGCTTTCTTCCACTTCCATGTTAAAGCTGCGGTTAAAGACTTTCTTCTTTTTTGCCTCTTGGGCTTCTGCATTGTCTAGCTTGATATAAGCGCCACGACCATTGGCCTTGCCTGTCGGATCGATAAAGACTTGTCCTTCTTTGTTCTTGACAATGCGGAGCAAATCACGCTTGTCAATCACTTCGTTAGATACAACAGACTTGCGCAAAGGGATTTTTCTTGTTTTCATCTTTCCCTCCTCT
The DNA here is from genome assembly GCF_023611505.1 of Streptococcus oralis. Lineage (NCBI taxonomy): Bacteria > Bacillati > Bacillota > Bacilli > Lactobacillales > Streptococcaceae > Streptococcus > Streptococcus oralis. The sequence goes on along the minus strand of NZ_CP097843.1, from coordinate 384,097 downwards.
AGCAGCTTTTATTCTTCGATCAATTCATCCGCAACTGCGTAATCAACTTGACCTGCTTCTTCCATAGCTTCAAACTCACTGGCAGACTTGATATCGATACGGTAACCTGTCAAATGAGCTGCCAAGCGAACGTTTTGTCCACGACGACCGATGGCAAGAGAAAGCTTGTTATCAGGTACAACGACCAAGGCACGTTTGCTATCATTTTCATCAAAGATAACTTGGTCAACCTCTGCAGGTGCGATAGCATTGTAGATAAACTCAGCTGGATCCGCTACCCACTCGATAACGTCGATATTTTCTTCAACAGGAATCATACGGTCGCTCTTAGCATCGTAGCGAGCTGGGTGGAATTTGCTGGTGATTTTCTTGATATTAGCTCCACCACGACCAACGATTGTCCCGATAGCATCCACGTTTGGATTGTGGCTGCGAACGGCAACTTTAGTACGGTCACCAGCTTCACGAGCCACGCTCATGATTTCAACAGTTCCGTCATAAACTTCTGGAATTTCTTGCTCCATCAAGCGTTTGATCATTTCTGGGTGGCTACGGCTAACAAAGACGTTGACACCACGAGGATTGTCTTCAACCTTGTAAACATAAACTTCGATACGATCGTGGGAAGCAAAAACTTCACCAGGGATTTGGTCTTGTTTTGACAATTGGGCTTCAATGCTACCAAGGTTGACATAAATGAAGCGGTTGTCAAAACGTTCTACTGTACCAGACATGATTTCTTGTTCATGTTCTTTGTAAGTATTATATGTGATGGCACGTGTTTGCTTGCGCATTTTTTCCATGATGGTTTGTTTAGCAGATTGGGCTGCTACACGACCAAACTCAGCTGGTGCTTCTTCAAACTTAATCTTATCACCAAGCTCATAGGCTGAATTAATAGCAAGGGCATCTTTCAAGCTGATTTCCAAACGGCTATCAAATACTTCATCTACGACTTCACGAACAGTATAGACAGTAAAGTCACCTGTTTTTTCGTTGAAGTCAATAGCTACGCTATCTGACTGACCATAGCGTCTACGGTAAGCGGAACGAAGCGACTCTACTACTGCGTCGATGATGTCTTCTTTTTTGATTCCCTTGTCTTCTTCCAAAATGCGGAAGGCCTCTAGCATTTCTTTACTCATGTTCTTTTTACTTTTGAATCCTCAAAAGCTATCCTTTCTTTTCTATAGTTTTACTGCTAAACGTGCTTTTGATACTAAACTGTATGGAATTTGAACAGTTTTCTTACGTGTCTTGTCCATATACTCCATAGTCAACTCATCCTCTTCGAAGGATACTAAGGTCCCTTCAAAGACTTTTTGCTTATCGATGGCTTGGTAGAGCCCAACATGAATGTATTTCCCAACCGCTCCAGCGACAGCATCCTTGGTTTTCAAAGGACGTTCCAAGCCTGGACTGGTAATTTCTAGGAAATATTGTTCTGGGAAGGGATCGGGCTTGATGGTGTCTAAGACAGGACTGATAATTTCTGTCAGGTCTGCCGTGTCGTTCAAGGTAATTCCTTCGGGTTTATCTACAAAAATACTGAGAATCATGTCACTGCCAATCTTTCCATACTCGATATCCACGAGCTCGAAAGGTGCTTGGATGACAGGTTCTACAACTTCTCTAACTAATTCTACGATTGTTGCGATTGCGTCCACCTCCTCATAAGCAAGAGGCGAAGATATTTCCCCGCCTCTCTTTCTCATATTCTTACTATCAGTATAGCACGTTTGTCAATTTATGTAAAGCATAAGCACTCAAACAGCTGGTTTTCAAGCTATTTCTTAAAATTCTGCCTCAACTCGGTAGATCACTTGACCTTTGCTGGAGAATTTTTGCTCATACTCCGTCATGACATTGCCTTCAAAATCACTGGCATGCAAGTCCAGCCAAACACCATTGAGTTTCATCCCATACTGAGAAAAGCTCACTAGACTGTACTCAAACAAGCCACGGTTATCTGTCTTGAAATGGATTTCCCCATTCTCAGGCAAGATGCGCTTGAAGGTATCCAAGAAACTCTTGTAAGTCAAACGACGTTTTTCATGGCGTTTTTTAGGCCAAGGATCTGAAAAGTTCAGATACAAGCGATCAATTTCACCGTCTTCAAAGTAGTCGGTCAAATCTGAACCATCTACCCACAGCAATTTGATATTGGGTACTCCAACTTCAAGCACCTTATCCAGAGCATAACTCAATACCGACTTTTGAATGTCAATCCCGATGTAGTTGATATCAGGGTTTTGTTTGGCCATTCCTGAAACGAAGGCCCCTTTCCCACTTCCAACCTCAACATGAATAGGATGATCATTTCCAAACAAGTCTCGCCATTTCCCTTTAGCTTCCAAGGGATTGAGGACAACATACTGGGGATTAGCCTCTAGTAACTCCGTCGCCCCTTTACGATTTCTAACTCTCATCTCTTCTTTCCATACTTATCACGGAAGACGCGCAAGGCATAAATCTCCCGGTTTACATTGTCTAAATCTTGATTTTCACAGTATTTGGCAATCTGGTTCAAGTAAGAATACTGACCATACCAATACAATTTATCTAACACTGTCTGATTGTACTTATAGCCGTAGTCTCTCAACCATTGACGCCACTGATAATCTGGAATGTAGTGGCATAGCAAATGCGCCACATCAAACATACGATCCGTCAGACGAACCGAATCCCAATCCACTAGATAAACGAGTCCACTCTCTGTCTCAATCCAATTACTATGGCGAAGATCCCCATGCACAATCGTTGCATGGTCTTCTCTAAAACCTGGAACCGTCTTACCTAGCTCCGCAATCACACTGTTCAAATAGTGATTCTGCTTCAAGATTTCTGGTACTTCTTGTTGCCAAGAACGCAATAAATCAACTGGTGTTTCCATTGTATATCCCAAACGGCTCAACTGCTTCATCAAGGGACGCGAGCGGTGAAGACGGTTCAAGATATTGATAATCTGCTTGCGATTCATATCGTAAGGGGTCAAGATTTTGCCCGTCAGCCATTCCTGAGCACACATATCACTGCCATCTGGCAAACGACGAGTCCATAGTAATTGAGGAGCGATTTGTTCTCTGGCTAGGCCAGGTAGGATTGGAGAGGTGTTCATTTTTACAAAGACGCGCTTCCCATCAGGGTAGCTTCCCATATAAGCTTTGCCGCTCTTCCCAGGGATAGGGGTCAGCGTTAGCTCATTATCACCCAAGTCCATTTCTTTCCTCCGTATAAAGTTTCCTTACTATTCTACTAGTTTTTAGTCTATTCGTCAACCAATCTTTTTAGTTGGTAAGGCAAATAAAACAGTTGTAGGAAGAGACTAGCCCCTACAAGAGCCAACAAGGCTATTTTTTCTTGAAAAACCACTGCTCCGACCAGCAATTCTAACAAAAGAACTGCAATTCCCACACCGACTACAATCTGTTTCAATCCCCTCTCTTTCTCCCCTTTTTCTAATGGAAAGAGCTGGGTCAAGTATTGGTAGTCAAAGGCATGATAGAGGGCCAGTAACTGGAAGAGCAAGAGGTAGTTAAATAGAACTACCACTGCCGTTGCGATCCAAACTTGCTCGATAAAGAGCAAAGCTAACAAGGATAGGAACAAGAGGCGCAAACTGAGAGCAAAGAGATCTCCATTTCGCAGGTAAGAACGAAGGTAGAGGTTTTGCCAGATCTTGCCAGGTACCTTTTGAACAGCCTTTAGGATAAAGTCCAGATAGGCCCGACGCTTGACACTATTTGAAACGCCCTTGACCTGAGTAAAGAGAGCAAAGAAACGAAGCAAGACTTGCTTGCGCTTGCTTTCTTGGGCAATCACATAGTCCCAGTCCAGTCCAGTTTCAGTGAAAAATTTGCTGGCTTTTTGACGAAAGACTAGGTATTTCCCAGCTCCTAATAAAAGCACATAGGCAAGAAAGACTGGCAAACCATAGCCCATGGCTAAAAATAAGGGCGCAAATAAAAGCAAGAAAAGGGTTTGGACAAAGAGCCAAAAGACCAGTGAGCGTACCGTCTGCTCTTTGAGATGGGACTTAACCTCTTCTTCACTGACTAAGAGAAAGAGCTTGTCAGGTGCCTCCATATATGTGGCAATCCCTCCCCAAGCCAAAAGCAAGGTAGATACAATCCCCAAAAACAAGAGGATGGGCCAATGATTTTCAGGAAAATCTTGCAAGAGTTGACTGTACTGGTAAGATAGAAAACCGATGAGAACTAGTAGGAACAAGACAAAGTGGTCATTGAGAACATAACGCAGATAACCGACACACTCCTTACGAAAAGCCTGCTTTCGCTTTAAAAACAAGTCTTTCATAACTCCTCCTCTTTGGTCAGAGCCAAGTAAATATCATTCAAACTCGCTTCAGGCATGTCAAAGGCTTCGCGGAGTTGCTGGAGGTTCCCCTGAGCCCTCACCTCCCCCTTGTGGAGAATAACAAAGGCGTCACACATCTTCTCCGCCGAGTCCAGCACGTGGGTACTCATGAGGATAGACTTGCCTTTTTGCTTTTCTACTTCCAAAAGCTGAATCAAGTCAGAAATAGCCAGCGGATCGAGGCCAAGAAAAGGCTCGTCCACGATAAAGAGGCTCGGATCCACGACAAAAGCACAGATAATCATGACCTTCTGCTTCATCCCTTTGGAGAAATGAACTGGAAACCAGTCCAATTTTTGGTCCAAACGAAACATTTTCAACAAAGGTTCTACTCGCTCAAAAGCTATATTTTGCTCAATACCATAAGCCATGGCAACCGTCTCGATATGCTCCCTGAGGGTCAGTTCTTCATACAAGCTAGGCGTCTCTGGGATGTAGCCAATCTGCTTGCGGTAGCTAGTCGCATCTTCTCGCAGGGTCAAACCATTAATCTTAATTTCCCCACTGTAAGGAGTCAAAAGACCGATAATTTCATTGATAGTCGTTGATTTTCCAGCACCGTTGAGACCAATCAAACCGACCAACTGCCCACTTTCAACTGTAAAGGACACATCTTTCAAGACAGGGACGTGAACATAGCCTCCTGTCAGGTTTTTAATTTCTAACATATTTTCTCCGAATCTGGTATAATGTAGCTATATTATATCAAAATTCAATACAGTAGAGGTGGATTTTATGTCAGATTGCATTTTTTGTAAGATTATCGCAGGGGAGATTCCTGCTTCAAAAGTATACGAGGATGAGCAGGTTCTTGCCTTCCTTGATATCTCTCAAGTAACACCTGGACATACCTTAGTAGTGCCAAAAGAGCACTACCGCAATCTTTTGGAGATGGATGCTACGAGTGCCAGCCAACTCTTTGCCCAAGTGCCAACAGTGGCTCAAAAAGTCATGAAGGCTACCAAGGCTGCCGGCATGAATATCATTGCCAACTGCGAGGAAATCGCTGGTCAAACGGTCTTTCATACCCACGTTCACCTCGTTCCTCGCTACGGTACAGAAGATGACCTCAAGATTGACTTTATCGCTCACGAACCTGACTTTGACAAACTTGCCCAAGTCGCTGAAACCATTAAAAACGCTTAAGGAGATGCCATGAAACTATCAAATCTACTGCTATTCGCAGGAGCTGCAGCTGGAAGTTATTTTGTCGTGAAAAATCGCCAAGCCATTCAGGATGAAGTGCTAGATACAACTGACCGCGTCGAAGCTATCAAGGATGATTTGGATATCATCCAAAACAGCCTACAAATCATCGACCAACAAAAATCCCTTATCAAGGAATACCAAAAAGATTTAACCTATAAATTCAAAGTCTTGGAAAAGGATTTCCAAACTAGAATGGCGGTCCTCCAAGAAGAAAAACAAGAATAAGAGAGCCTCCAAGTTTCCTTAAATCCTTTTTGGGTTACTAGATTCGAACAGAAAAGGGAGGGAATGAAAGTGAAACAGTTTTTAAAAGTTCTAGCGAAGGTCATCGCGATCCCTTGTGGCTGTCTCTGCCTTCTGACGGCTCTAGCATTTCTACTACTGATGAATCTTTTCAAGGCCTCACCGAGTGACATCCAAAAAGGGAATGAATCCTTAAAACAAATATTTATCTCTCTTGACATGCCTCCTGAGAAAGTAGAATCAGATGGACACTATCAATACGAGGGAGGGGGCTTAAATTTTTATGTTACTTTTTCAGAAGAAGTTGTCAATAGCCACCCCGTTCTAAAGGAAAGTCCAAAACTCTCCAAAAACCGACTTAAAGTCTATGTCCTCCAGATAGGAGATATTTCCTACTATAAAGTAGGAGACAACTTGTTCAATCACGGTTTAATACAATTTTTAGAGGAGGAGGGCGAGAAGTATTTCCAAGAAAAAGGAAAGAAATCAAATTCTTCTTACACAATTCTAGCTTGGAAGGATCAGGCAAGTCTCAAAAAGGGAATCGCATTCTATGAAAAAGCCTTGACCTTGGTAGATATTCAAGATAACTCGGTAATCAAACACATTGATACTATTACCATTAAGCCTGGCAAGGAAGTGGAAATCAAGCAACTCATCCAAGAGATGGATGAGGCTAGCTTGCTCACTCAAAAGTATAAATAGTAGACTAACTGGAAAATGATTTTTCGACGCTAAATGTTCAAAGATAACACAAAAAGAGCCAGTCGGCTCTTTTTACTTTATTCTCCTTCAAAGGCATCTTTTATGTGGTCAAAGAAGCCTTTTTTCTTTGGATTGACTTTCAAGTCACCTGCAGCTGCGAATTCTTTAAGCGCAGCTTTTTGGCGGTCGTTCAAACCTGTCGGAGTCACGACATTGACAGTCACGTATTGGTCACCAACGGCACCGCCACGAAGGCTCGGTGCTCCCTTACCACGTAGACGGAATTTCTTGCCAGTCTGAGTTCCTTCTGGAATGACCAATTCAACATCACCATGCACGGTTGGAATTTCCACAGTATCACCAAGAGCTGCTTGGACAAAGTTGAGGTTCAGATTGTAGAAGATAGTGGTTCCTTCACGTTCAAACTTATCACTAGCTTCTACTGAAACCACCACATACAAGTCACCATAAGGTCCACCGTTAAATCCTGCTTCACCTTGACCCGCTAGGCGGATTTGTTGGCCTGTTTCCACACCCGCAGGGATCTTCACATGTACGCTATGAGCTTGTTTTTCATGACCTGTTCCGTGACAAGTTGTACATGGATCTTTGATTTCTTTTCCGCGACCATGACAGACATCACAGGTTACTTGGCGGCGCATCATACCAAGAGGAGTCTGCGTATCGACGTTAATAACACCAGCGCCATGACAGCGTCCACAAGTGACTGGACTTGTCCCTGGCTTAGCACCAGATCCATTACATGTACGACAGCTAGCTTCACGATTGTATTTAACTTCCTTTTCTGTTCCGAAGATAGCTTCTTCAAAGGTCAAGTTCACACGGTACTGGAGGTCATCCCCTTGACGAGGAGCGTTTGGATTGCGCGAAGCTCCGCCTCCACCGAAGAAACTTGAGAAAATATCCTCAAAACCACCGAAGCCACCTGCTCCGTCAAAGCCACCAAAACCACCGGCACCACCAAAGCCACCGTTGGCACCTGCAGCACCATATTGGTCGTAGGCTGCACGTTTTTGGTCGTCACTCAAAGTCTCATAGGCTTCTTGAACTTCCTTGTATTTTTCCTCAGCACCAGGCTCCTTGTTGATATCTGGGTGGTATTTTTTGGAAAGCTTACGATAAGCCTTTTTGATCTCGTCTGCCGAAGCGTTTTTTGACACCCCCAGACGATCATAAAATTCAGTATTGTTCATACAAGATACTAAGAGCGAACAGAAAGCGACTGAAATTTAGGAAACCGACAAGAAATCCTGATTTCTTAGGAGGTTTATCTAATTTCCAAGCTTTCCGCTCGAGTTCAATTACGAACACCCTTATTCCTTTCTGTTAATATTGCGGAACGAGACCACGATTTAAGTCGGGTTCAATTCCTTTCTTTTATATTCCCAAACAAATCAGGTTCAGTCCCTTTTTACCGAAAAACAGAGGCTGGGTTGCAACCTCTGGATTTCTTCTTATCATTACGACGTTCGAGTTTTAAAAATCAAACTAGTAATGCTAAATCGAGCACTCCCTAACCTCTTGGTGAAAAAGAGACGTAGCTGTTTTCGTTTTAGCGAACTACAGATATGGCTACCTTTAGGTGCAAATCTTCCTAGAAACTAAAAGATTCCTATTTTCACTGTGAGGTTTTAACGGGCTTTGCATCTTATTTTTCAGTAAACTCTCCGTCTACGACATCATCGCCTGCGTTTCCTGTTGCTTGCGCGCCTTCTGCTCCTGCTTGAGCTTGTTGAGCAGCTGCGGCTTGTTCGTAGAGTTTAACAGCAAGGCCTTGAGCTTTTTCGTTCAACGCTTCAAGTTTTGCTTTCATTTCATCCAAGTTGTTGTCTTCTTGAGCTTTTTTAAGGTCATCAAGGGCAGCTTGGGCAGCATCACGTTCTGCATCGAAGCCTTTGCCTTCAGTTTCCTTGATGGTCTTTTCAGTCGCAAAGATAGCTTGGTCTACTTCGTTACGAAGATCTACTTCTTCCTTACGTTTCTTATCTGCTTCAGCGTTTGCTTCTGCATCTTTCATCATGCGGTCGATTTCTTCGTCTGTCAAACCTGAGTTAGATTGGATAACAATTGTTTGTTCTTTTTGAGTTCCAAGATCTTTAGCCTTAACAGACACGATACCGTTCTTATCGATATCAAATGTTACTTCGATTTGTGGGATACCACGAGGTGCAGCTGGGATATCAGTCAATTGGAAACGTCCAAGAGTCTTGTTATCTGCTGCCATTGGACGTTCACCTTGAAGAACGTGGATATCAACGGCTGGTTGGTTGTCTGCTGCTGTTGAGAAGACTTGTGACTTAGATGTTGGAATAGTAGTGTTGCGATCGATAAGTTTTGTAAATACTCCACCCATTGTTTCGATACCGAGTGATAATGGCGTTACGTCAAGAAGGACAACGTCTTTAACATCACCAGTGATCACACCACCTTGGATGGCAGCACCCATGGCAACAACTTCGTCAGGGTTTACTGATTTGTTTGGTTCTTTACCAGTTTCAGCCTTAACAGCTTCTACAACGGCTGGGATACGAGTTGAACCACCAACAAGGATGACTTCATCGATTTCTGACAAGCTCAAACCTGCATCTGAAAGGGCTTGACGAACTGGAACTTTTGTACGTTCAACAAGATCACGAGTCAAATCGTCAAATTTCGCACGAGTCAAGGTCATTTCTAAGTGAAGAGGTCCAGATTCACCAGCAGTGATGAATGGCAAGCTGATTTGAGTTGAAGTTACACCAGAAAGGTCTTTCTTAGCTTTTTCAGCCGCATCTTTCAAACGTTGAAGAGCCATCTTGTCAGTAGACAAGTCAATACCATTTTCTTTCTTGAATTCTGCAATCATGTGATTGATGATTTTTTGGTCAAAGTCGTCACCACCGAGTTTGTTGTCCCCTGCAGTCGCCAATACATCGAAGACACCGTCACCCAATTCAAGGATAGATACGTCGAATGTACCACCACCAAGGTCAAATACCAAGATTTTTTCTTCTTTGTCAGTCTTGTCCAAACCATAAGCAAGAGCTGCTGCAGTTGGTTCGTTGACAATACGTTCTACTTCAAGACCAGCGATTTTACCAGCGTCTTTTGTAGCTTGACGTTGTGCATCATTGAAGTAAGCAGGTACTGTGATAACAGCTTTAGTTACTTTTTCACCAAGGTAATCTTCAGCGTAACCTTTCAAGTATTGAAGGATCATAGCTGAGATTTCTTGTGGAGTGTATTCTTTTCCGTTAGCAGAAACTTTTTCAGAAGTTCCCATCTTAGATTTGATAGAGATAACTGTATCTGGGTTTGTGACTGCTTGACGTTTTGCAGCGTCACCAACGATGATTTCACCGTTTTTGAATGAAACTACAGATGGAGTTGTGCGGTTTCCTTCTGGATTTGCGATGATTTTGCTTTCAGTTCCTTCAAGAACTGCTACTGCTGAGTTTGTTGTACCTAAGTCAATACCGATAATTTTAGACATGTGTTTTTCTCCTTAAATTTTATATTCTATTTTTCTTTTTGATACTCTTCTTAGATGGCGGCGCTGTCAGAGCTTGACTTCGTCAATCTCTTTGACTAAACTTTGAGCCTAAGGTCTTAAAGTTTGCGTAAATAACGCCACGGCGAAGAGTATCGCCTTTGGTTCGCTTCGCTCACTATTGCAAAGCTGAACTACTTTTTTATCTTTCTTTCATAGTTTATTGTCATTTCGGACAAGTTTTCTATTATGTAAATTGCGACATGAGGAGTCGAAATTATACGCAGTAGCTGATTGGCAGTTCACTTCGCAAATGCTTGTGACCAACCTAATCACCCTTGCGGGGGTGCGTCAACGAAATCACAGATTTCTGACTTACCACATAGTTGAACACGCTCTAAGCTCTGTGTAAAAAAGATAGATTTCCTTGTGTTCATCGAACACTTCGTCAATCTCCTATTTTTACTGTGAGCTTTTTACGGGCTTTGTATCCTAGTTATAAACCACCACCATTGCTGGTCTTAGGATACGGTCATGGAGTTTGTAGCCTTTTTGAAAGACTTGGGCGATGGTATCTGCTGGATGTTCATCGTCTGCTGGGAGAGTTTGGATGGCCATGTGATAGTTATGGTCAAATTCGCCGTCAGCTGCGATTTCTTCGATTCCTTCTTCTTTCAAAGCGTGAATCAAGCTCTCTTGCACCATCTCCAATCCTTTTTTCACATCATCTGTCAAACCTTCAACTGCTAGTGCACGTTCTAAGTTGTCGAGCGATGGTAAGATTGCTTTTGCTAGGTCCTGGCTACGGTAACGTTGCAAGTTTTGACGTTCTTCATTGGCACGGCGCTGGATATTTTGCATTTCCGCATGAGCACGAAGGTATTTGTTTTCGAACTCATCCGCACGTTCATTTGCCAAGTCCAACTCAGACTTCTCAGGAGTTGTTTCTTCAGTTGTTTCCACAACTTCCTCTTCTTTTATTTCTTCGTTTTTTTTATCTTGGGCCATTTTCGCCTCCTTTAATGATTTCAAAATTAATTTACTTCGTAATGATTACTGCTGAGGTAGCGATAAAAATCTGTCAATTTCATGGTCAAAACACGATTGACCACATTGACTTGGTTGACCAATCGCTGGTAATCCAGATTGACCGGACCGATAATCGCTAGAATTCCAAAACCACGATAAGGGATGAGGAATTTACTACTAATCACTGCTAAATCAGCTAGACAGGACTCTTGACTGTCTGCAACACGGACATTTTGCATCTGATCTTCATGCAAACCTTCACGAATCTCCAGAGCCACCTTTTGCGGTTGGTCAAAGAACTGATAGGCTGCTAGATTGGCAAAATTCAAGAGATTGACTTTGCCCGACACTACAATGTTTTCGTTGAACATTTCTTTAAAAATATGTTCAAAGAGATCCATGACATTGTCCGTTGTTGTAAAGTAACGCTGGATAATCTGCGGAATTTCCGTCCGAATCTTGTAGTGAATATCTAGAACAGTGTGTTCCAAGAAACGTTCCTGAATGATGCTCTTCAGTTTCAGCAAATCTTCCTGCAAGAAGTTCCTTGGAATCAGAAATTGACTGGTAACCGTTCGCGACTCGTCTAGGGTGAATACTGCCAAGGCTGTATGTTGCCCTAGAACAACGATATCAAAAGCTGTCAACCGTTGCCTGCTCGGCTCAACATCCAGTGCCACTACCGTACAGGCACTCAAGTCTGTTAGTAGATTAGCAGCCTCTTGCAGAATATCCTCTAGCTTGAAGAATTCCTGATCAAAGGCTTTGACAATCTCATAAACCTCATTTTCAGCCAGTCGGTCAAAATCCAGTGAGTGTTTCACATAGTACTGAAAACCAGCAACACTTGGCATCCGACCGCTTGAAGTATGAGCTTTCTCAAGCAAACCCTGCTTCTCTAAAGCCGCCATGTCATTACGAATGGTAGCACTACTAGAGTTAATAGACTCTTGCAAGGCTTTGGATCCGACAGGTTCGTGCGTTTTGGTAAAGATGTCAATAATCAGATTTAAAATATCCTGCTGACGCTCTGTAACCATCTCATCACTCCTCTCTGTCCGATTGATTAGCACTCTATGCGCCAAAGTGCTAATTCATGATTCTATTATACACCCTTAGAAGAGAATGTCAAGACAAAAACTCAAAAAATTAGCACTCTTTTGTTAAGAGTGCTAAAAATCAGTCTGAAGACCTAGAAACTTATTTTTCATCTACTTGGTATTTCCTTTTAAGTCTGAAAAAACCATGGATTAGATAAGAAATTAAGCAAGCGTATAACAAGAAAATAATAAAGAAAGACTGAGACAAGTTTTCTCGATACAAACTCATACAAACAACAAAACCACCTAAGAATGCGGCTGTACAGGAACGAAGTCTAGATTGCATAACTTTCCATCCGAGACTCTTACTCATATAAACTTGATCCTCTGAAAGTATATCAGAAGCTGGTTTACGAAGAATTGAACAAAAACCTCTTTCTATTAATTCCCAACTGCTATTTCTAAAATCTTGTAGTTCATGCTTATACTTTTTAAGAAATCTAGAATCATAGATATGATAGATGACATCATCTGGTTGGCATTGTTCAAAATAGAAAAAACCAAAACGATTAGTTCTATATCTCCAACCTTTCAAGTGCATCTCATGTAAATATTCTTCCTCCTTGTCCAAATCAACTATTGTAAAAATCCGAAATTGTACTTCACTATTCATTGTCTTACCTCCAGATTAGAAAACAGGTATTGCTTCATTTATCAGATAATTCTTTCCACTTTTGAAACAATCTCCAAAAAATATAAGAAATCTGAACCACCAGAGCAAACAATAAAACACAATCTATGATAGTAAGCAAAAACACTAGCCCGCTAAAAACGTCTCTTTCACTGAGTAACTTTAAGAACAACGGAATCAACATTGACAAGAAAAACAAGACAGGAAGCAACCGCAGTCTTAAAATCCGATGAACCATATCCAACTTCCCTGCCGCATCATTATAAATTTCAAACTCTGCATCCGATTCAATCTCAGAATGTGCTTTTCTAAAGTAAGAAAAACCATTAAAGTCTGTAATATGCTCCCAGCCACAGTCTTTAAACAGTTGCAAATAAGAGGTTTTCTCTGATGTTTTCATTGGGTAAAAATCCAACTGATAAGGCACTTGTTCAGGCTGACACTTTTCAAAGGTATACTTAACCGCAAACAACAAGATAGAATAGCTTACTTTTCTAAGTTTCCAGCCTTTAGCATGCATTTCTCTAAAGTATAGAGCCTCCCTATCATAATCCGCAATGGTAAAAATTCGGTAAACAATTTTCTTTTCCATCATCCTTCCTCCCGACTATTTCTGTAAAGTCGTTCAATACGTTTCAATTCTATCTCCAAAACTTTTCGTCCCAAATCTGTTATCTGATAAATTTTCCGTTTTTCCTCTTCTCGGACAAAGAAAATCAAGCCATCCTTTTCCATCTTTGACAAGGTCCCATACATGGTCCCTGGACTAATCGAAACTCGCGAATCTGTCATCTCCTTGACCTTTTGTGTGATACCATATCCATGGTTCTCCTTCTGTAGACAAAACAAGATATAAAAACCCGTTTCCGTCATCGGAAGATAAACACGCCTGATCTTATCTGTTAATTCCATTTAACCACACTTCCTATTTAATTCGATATATCGCACTTCGTTATATAAAATATATCACAGTTCGATATAAAATGCAAAAAAAAGATCACCCTCAGGCAATCTTTCTTCTATATTAGTAAAGATCTAAATAATTATCAACTTCCCATTGTGAAACGAAGGTTGCGTAGCTAGCCCACTCAATACGCTTGGCTTCAAGGAAGCTAGTGTAAATGTGTTCACCTAGGGCTGCCTTGACCACTTCATCTTCTGTTAAAGCTTTCAAGGCGTTATGAAGAGTTGATGGAAGATCGGTAATTCCAGCTTCCTTACGCTCTTCTGCTGTCATGATGTAGATATTTTCTTCGATAGGAGCTGGTGCTTCGATTTTGTTTTCAATACCATGCAAACCAACTTCCAAAAGAACAGCCATAGCGATGTATGGGTTTGCCATTGGGTCCACCGAACGCAGCTCAAGACGAGTTCCCATACCACGTGAAGCTGGTACGCGCACAAGTGGCGAACGGTTACGACCAGCCCAAGCAATGTAAACAGGCGCTTCATAACCTGGAACCAAACGTTTGTATGAGTTAACTGTTGGGTTCATGATAGCAGTATAGTTGTAAGCATGCTTGATCAAACCACCAAGGAAATGATAGGCCGTTTCAGATAACTGCATTCCTTTTGGATCATTTGGGTCAAAGAAGGCATTGTTTCCTTCTGCATCAAACAAGGACATATTACAGTGCATACCTGATCCAGCAATACCAAATTTTGGTTTCGCCATAAAGGTTGCGTAAAGACCGTGTTTGCGAGCAATGGTTTTTACAACGAGTTTAAAGATTTGAATCTTATCACAGGCACGGAGGACTTCATCATACTTGAAGTCAATTTCATGTTGTCCAACCGCGACTTCGTGGTGACTTGCCTCTACTTCAAATCCCATTTTGGTCAAGACATTCACAATCTCACGACGTGTATTGTCTGCAAGGTCAGTAGGGGCCAAATCAAAGTAGCCACCCTTATCATTTACCTCAAGAGTCGGATCCCCATTTTCATCGAGCTTAAATAGGAAGAATTCTGGTTCTGGACCAAGGTTGAAGGATTTGAATCCTACTTCTTCCATGTGACGAAGAGCACGTTTCAAATTGCCACGAGGGTCACCTGCAAATGGTTTACCTTCTGTTGTATAGACATCACAGATCAAACCTGCAACACTTCCGTTTTCATCTCCCCAAGGGAAGACTGTCCATGTATCCAAGTCTGGGTACAAGTACATATCTGACTCATTGATACGTACAAAACCTTCAATAGAAGATCCATCAAACATAGCCTTGTTTGACAAGACTTTATCTAACTGTTCATCTGTAGCAGGAATTTCGACGTTTTTCATCGTTCCCAAAATATCTGAGAACATGAGACGAATAAAGGTAACATTTTTTTCCTTGACTTCACGACGAATATCTGCAGCTGTGATTGGCATGGTTTTTCTCCTTAATATATGACTACTTGCGATTGCCTAACCGCGACCAAAAGGTGAATGTGCTGAAGCAAAGCGGCCCTGCTGGAGGAGTTCATTGTGAAGTGCGCGACGCACCTCCGTCTGACTCACCACTTTCTTGGACTTCGCCTCACGTTCAGCATATTTTTTCTTAATCGCAGCAATATTATGACCTTCAGAGATATAATCTTTGATTTCAAGCAGACGATCCATATCATTCAACGAATACATGCGACGGTTCCCTTCGTTTCGATCAGGTTTAATCAACTCTTGATCTTCATAATAACGAATCTGACGCGCCGAGAGATCGGTCAATTTCATAACACTGCCGATAGGAAAAACAGCCATATTTCGGCGAAATTCTCTTTCCTTCATTTACGATTCCCTTCCTTCTGTCTATTATAGTCTAAAAAAAAACAAACGTCAATCGATAATGTTATAAAATGTAACATTATTTTTCTTTTTTCTCTAAAAAGAGATGAATACGATCAATATCATAATTTACGAGAATTGCGACAAAAACTCCCATGAAAGTTTCCGATACACGCGCAAACACGTACAAAATTGTTTCACCGCTCGGTATTGATAGGGTAATGATTAACATAGCTGCTACACCACCAATAACCCCTGATTTATTATTCATGGCTACATTTGTCATAATGGTTAACATAGTGCAGATTGGAACAACCACCAAGGTCACCCAAAATGCTCCGTGAAATAAGGTATTTAAGAGAAAAAAGATAAGGGCGTAGAAACCACCGATACTATTTCCTAGAATACGTGAAGTCCCAAAATGGACACTCTTATCAAAACTCTCCCTCAGACTAAAAACCGCTGTCAAAGCACCGATTTGAAGACCTTTCCAGCCAAAAAAGCCAAAAATCAAAAGAACTAGAAAAACGGCAATTCCCGTTTTAAAAGTCCGCATACCAAGTTTGAACTGTGACTTATCAAATTTATATTTTTTAAAATAACTCATAATCTCAACTTTCTACTACCATTTTAACATAAATCAGTTGATTTTATGAGTAAAAATCAATAGGAAGCGTTTTTAATTTAGGCTATAAAAAAGAGGAAACAGAGTTCCTCTTTTCTTTGATTCATTTATAAAATCTTATTTTTCTGTGAGTGCAGCCAATCCTGGTAATACTTTACCTTCAAGGAGTTCCATTGATGCTCCACCACCAGTAGAGATCCATGAGAACTTGTCTGCGCGACCAAGGTTGATCGCTGCAGCAGCTGAGTCACCACCACCGATGATTGATTTCACACCTGGTTGTTTCACGATAGCGTCCATGACACCGATTGTACCAGCTTGGAAGTCAGGGTTTTCAAATACACCCATTGGTCCATTCCATACAACTGTTTTAGCACCAGTCAAAGCTTCGTCAAATTTAGCGATAGATTTAGGACCGATATCCAAACCAAGGAATCCTGGATCTACTGCTTCACCTTCAGTGTCTTTCACTTCAGTGTAGTCAGCAAATGCGTTTGCTTCTTTTGAGTCAACTGGCAAGATCAATTTGCCGTTTGCTTTTTCAAGAAGAGCTTTCGCAACATCCAATTTGTCTTCTTCTACAAGTGAGTTACCAATTTCGATACCTTGAGCTTTGTAGAATGTGTAAGTCATCCCACCACCGATAAGGACTTTATCAGCTTTTTCAAGCAAGTTTTCGATAACACCGATCTTGTCTGAAACTTTTGAACCACCAAGGATAGCAACGAATGGACGTTCTGGAGCTTCAACTGCTTCTTGGATGTAGGCAATCTCGTTTTCAAGAAGGAATCCAGCAACTGCTTTTTCAACGTTTGCTGAGATACCAACGTTAGATGCGTGTGCACGGTGAGCTGTACCGAATGCATCGTTTACGAAGATACCATCTCCAAGTGATGCCCAGTATTTACCAAGTTCAGGATCATTTTTAGATTCTTTCTTGCCATCAACATCTTCGAAACGAGTGTTTTCAACCAAGAGAACTTGTCCATCTTCAAGAGCGTTAACAGCGGCTTCCAATTCAGCACCACGTGTAACACCTGGGATAAATTTAACTTCTTGTCCCAATTTAGCAGCCAAGTCAGCAGCTACAGGAGCAAGTGATTTACCTTCTTTGTCCGCTTCTTCTTTTACACGTCCAAGGTGAGAGAAGAGGATTGCACGTCCACCTTGTTCAAGGATATACTTGATAGTTGGAAGAGCTGCAGTGATACGGTTGTCATTGGTAATCACGCCATCTTTAACAGGTACGTTGAAGTCAACACGAACGAGAACTTTTTTCCCTTTCAAGTCAACGTCTTTAACAGTTAATTTTGCCATTTGATATGACTCCTTCTTTTTTTATACGTGTTAATTATATCACAAAATCAACAAAAGAGATAGCAAAACCCTAAACTTTTCTTGTTCTTTCTTGCAACTGAAATTAGGATTTTTTTAAATCAAATCAAGAAAAACCTTATCAAATAACTAATCAATGCGAGATAAAATAATCAAAACAAGGCCTGACCGACTTGCAGTCAAACCTTGTTTTTTAGTTGTTATGAGAAATTCCAAGAATTCTAAATCGATTAGTCTTCTTTTTTCTTTCTAGCAAGCAAGCCGTAGCCACTCATTACTCCGAGAAGTCCCAGCGCTACTAGACTAGCATCTGTTTCTACACCAGTATTTGGAAGTTGATTTGTTGCCTTTTCAACTTTTGCCGATGCTGCTAAAGACGCTTGGTCTGTTGTTTGTGAGACTTGATCCTCTTTCGTTCCTACTTCAACAATTTCTGGAAGAGCTTCCTTGAGAACCTCAATAGAATGAAGGGTGCGTTTGCCCTGAGCATCAACTTCTACAAAGCGACGAACTTGGCCTTCCACACCTGCTTGAACTAGCTGACGTTGACCTTTCAGAAGGCTTGCATTTGGTCGCTCTTGACGTTCGAAGGAAACTGTTCCCTCTTCAACTTCCAGTTTCGGAGTTTCTAGAACTAAATCTTTCACACCTTCAGCTGGTTGGTTGCTTGATAGAACTTTTGTTCCAACTTCGGTGATTTCTGGGATTGCTTCCTTGACTACCTCAGTCGAACGAAGAGTGCGTTTGCCTTGGCTATCTACTTCTACAAAGCGACGGACTTGACCTTCAACTCCAGCTTGCACAACACGGCGTTGTCCTTTGAGAAGTTCGGAGTTTGGTCGCTCCTGACGTTCAAAGGCTGTTGTTTCAGTTTCAATAACTAGTTCAGGAAGGGCCTCAACCGTTGGAGCCACTTCATTTGGATCCACACTTCCAACATGGTGGCTTTCTTCTGCAGGAGCTAGTTTCTTATTCAACTTTTCTTTCATTTCCGCAAAAGCTTGTGGAGTTGGCATCTCTGAAGCCAACAAAGTTTCTGCTTGGGCAATCAACTCAGCTTGAGAATCTTTTTCACGAAGGGATTCGAGCAAGCCTTCCAACTCTTCTCTAGCAGTCTGATAACGTTGATTTCCATCCAAGGCTGTCCCTGCTTGTTTCAACTCATTCAAAGCCCGATTGACTTCTTCTTGGCTAGCATTATGGTTTTCTGCTACAGCTTTGGCTGCATTGAGCTTCTCTACTAGCGCTGCTTGTTTGTCCTCGCTTGAGAAGGTGTAGGCAAGGGTTGACTGACGGCCTTGGGCAGCAGTAATTTCTTGTTTGAGGTACTCGTCGTTGACAGCTGCTTTTGGAGAAACCAAGACATCGAACTCAGCTGTGTGTCCCTTGTAATGAAGGGTCAAGGTCTGACGACCAGTCTTTTGAGCATCGTAGCCCGTAATTTCAACACCTTGGTCCGTGAAGGCATGACTTTCTTCTGTCTCATCATCATAGAGAACTCCGAAGCGCCCTTCTGCAAGATCCAGTTGATCACCTACTAGATAGTCCGTTTTCGGTTTCTGAGTAATGTACAGACCTGCTACTTCCTTTGGTTTTCCTTCATCTTGACCAGTCACTTGTACTTTTAAGTCACCAGTAACCGAAAGTCCAAGGTAGCTGACTGTAAGCTTCTGTTCCCCTTTTTGATGAGCGTCGTAGCCAGATACTGTCACACCTGAGTGAGTAAGGTTAATCAGCTCATCGGCTTGCTCCCCTTCATATTGAACACGGAGGGTCCCACCTCTAAGGTCAAGTTTTTCTCCCTCTTTGTAAACTATCTTCTTAGGTCCTTTTTCAAGGCTAACTGCAGCAATTTTTCTCTCATCCTGCGGAATTGCTACTGCCAAGGTGTTACTGATTTCTTTGCCAGGTAGTTGGGTACGATAGTAGAGGAGAGTTGGTTGCTTGTTAAAGCCCAATGGTGCAGTTGCCAAGTCGCCACCAGTTTCAGTCTTCAAGGTTGCAATCGGTGTTTGTGAATCAGCCTTGTCGTAAACGGTGATGGTTGCACCCGCTGGAACATCAGAGAAGCCTAGTTGAACTTGGTGGTTTCCAAGTGAACGGGCAGCTACCTTAGCCATTGGAATATTTTGACTTTCTGTGTCCAAGGTTTCGTACATCTTCCAGTTGTAGATACGAATGGCCTTCCAAGGTGTCCCATTATCTGAAGTGATAACTTTTAGGCGCCAGTCTTGGGCAGTGATTGGTTTGTCAAGAGTGATATCTGTAACGTGCGCTTTGTTGCCACGGACCTCCTTAGCTAACTTCCATTCACCATCCGCATCTTTATAATAAAGGTCAAAATCCTTGGTGTTCATCAAACCGTCGTTTACGGATTCTCCACCAGCTCCCGCATGATCCATGACCCATCTAACAACAGTACGTGGCTTGGTCAAGCGAATATCCACACTACCGCTCAACTGAGCTGAAGACCATTTATCTGACAAGCTAGTAATGGTGCCGTTCAACATACCTTCGATGCCTTCCCCGCCTTCAGTATTCGGGAAAGTGCTACCAATAACCGTTGCCCCTGGAACAATATTTTCAGCTAAAGGTCTTGGAAGAGTCGTATCCTGAACTGTCATCCCCCAGTTGAATGACGCAGTTGCAGCCTCAGAACGGAGCCCATTTTTACCAACTGCAACGACCTTCAATTCTTGAGTCCTACCAGTCGCATTAGCAGAACGGCTAACTTTTGGCAAGTAGATGGTTGAAGCAGATGATCCTGTCAACAAACGCCAGTTATCACCGTCTTTTTCGTAGACTTCATAGAAATCCGCATCTTGGTTACCCGAAAATTGAACCACTGCTTCAGCTTCTTGGGCATTCTTAAGAGATTGCTTCACTACAGAGAGACCTGTCGGGGCTTGTGGCGCTTGGTGATTGTCTGAAATGGTTAATTGACCTAGGTTGAACTGATAATCTTTTACAGCTCCTTCATGCTCGAAGAAGAGTTTGACTGCATAGATGGTTTTACCTGCTAGTGAGCTGAGGTCAAATTCTTCATTCTTCCAGTCATCAGAGAGAGTCAGTTCTTTCCATGCAGCTGCATCCTCAAATTTGTAGTCTGGTGTTGTAGAGAAAGCCATATAAACTTTAGAGCCTTTTCCTCCCTTGTGGGCAACACGAAGTTTGGTTTTCTCTGTTACTTCTAGTTTGGTAGAATACAAATTCACATCCTGGTCCGTCTTACCAGCTACATCGCCTGAGAATTTAAGGGAGTTTCCTCCATTATAGGCATCTGTAAAGTCATATTCTGCACGAAGTTTTTCCCCTGTTGAAGTCTGCCACCAGCGCCATGTTGGCAAGACACCAGAAACCGAACGGTAGTTCCACTCAGAATCCTTAGAAACTTTACCGTCTACAAACCATTTTCTACCATGACCTGTATTAAAAGAGGTCGTGAAGGTCCGGCCCACTGCTGGTGTGCGATCAGCAACTAAATTGGCAATTCCATACCACTCTTTATCTGCTGGTTTTTGAGCCGTTGGATCTCCTTGGTAACCTGTAAAGAAGATGTCTTCGTTCTTGTGGTAGTCTTCGCCTGTTTTTCCTAGACTGGTAATCGTATCTGGTGCAAAAAGTCCTAACGACAAGCGCAACTTGCCTTTTTCATCTAAGAGGGCATCCCAGTTAACCTTAGTCTTATATGAACCACCTTGTTGCAATTCCAGGCCTGCAAAGACATCATACTGGCTACGTTCTAGCCATTTGGCCATCTCTACGGAGTGGTCATTCTTTTCCTTGTTCCAGTTGAAGTTAGCAAAGAATTGATCTGCAGGGACCTTGTCACCTTCCTTTTGCATGAATTGGTAGTTGTAGTCTCCCAAGCCATCTTCGTGGTAACGGCCGTATTTGTAGGTCATGGCATCGTACCAAGCATACTTGATTGGGTGGTTGACCTTAGCTGCGTATTCTTTTGTATAGAGCATGAATTGGCGCATTTTTTCACCAAGAGGTGCTACCAAATCGCCCGTTGTTTCCTGGTTAATGAAATAGCCATCAAATCCGTAGTACTTAGCAAGATCGACGAGTTTTCGTGCGATAGGGAAGGTGCCATCTGCATCTTGTTTCAAAGCAGCGGCAAATTTCTCTTGGTCGGCAATGCTGTTTGACCAGTTGAAAAAGAGTGTTCCATAAACGGGAACTCCGTTGCGGTGGCCTGCATCAATGACATCTGGAGTTGGAACTAAGCCTTCCCAGAAGACCATTGAATCCAAGTATTGCCAGTAGTCAAAAGCGTAGGCCTTGAATTCTTCTCCACCAACAGAAGCGTGGTCTTTGGCCTTTGAGTTGGTATTTGCCAGCGCCTGGACCTTGGCTCTTCTGCTTGCTTTTTCATTGACCAACTGCCCTCTGTGGCGCTTGGCGAGTTCAACTGAGGAACGGTTAATGGGATCATCCTGACGCGCACCCGGTTCCCATTTCAACAAATCTTCCCATGTATCAAATTTGATTTCTTTTGGTCGGAGACTCTTTTCTTCATTTTTAGGAACGTCTGCTAGAGTCGGTTTGTCGGCTTTCTTCTCAGCAACTTGAGGAGCTTCCTCTGATTTGACTTCTTCTTTTTCAGTTGGTTGAGCAGGTTTGTCAGCTTTATCCGTCGGAGTAGGCTTCGCTTCTTCTTTTTCATTAACTAGATCCGTTATTGCTGGAGTGTTTTCTGAAATAGGTTGCTCAGCTACTTTGTTCTCTGTTTCCTCTAATTGCTTTTCGATAGCTGCGGTGTCTGGATTAGTTGTTTCACTGGCACTTGTCGCTTGAGTGCTCGTATTAGTAGCTGTTTCAGGGGCAGAGACCTGTTCCGCAAGAGCTGGGCTCGCAAATAGAGCTGAACCAATCATCAAGGAACAAGCTCCGATTGACAGTTTTCGAATACTGTAACGGCAACGTTTTTCAAAAAATAGATCTTTCATCTTTTCCTCCTAATATAATAAAAAGTAAGCGCTTTACTTTTTTGATAAAAAGTAACTGTTCTCAGTGCTCACCACCCGAACAGGATCATCTTCATTTTATCCTATATAAAAGCGATGTCAATCTATTTAACATAAAAACTATAACTAGGATAATAATCAGTAAAATTTGGACACAATCCTATAAATCATCTATCTTAAAGGGAAACTATCTCTCATTTTAAAAGAAAGTTCTTGTTTCTCATGAAAATTTCAGCTAAACACTTGTGAGATTTACTTTTATCCTTTAAAATAGAATAGGAGAAATTCCGTTATTATTTTTCGGAGGAAAAAGAAATGTCCATTAATTGGCAGGAAATTTTATTTCACTTTTTAGGTGGTCTGGGACTATTTTTATATAGTATCAAGACCATGGGAGACGGTTTGCAACAAGCTGCTGGAGATCGCCTTCGTTTTTACATTGACAAATATACCAGCAATCCCTTCTTCGGTGTGCTGGTTGGTATCGGTATGACGGCGCTGATTCAATCAAGTTCTGGTGTTACAGTCATTACAGTGGGACTTGTCAGTGCAGGACTTTTGACATTGCGTCAGGCTATCGGTATTGTCATGGGTGCCAATATTGGAACCACCGTTACATCCTTTATCATCGGTTTTAAGCTAGGAGATTATGCCTTGCCTATGCTCTTTATCGGAGCTGTTTGTCTTTTCTTCACCAAGAATCGCTCCATCAATAACATCGGACGGATTATCTTTGGTGTGGGTGGTATCTTCTTCGCCCTCAATCTTATGAGCGGTGCAATGGAGCCCCTAAAAGACCTGCAAGTCTTTAGAGACTACATGGTTGAACTAAGTAAGAGTCCTATTCTAGGTGTCTTTGTCGGAACTGGACTGACCCTACTCATTCAAGCTTCATCCGCAACTATCGGTATCTTACAGAACCTGTACGCAAGTGGTTTGATTGACCTACAAGGTGCCCTACCGGTCTTGTTTGGTGATAATATCGGAACGACCATTACAGCCATCATTGCTTCTCTTGGAGCCAATATCGCTGCCAAACGTGTTGCCGGTGCCCATGTCGTCTTTAACGTGATTGGTACGGTCATCTGTATTGTCTTTCTTGTACCTTTCACTGGCTTGATTCAATGGTTTGAATCTACTCTCAATCTAGCTCCAGAAATGACCATTGCCTTTGCCCACGGAACCTTTAATATTACAAATACCATTATCCAGTTCCCATTCATTGGTGCCTTGGCTTACATTGTGACCAAGCTCATTCCTGGTGAAGATGAGGTTGTCAAATACGAAGCTCTCTACTTGGATGAACAACTCATCAAGCAGGCTCCTTCTATCGCTCTAGGAAATGCCAAAAAAGAACTGCTTCACTTGGGGAACTATGCTGCAAAAGCTTTTGACCTTTCCTACGACTACATCGTCAATCTAGATGAAAAACTAGCTGAGAAAGGCCATAAGACTGAAGAAGCAATTAACACAATTGACGAAAAACTCACTCGTTACCTGATTAGCCTTTCAAGCGAATCCTTGAGTCAAAAGGAAAGTGAAATTTTAACCAATATTCTTGACTCATCACGTGATTTGGAACGGATTGGAGACCACGCAGAAGGGTTAATCAACCTAACAGACTATCTCCAACGCAAGAATGTTCAGTTCTCTGAGGCCGCTTTGGAAGAGCTAGCTGCGATTTATCACGCTACCACTGAGTTCATCAAAGATGCCCTTGATAGTGTGGAAAACAATGATATTGAAAAAGCTCAAAGGCTGATTGAACGTCATAAAGAAATCAACAATATGGAACGCGTTCTCAGAAAGACCCACATCAAACGCCTTAACAAGGGCGAATGTTCAACACAAGCTGGGGTCAACTTTATCGACATCATTTCCCACTACACTCGTGTATCTGACCATGCTATGAACCTAGCTGAAAAGGTCATTGCTGAACAAATCTAATAGGTAAGAAACCACCTTGACTTAGGTGGTTTTTTCGTTACTTAATCAAGAATATCTTTTCTACCATATATAAAAACGCTTTGATTCACAATGGAATCAAAGCATTTTAAAGAGCTCTCCAAACATAATAGCAGAAACCGCGGTTCCTCTGCACTTAGCTTCTTCTCTTTTGATAAAGCGAGCCAAGTTGATCAACTCAGGTGCTGGGTGTTTGGGATTTCTGAACAATTCAAGATTGACCAGACCTGAGAGACGAACTGCCAGCAATTGCTCATTTGTAGTAGGTAGTTTTTTAGCAGTCTCTAGGAGAGCAGCAACTAAATCTTCACTCAAATCATGTCGAGCATGGTTGTAAAGATCTTTTATAAGGCCTTCTAGGTTTGGTTCTGTCATCCCAATCAACCTCCCTTATGTTTAATATTTCTTAATCAAATCAACCGTTGAACGATCCAATTTTTTCACCAAGGCTTGCAAGAAAGCTTGGGCTTCTAAGAAGTCATCCATAGCGTAGAGGGTTTGGTGAGAGTGGATATAACGGGCACAGACACCGATAGTTGTAGAAGGAACACCACCATTTTTCAGATGAGCTGCTCCAGCATCCGTTCCGCCTTTACCACAGTAGTATTGGTACTTGATACCAGCTTCCTCAGCCGTTGTCAAAAGGAAATCTTTCATTCCTGGGAGAAGCAAATGACCTGGATCGTAGAAACGAATCAAGGTTCCATCGCCAATCTTGCCTTGACCACCATAAACATCACCAGCAGGTGAACAGTCAACTGCTAGAAAGACTTCTGGGTCAAACTTAGTTGTAGAAGTATGAGCACCACGGAGACCAACTTCTTCTTGGACATTAGAACCCAGATAGAGTTCATTGTCAAGCTTTTGACCTGACAAGGCTTCAGCTAACTCGCTCACCATGAGAACACCGTAGCGGTTGTCCCAAGCTTTGGAGATGATATTTTTTTCATTGGCTGTTAAAATTGCAGAGCTATCTGGTACGATGGTATCACCAGGACGGATGCCAAAACTTTCTGCTTCAGCCTTATCCGCGAAACCACCATCAAAGACGATATCTGCAATAGCTGGCATGGTTGGTCCACCTGTTCCACGTGTCAAATGTGGTGGAACAGAGCCTGAAATCACGGGAATTTCACGACCGTCACGAGTAAAGAGTTTAAAGCGTTGGCTGCTGACTACCATAGGGTTCCAGCCACCGATTTCAACGACACGGAAGGTCCCATCTGGCTTGATCTCACTGACCATAAAGCCAACTTCGTCCATATGAGAAGCAACCAAAACACGGGGCGCGTCCGTAGCTTCTGAATGCTTGATACCAAAAATACCACCCAAGCCATCTGTCACTACTTCATCCACGTGCGGTGTCAACTTTTCACGAAGATAAGTCCGGACAGGCGCTTCATGACCTGAGATCGCAGCAAGCTCTGTTACTTCTTTGATTTTTGAAAATAATGTTGTCATATCAGTTCCTTCTTTCTGTCCTCCATTTTACCACTTTTTATAGGAGAAGGATAGTGGGAAGGTGGATTGGTTTTTACTCATTTTTTCCAATAAAAGAGAGGGGCAGATGTAATTTCAGAAATTTTTCTTTCTTTTTACATTAAATTGTCAGAAAATTTATTGACAGATTAAAGAAATCGTGTTACATTATCTCCAAGGGTATTTTTATAGCAAATCTACATGAAAGGACGGGGCATGAAACTTTCTCATATTTTAACAGGCTTACTTCTACTCCTGGTCTTTCTCTCCATTACCATTGGAACCAGTGATTTTTCTTGGGAAAAATTCTTTGCTTTTGACCAACAGACTTGGCTTCTCTTTCAAGAGTCGCGTCTTCCAAGAACCCTCAGCATTCTCCTTGCAGCCTCTAGCATGAGCATGGCAGGACTCCTCATGCAGACCATTACTCAAAATCAGTTTGCTGCCCCAAGCACAGTCGGAACGACAGAAGCCGCCAAACTGGGAATGGTGTTGAGCCTCTTTGTCTTTCCGTCTGCGAGTCTGACCCAAAAGATGCTCTTTGCTTTTGGCTCATCCATTTTATTTACCCTCTTCTTCCTGGCCTTTATGACTATTTTTTCTATAAAGGAAAGGTGGATGTTGCCCTTGATCGGGATCATCTATAGTGGGATTATCGGTTCTATCACAGAAGTTATCGCCTACCGTTTCAATCTAGTTCAGAGTATGACGGCTTGGACCCAGGGTTCCTTCTCCATGATTCAGACCCATCAGTATGAGTGGCTCTTCTTAGGCCTCATTATCCTGATAGCCGTTTGGAAATTATCCCAAACCTTTACCATCATGAATCTGGGTAAGGAAACCAGTGAGAGTTTGGGAATTTCTTACTCCCTACTTGAAAAGCTGGCCCTATTTCTAGTGGCGCTAACGACAAGTGTCACCATGATTACCGTGGGTGCCTTGCCTTTTCTCGGAGTCATCGTTCCCAATCTTGTCCGCAAGCGCTATGGAGATAATCTGAGTCAAACCAAACTCATGGTCGCTCTGATCGGTGCCAATCTAGTTCTGGCCTGTGACATCCTCTCTCGAGTCTTGATTCGGCCCTATGAGCTGTCTGTCAGTCTCATTCTAGGAATCATCGGTAGTCTCGCCTTTATCCTACTTTTATGGAGAGGGGGACAAAAAGATGCAGTTTAAAAGCAAACATACCAGGCTCTTCTGCCTTCTCATTATTCTGGCCATCGGAGCTTGTCTCCTCTACTTTTGGCCTATTAGTCACCTATCTGTCTTTGCTTGGAAACTTCGTTCTCAAAAGATTGTCGTTTATCTCTTGGTAGTTATCGCGACAGGGATTTCGACCATTAGTTTTCAAACCCTGACGGAAAATCGCTTCCTGACACCTAGTATTTTGGGAATCGAATCCTTCTATGTCTTGCTACAAACCCTGCTACTGGTTTTTGAAAGCAAATTTCTACAGCTTGAAAAGTCTCCTATCTTAGAATTTTTAATCTTACTTCTTGTCCAATCCCTCTTCTTTCTTGCCTTACAAGGCTACTTGAAGACACTGATGAAACAAGATCTGGTCTTCATTCTGCTAATCTGTCTAGCACTCGGAAGTCTCTTTCGAAATATCAGTACCTTCCTCCAAGTCCTGATGGATCCAAATGAATACGATAAACTGCAGAACAGTCTCTTTGCCTCCTTTCAGCATCTCAACACTTCCATCCTAGCCATCGGTTCTCTAATCATCCTCGCTTTAACAATCTTTTTCTTTCGAAAAGCAGTCATTCTGGATGTCTTACACCTGCAAAGAGAAACAGCTCAGATACTGGGACTCGATGTTGAAAAAGAACAGAGAGAACTCCTCTGGGGCATCGTACTTTTGACCTCAACGGCAACTGCCTTGGTAGGACCTATGGCCTTCTTCGGCTTTATGCTGGCCAATCTCACTTACCTGATTGTCAAAGATTATCGACACAAGTTACTCTTTATCGTGGCTATTCTGATTGGATTTATTAGCTTGACCTTGGGGCAAGCCCTCATTGAACGAGTCTTTGCACTGGAAATTCGCATCAGCATGATTATCGAGAGTGTGGGTGGCTTCTTATTCTTTATCTTACTTTATAGGAGGGCACGTCGGTGAAACTGGAAAACATTGACAAATCCATTCAAAAACAGGATATTTTGCAAGACATTTCGCTTGAAGTCAGTCCTCAGAAACTGACAGCCTTTATTGGTCCAAATGGTGCTGGAAAATCAACTCTCCTCTCCATTATGAGCAGACTAACCAAGAAGGATCAGGGAATTCTCAGTATCAAAGGTCGTGAAATTGAAAGTTGGAATTCGCAAGAACTGGCTCGAGAGCTTACCATCCTAAAGCAGAAGATCAATTACCAAGCCAAATTGACTGTAGAAGAACTGGTCAGTTTTGGACGTTTTCCCTACAGCCGTGGTCGACTGAAGACAGAAGACTGGGAAAAAATCCGAGAAACTCTGGACTATCTGGAACTGACAAACTTAAAAGACCGCTACATCGATAGTCTGTCTGGTGGACAGCTCCAACGTGTCTTTATCGCCATGGTACTAGCCCAGGATACAGACTTTATCTTGCTGGACGAACCACTTAACAACCTCGATATCAAGCAAAGCGTCAGCATGATGCAGATTCTCAAGCGACTGGTGGAGGAACTAGGGAAGACCATTATCATAGTCCTCCACGATATCAACATGGCCAGCCAGTATGCAGATGAAATTGTTGCCTTCAAGGACGGTCAAGTCTTTTGCAAGGGAACGACTGCTCAAATCATGCAGGCTGACCTGCTCAGTCAACTCTATGAGATTCCTATCACGCTAGCTGATATCAATGGCAAAAAGATCTGTATCTATAGCTAGTAACTCAGAAACTCATGTTAGAGAATTCTCTGTCTCTTAGCTAATAAGCCTATCTAAGAGACTCCCTACATCGTTATCACATTTTAAAAAGGAGAAATCATGAAAACATCCCTTAAACTTTATCTTACTGCCCTAGTGGCCAGCTTCTTGCTCCTACTTGGTGCATGTAGTACAAATACAAACTCAAGCACTAGCCAGACAGAGACAAGTAGCTCTGCTCCAACAGAGATAACCATTAAAAGTTCACTAGACGAGGTCAAACTTTCAAAGGTTCCTGAAAAGATTGTGACTTTTGACCTCGGTGCTGCGGATACTATTCGTGCTTTAGGATTTGAAAAGAATATCGTCGGAATGCCTACAAAAACTGTTCCGACTTACCTAAAAGATCTTGCAGGAAATGTCAAAAATGTTGGTTCTATGGTTGAGCCAGACCTAGAAGCCATTGCTGCTCTTGAACCAGATCTAATTATCGCTTCTCCACGTACCCAAAAATTCGTAGACAAGTTCAAAGAAATTGCTCCAACTGTTCTCTTCCAAGCAAGTAAGGACGACTACTGGACTTCTACCAAGGCCAACATCGAATCCTTAGCAAGCGCCTTTGGTGAAACTGGTACACAGAAAGCCAAAGAGGAATTAGCCAACCTAGACAAGAGCATTCAAGAAGTCGCTACTAAAAACGAAAGTTCTGACAAAAAAGCCCTTGCTATCCTCCTCAATGAAGGAAAAATGGCTGCCTTTGGTGCCCAATCTCGTTTCTCTTTCTTGTACCAAACCTTGAAATTCAAGCCAACAGACACTCAATTTGAAGACTCTCGCCACGGACAAGAAGTCAGCTTTGAAAGTGTCAAAGAAATCAATCCTGACATCCTCTTTGTCATCAACCGTACCCTTGCCATCGGTGGTGACAACTCTAGCAACGATGGCGTCCTAGAAAATGCCCTCATCGCTGAAACTCCTGCCGCTAAAAATGGAAAAATTATCCAACTAACACCAGACCTCTGGTATCTAAGCGGAGGCGGTCTTGAATCAACTAAACTCATGATTGAAGACGCACAAAAAGCTTTGAAATAAGCAAGAAAACCCAACATCAAATGATGTTGGGTTATTTTTCTTCTTGGTTTCGTTTGAGTGAAAAGTGGTCTGGTACGGGATCCTTGCCTGTTTTCGACCAGGGATGGCAACGTAAAATCCGAGCCAAACCCATCAAGACACCCTTGAAGCCATGTTTTTCAATAGCCTGGATCATGTAGTTGGAACAAGTAGGCTCAAAACGACAAGAGGGGGGAAAGACTGGTGAGATAAAACGTTGGTAAAAGCGTACTGGCGCTATTAAGATTCGTTTCATTATTTTTTAGTTACCGCCATGGTGTGTAGTTGGCTGATTTCTTTTTTGTTAAGGCGACGAGATTCTCCCGGACGAAGGCCTGTCAAATCTAAGTGTCCAAAACGTGTCCGAGACAACTTATCCACTTGAAGACCGACAGCTTCAAACATCTTTTTAACTTGGTGGTTACGTCCTTCGTGAATGGTCAACTGTACCACAGAGCGATTTTTAACTGGATCCACTTTGAGAATTTCATAAACAGCTGGCTTGGTTTTCTTGCCATCAATCTCAAGTCCGCGGGTCAAGGGACGGAGATTGTCCTTATTGGCCACACCTTTAACACGCGCGACATAGACCTTGTCAATCTCATTACGAGGGTGAATCATCTCATCCGTAAAATCCCCATCATTGGTCAAAATCAAAACACCTGATGTATCCCAGTCCAAACGTCCAACTGGGTAAATACGCTCTTTTACATTTGGCAAGAGATCCACAACAGTCTTGCGGCCCTTGTCATCTGTCACACTGGAAATCACACCGCGCGGTTTATTGAGAAGATAGTAGACCTTTTCTTCGTTATAGATAGGTTGACCTTCAACTTCAACCTTGTCTCCAGCCTTGATGGTCGTTGCTAGTTCACGCACCACTTGGCCGTTGACCGTCACCAAGCCTTGCTTGATCAGCTCTTCTGCTTTTCTCCTACTGGCCACACCTGCGTGGGCAATATATTTATTGATTCTCATCTTCTTCTATCCTTTCACCAAATAATTGGCTTTCTTGGGCTTGAATCTCAAGCTCATCAATCACTGGCAATTCTTCTAAATGGTTTATCCCCATGTAATCTAGGAAATAATCCGTAGTCACATAGAGATTGGGACGACCCAACACTTCTTTTTTCCCATCTTCTCGTATCAAGTCAAAGGCCTGTAACTTTGCCAAAGCCCCACTCGAATTGACCCCACGGATGGCATCAATTTCTATCCGCGTAATGGGCTGCTTGTAGGCAATGATGGACAAGGTCTCAAGGGCCGCCCGAGATAAACTCTGGTTAATGGGCGCCTTGGAGTATTCCTTTAAAATCGCTGCAAATTGAGGCTTGGTCACCAATCTGTAAGCGCCACCTGTCTCAATCAGGGACAAACTCGACTCTTGGTCTTTTTCATACTTTTGGGCTAATTTTTCTAAACTCTGCTGGATGCCTGTCGGGGGAAGCGATAGGAGTTCAGCCAACTGACGGACTCGAATCCCATCTTCACCTGCTACAAACAAGAGCGCTTCTATTTCTGCTAAAGTACTCATCTTTCCTCTCTATCAAGTCTAGCTTTGTGCCTCTTGACTTTCTTCCTTCTTTTCCATGAGATAGATATCTCCGAAACTCTCCTCTTGCACAAGGATCAGTTCCTGGGTTTTGATTAACTCTAAGGCCGCCAAAAAGAGGGTAATGACCTCTTGGACATTCTGGGCTTCCTTGAACAAATCCTGCAAACGCAACTGGTCTCGTCCAGTCAAGGACTCCTTTACGATGACCATCATATCCTCAATCTTATACTCATCCCGCAAGATGGTCGTGTGGTTCTGAGCGAACTCCTCTTTTTTCTTGGCTAGGATATTTGAAAAAGCCAAAAAGAGGTCAATAGTCGTCCTATCATGCACAAGCTCTGCATCCTCGTAGATCAACTCTGTCGGCGCTTTGGAATAATACTGGGCCCGATCTTGGTGCTTAGCCTCCAAGTGCTCACCCAAGAGTTTAAACTTACGATATTCTTCGATTTGGGAGAGGAGATCCTGCTCCAGGTCATCCTCCAAATCTGCCACTTCTGCCACCTTTGGAAGAAGTTTGCGGCTCTTGATTAGCATGAGCTGACTGGCCATGACCATGTACTCGCCCGTCACTTCCAGACGCATGGCCTGCAGGGTTGAGACATAGGCTAGATACTGTTCGATGACTTCCGTAATGGGCACATCGTAAATATCCATCTGATACTTGGAAACCAGGTGCAAGAGCAAGTCCAGGGGCCCTTCAAAATCTTTTAATTTAATATCCATTATCTATATTTCTCTAAGGTCAGGACTGTTTTTAATCCTAGTTTTTTTGCAATTTCGTACAAATCGACCTTGTTTTCTATTTGTCTTAGAATGAACTGTTCCCGCAAGGCTTGGGCTGATAAGGCTGGGAAACCTTTCTCCTTGACAAAGGACTCCAGCTGACGAAAGGCCCACTGACGAGAATAGGCTTTCCCTCCCCTTTCAAAGAGATAGGTCTGCCCCATCAAGGGTTCCAATTCTGAAAGCAAGGTCGTGGGAATAGTGACAATCCTCTGTTGGGAAGCCTTGTTGATTCTCAAAACTTGAAAATCCAGATTGATATCCGCAACCTTGAGAGCTAAAATTTCGCTTGGCAAGAGTCCCATTTCTAGGATTAAGAGCGCCAGCAAGCGTCCTTCTGGATAATCACTTTCCTGCCAAAAAGACTCTAGGTCTAACAGTTCTGGCTTTTCGGTCTTCTTTTCAGCTTGTTTGGCTAATTCCAAGCGGTAAAAACTGTCCACCTCTCCTCTTTGATAGAGAAAGTAGAGAAATTGGTTACAGGCCGAAAGTTTTCGCTTCTGGGCGCTCATTTTTAGGTTAGCAAGCTGGGCTTGGTAAATCTTGAGACTGGTCTCAGAAATCCGCTCCCCTACCATATCTAAAAATTGCTCCAGATCATACTTATAAGATTGCTTGGAATTGGCAGACAAACCCTGCTTTCCCTCTAAAAAGTCTGAAATCCTATCTCTCATTTGCATCGAATCTCATATTCCTTACTAAAGTCATGCAAAAGGGCATTGACGGCCTTGAGGATGGACTTGCGCGTGATGATTCCTTGGAAAATTCCTTCACCATCTACCACTGGCAAGAAGGGTTCATCCACCAGTTTATGGAGGACTTCTGTGATGTTATAGTCTGGAGCGACAACTGCCACATCCGTCTTGGTCATATTGACGATATCTGTCGTTGCCATCTGTTCATCCGTCAAACCTTGCTCCATTTGATAAGCCAAAATGTCTCTCAGACCAATGGTTCCGACAAAGCGTTTGTCAAAGGTCACAACAGGGATACGGGTATAGGTGATTTGGCTCAGCACTAGAATCGCATGGTCAGCGTTATGGGTATCAATCAAAGCTGCTAGATTCTCAGCAGGGGTAAGAAAAGTTTCTTCCTGCTCCAGTAAAAATGCTTCAAATTCCTTGGCAATCATCGAGCGAACTCCTTGGACAAGCCTGGATAAATCTCATGATCACGTGTCAAAAAGTCTACTTTGAAATAGCTGTCATCAATCTCCACTCGAGCATAGAGACATTCTCTGATAGTCCCTCGTGGTTGGCTGATGGAGCCTGGATTTAAAAAGAGTGTTTTGCCTTCCATCCAAGCACTTGGCACATGCAAATGACCATAGAGACAGATGTCGGCATCTTCTTCCTGAGCCCAGTAGTCCAACTTTTGAAAGTTGAAATTGATATCAAATAAGTGTCCGTGAGTCTGGATAATCTTGGTCGGACCAAGTTGGGTCACCAAACGTTCTGGGTAGCCCGCATAAAAGTCCATGTTGCCTTTGATGACATGGATGCCCTCCCAAAGTGGAGCATCAGGACGGAGTTCTGAGTCACCATCGTGAAAAATGGCATCGACTTTCCCCAGATAGCGATCGCGAATTTCTTCCACAATCAAGCTATCGCCATGGGAATCACTCATTACAATGATGGTTTGCTTTGCCATGATGGAAATACCTCCAAAAGTTTCTTAACGGCTAAGGCTCGGTGGGATTGGCTATTTTTTTCTTCAAGGGTTAGCTCTGCTGAGGATTTACCTGTCTCTCCTACCAGGAAGAGCGGGTCATAGCCAAAGCCATTCTCCCCCTTAGGTTCAAAGTTAATGTAGCCTGGCCAGTCAGCTTCGACAACCAAACTTTCCTTGTTTGGACTAGCTACAACCAGGGTTGTGTGGAATTGTGCCGAACGGTCCTTGAGTTCAAAGACCATGGCCAATTCGTGCAAGAGTTTAGCATTGTTTTCACGGTCGGTTGCTCCTACACCTGCAAAACGAGCTGACCAGACACCTGGCAAGCCACCAAGGACATCGACTTTGAGACCTGAGTCATCTGCTAGCACCATCTTTCCTGTTAATTGAGAAATGGTTTCTGCCTTGAGGCGGGCATTTTCTTCAAAAGTCATGCCTGTTTCAGCTACTTCAGGCAGATCTGGATAGTCATTGAGATTTTCCACATCGTAGCCTAACTTGTCAAAGATGGCTCGGAATTCCTTGGTCTTGCCCTCGTTACGAGTCGCAATGAGCAGAGTTTCTCTAACCTTGCTAGTTTCAAAGAAGGCTTCTACATCGACTCCTTCTTTAGGCAATTCGACATGCAAAAGCTTCTCATTTTCAACCAAGAGCAGAACTCCCTGACGTTGGATGACTTCTAGATTGCGGCCTGCTTCGGCATTTAAAATCTCAACGATAAAGGAGAGCAGACGGAAGTTAGAAGACCAGCGCATCACTGTTATCGTAATCGGGAAGCCATTTTCTTCGTCACGAAAAATCCGCGCTAAATCCATAAAATCAAGCTCGAGAGGATCTTTGATAAGGCTATAGATGCCTCCATAGACATCCCAGACACCGACATACCAGTCCTGGTCGTCCTTGTATTCATAAATTTTGTTTGTCATAAAGTTACATGCTCCACATGAATCTCTTTTTCCAGCCATTCTGCTCCAATCTGGGCAAAACTTTGGCTATTGGCTGTTGTGTAAAAACGATGTTGAAGAGGTCCCGCATCTCGGCTACGATTGATTTCAAAATAGTTCAGCAAAACCGAGATATCCCGCACACACTCTGCCCCACTATCGATGAGCTGGACCTTTGGTCCCATGACATTTTGGATGATAGGGCGAAGGAGTGGGTAATGGGTACAGCCCAAAATCAGGCTATCCACTTTGCCGACCAAGGGACGCAGGGTTTCATAAACCACTTTCTTGGTAACACTGGTTGACAGGGCACCAGACTCCACCAAGGGGGCAAACTTGGGACAGGCCAAACTTTCCACCTGTAAGTCTGGATCCAAATCATGGATTTTCTGACGATATATGTCTGATTGTACCGTCATAGGGGTTCCAATCACTCCGATTTTCCCGCCTTGACTGGACTTGATAGCTGCCGAAGCTCCTGGCAAAATCACACCTAGGACAGGAATGTCTAGTTTCGCCTTGATTTCTTCCCAGACGACCGCGGTCGCAGTATTACAAGCAATGACAATCATTTTGACATCCTTGGTCAAGAGAAAGTTGACCAACTGCCAAGTATATTCACGAATTTGCTCAGCAGGACGAGGGCCGTAGGGCGCCCGAGCCGAATCTCCAATATAGACGATTTCTTCATGGGGAAGCTGGCGCATGAGCTCACGAACAACAGTCAAGCCCCCGACACCCGAATCCAAAAAACCAATTGGTCGATTATCCATACAGTCTTCTTTCTAGTCTTCTTTTTCTGATTGATAGTTCATCATGATTCCTTATCCTGAACGAACTGACCGACAGCTCGATAAAATGTCAACTGCCTCTCTCTTAATCATAATCAAATATCAATAGAATGCAAGGAAAAAGTCTTATCCTTGAGAACTATTGAACATAGTGAGAAGTCTGGAACTTTCATCCCAGACTTTTCCTATTTATTTCTTTTTATTGTTAGCAAGGGCTGCTTTTTGTTGACGGATGATTTGGTGGTAAACTTGTTGAACCTTGGCTTCGCTTGGTTTTTGACCATTTGCGCTCAAGAGAGCACGAACTGCCTCAGCGTTCAAACGTGGGTTGTCAGCAAATTCTTTTTCGATCTGCTTACGAACCAAATACATACCTCCAAGAGCTCCTCCTAGAAAAGCTAGCACAATCAAGATAACTGCTAAAAGTAAATCCATTCTTTTTCTCCTGTTTCTTTTTGAGTCTTCTATATTATACCATAAAGTGACTTTTCTGACTAGTTTGTTTTACGCTTTCAGGGATGGAGTTAAGCCAATTCTAAGCTAGTCTTACATTCAGAATGAACTATGAAATTACGAATAATTCCACCCTTTCCTCTCTTTCTTCTACTATTTTAAGAAAAAGCAATATCAAATATGTTTTTCACCAGAAACCTCTTGACAAATGCTAGATGACCAGTAGAATGGGAGGTAAATAGAAACAAAAATATAGGGATTTGTCTTACAAAATGTAAACGGTTCCAAATGCTAAAGGAGATTTCTATGGATAAAAGATTTTGGGAGAAATCCTGTCGCTATAGCATCCGCAAACTAACGGTTGGGACTGCTTCTGTTTTGCTGGGGGCTGTTTTTCTAGTCAACCATACTGTAGCTGCAGACAGTGTTGAGGTCAAGCAAACTGAACCAACCTCTGTCGAAGCTATCACTAAGCCTGATAGTGAACCCAAAGCTGCTGAAGCTACTGAAACTACAAAACCGTCTCTAGCCGAGAGTCCAGTAGTTTCCGAAAGCAAGCCAGCTAACGAGACTCAGACGACAAATAGTCAAGCTAGTGAAGAAGCCATTGTAGAAGCTAAAGAAAATAAGGAACCTGAAAAAGCAGATCAGCCTGTGACAAAGCAAGAAAACTATCAACTCAACTACGATCAACCAACAGCTCCCTCCTATGATGGATGGGAAAAACAAGCCCTTCCTGTCGGAAATGGAGAAATGGGAGCCAAGGTTTTCGGACTCATTGGGGAAGAGAGAATCCAGTACAACGAAAAGACCCTCTGGTCAGGAGGACCACAACCCGATAGCACCGACTATAACGGAGGAAACTACAAGGAGCGCTACAAGGTCTTGGCTGAGATTCGTAAAGCCCTCGAAGCTGGTGACCGCCAAAAAGCAAAACAGCTAGCTGAACAAAATCTGGTTGGACCAAACAACGCCCAGTATGGACGTTACCTAGCCTTTGGAGATATCTTCATGGTCTTTAATAACCAGAAGAAAGGGTTAGATACTGTAACTGATTATCACCGTAATCTGGATATCACAGAAGCCACTACAACAACTTCTTACACCCAAGATGGGACGACCTTCAAACGCGAAACCTTCTCCAGCTATCCTGATGATGTCACTGTGACCCACTTGACCAAAAAAGGAAACAAGACGCTTGACTTTACCCTTTGGAATAGCCTGACAGAAGACTTGCTTGCTAATGGTGAATACTCTTGGGAATATTCCAACTTTAAGAATGGTCATGTCACTACAGATGAACATGGAATCCTTCTAAAAGGAACTGTCAAAGATAACGGCCTCAAATTTGCATCCTACCTAGGAATTAAAACGGACGGAAAGGTGACTGTTCAGGACGAAACTCTAACCGTTACAGGCGCAAGTTATGCGACCCTCTATCTCAGTGCCAAGACTAACTTTGCTCAGAATCCAAAAACCAACTATCGAAAAGACATTGACCTCGAAAAAACAGTTAAAGGGATTGTCGAAGCTGCTAAGGCCAAAGACTACGAGACACTTAAAAAGGACCATATCAAGGATTATCAAAGTCTCTTTAACCGCGTTAAACTAAATCTAGGCGGAAACAAGACTGCTCAAACGACAAAAGAGGCCCTTCAAGGCTATGACCCAGAAAAAGGGCAAAAATTGGAAGAACTCTTCTTCCAATACGGACGTTATTTACTCATCAGTTCGTCTCGTGATCGGACAGATGCCCTTCCTGCCAACCTACAAGGAGTCTGGAATGCTGTAGACAATCCACCTTGGAACGCTGACTACCACCTCAATGTCAATTTGCAAATGAACTATTGGCCTGCCTACATGAGCAACCTTGCTGAAACTGCCAAGCCAATGATCAATTACATTGACGACATGCGCTATTATGGTCGTATCGCTGCCAAGGAATACGCTGGTATCGAATCCAAAGACGGTCAAGAAAATGGTTGGCTGGTCCACACTCAGGCGACACCATTTGGCTGGACTACTCCAGGCTGGAATTACTATTGGGGTTGGTCTCCAGCAGCCAACGCTTGGATGATGCAGAATGTCTATGACTACTATAAGTTCACCAAGGATGAAACTTATCTAAAAGAAAAGATTTATCCAATGCTCAAGGAAACCGCTAAGTTCTGGAACTCCTTCTTGCACTATGACAAGACCAGCGACCGTTGGGTGTCTTCTCCATCCTACTCACCAGAACACGGGACCATCACAATCGGGAACACCTTTGACCAGTCGCTAGTCTGGCAACTATTCCACGACTACATGGAAGTTGCCAACCATCTGAAAGTCGACCAAGACTTAGTCACAGAGGTTAAGGCTAAATTTGACAAACTAAAACCCCTTCATATCAATAAAGAAGGACGTATCAAGGAATGGTATGAGGAGGACAGTCCACAATTCACTAATGAAGGGATTGAAAACAACCACCGCCACGTTTCCCATCTAGTTGGGCTCTTCCCTGGTACGCTCTTTAGCAAGGACCAGGCTGAATACCTAGAGGCTGCGCGTGCTACTTTAAACCACCGTGGAGATGGTGGTACTGGTTGGTCTAAGGCTAATAAAATCAACCTTTGGGCCCGTCTCTTAGACGGTAACCGTGCCCATCGTCTACTCGCTGAACAGCTCAAGTACTCAACCCTAGAAAACCTTTGGGATACCCACGCACCATTCCAAATCGACGGAAACTTTGGGGCAACTAGTGGGATGGCAGAAATGCTCCTCCAATCTCATACTGGCTATATTGCGCCATTGCCAGCCCTTCCAGATGCTTGGAAAGACGGTCAAGTTTCTGGTTTGATTGCCCGTGGTAACTTTGAAGTCAGCATGAAATGGAAAGATAAAAACCTGCAAAGCTTGTCCTTCCTGTCAAATGTCGGTGGAGACCTAGTTGTAGACTATCCAAATATCGAAGCCAGCCAAATCAAGGTCAATGGCAAACCAGTCACGGCAACTGTGCTTAAAGATAATCGCATCCAACTGACAACACAAAAGGGGGATGTCATTACCTTTGAACATTTCCCTGGTCGTGTAACCAGTCTGACAGCCGTTCGACAAAATGGAGTCACTGCCGAACTCACCTTCAACCAAGTAGAAGGTGCTACCCACTATGTCATCCAAAGACAAGTGAAAGACGCGTCTGGCCAAACCTCTGCAAGCAAAGAATTTGTAACCAATCAAACCCACTTTATTGACCGATCACTGGATCCTCAACATGCCTACACTTATACCGTCAAGGCTATGCTGGGCGAAGTTCCTACCCAAGTATCTGAACAGGCCACTGTCGAAACATACAGCGAGTTGATAGACGACCGAGATAGCCGTATCCAGTACGGAGCCGCCTTTGGAAACTGGGCAGACTCAGAATTATTTGGAGGAACAGAGAAATTTGCTGACCTTTCAAAAGGGGACTATACAGACGAAGATCTCACTGCTACCATTCCTTTCACTGGCGTTGGTATCGAAATCTATGGACTGAAATCGTCTGAACTAGGTCTTGCCACTGCTAAAATTGATGGCAAAGAGGTCGGGGAGCTTGACTTCCATACTGCTGGGGCAACTGAAAAAGGTAGTCTTATCGGTCGTTTCGCAGGATTGTCTGACGGACCTCATACACTGACTCTTCGTGTTAAACGTGAGCACAAAGGACGTGGTAGTGAGCGCTCGAAAATTTCATTAGACTACTTCAAGATCCTAGCAGGAACAGGTAACACGATAGAAAAAATGGATGATCGCGATTCACGCATCCAGTATGGTTCCCAGTTTAAGGACTGGTCTGACCCTGAACTCTACGGAGGTACGGAAAAATACGCTGACATTAACAACAGCTACCCAAGTACTGCTTCAGAAGCTCAGGCAACTATTTCCTTTACAGGGACAGGTATTCGTATCTTTGGCTTGAAGAGCCTCGCTCTTGGACGAGCACGTGTTACACTAGATGGCAAAGAAATGTCAAGTCTAGACTTCTACACTTCAGGTCCAACTGAAAAGAGGGCCTTTATTGGCGAATTTACAAATCTCACTGATGGTCCGCACACCCTAACATTACGTGTTGATCCAGATTCGCCAGAAGGTCGCAAGAAAATCTCTCTTGACTCCTTTGATATCATCAAAGCTCC